>CAIRSA010000496.1 GCA_903881085.1 uncultured Acidobacteriia bacterium
AATTGCCCTCCACCGCAATGCTCCAATAAATCACTCACCCAATGGGTTACTCCGCCTTCATCCGCAATCGAATGCAAATGCGGAAGATCGCTGTATCAAACCCAGTCCAACAGCTTTTTCTAGGTTTAGAGCACATGCCTTCACAAGGGGATCGCCTCAAGAAGTATGCGCTCCCGGACAAGCAGATGAAGGGAATTCTCCTCGGCGATGTCGAGCTTTCCGCCCAGTTCTTCCTCCAGGTCGATAAGCAATCCGCCTGGGAACCAGGGCGTCGTAGAGTCTCACGCCTCGATCAATAAGTCGAGGGCACTGTGGGCGCCGCCATCGCCTCTTTTCAGCCGTAGCGTTGGCGAAGGATGACGACTTTAGGCAGGGTCATGGTCACGACCTCCCCGTAACTGAATCTCCTTTACCGTCAATAACTCTCCAACCCAAACCGGAATTTTCCTTGCCACCTCATGCTACAACCGGAACGATGTCGGCAAACCCAAAGCAGGCAGTCGAAACGAAAGAAAAGAGCCAAATCCAATGCTAAATTGCGAAACGAACCCAAAAATCGCACCCAACCCACTGACATCAAATTACTTCCGCGAAAAAAAACGAACCCAACTCGCTGCACAAATCCCCCATCCCAGCAGCATGCGGCAGCATTGCAATCGCAGCCGCGATGACATAGAATACCCACCATCACCAGGGAGTGAATAAATGACAATAGCCAAATCGATTCGACTATGGGCCGCGTTGTCCCTCTGTTCCGGACTGGTCTGGGCACAGGCAACCACCGGCAGCATCTTCGGTTCTGTCACTGACACAAGCGGCAGCGCCGCACAGAAGGTCACCGTAAGATTCGTCAAACCCGCGACAGGTGCCGAACGTACCGCGCAAACCAACAGCGCAGGCGAATTCGTCGCCGATGGCCTTGAGGCTGGCGAATACAACGTCACCGTCGCCGCCTCTGGCTTCAAAACGCTGGAACGACGAGCTGTCCAGCTGAGCCCCTCGGAACGGCACGGTCTAGGCAACCTGACGCTTGAGGTCGGAGCCATCGATCAACACATCACCGTCGTCGCCGAAGGCGCCGTCGTCCAGACAGCGAGCGGCGAACGGTCTTCTTCGATAGGTGCCGCGCAGACGGAAGAGCTGCCAATATACGGCCGCTCCGTCACCACGCTGATCACGGTTGCGCCGGGCGTGGTCGATCCGACTGGCGCCGAAAACCGCAACCTGGCAGGCACCAACGCTGTCAGCTTTAATGTAGCGGGCAGCCGCGCAACCTCCAACAACTTTACCGTGGATGGCGTCACGCTCACCGCCGTTGGCGGCGCGGCCAATGGAACCTTTGTGCCAAGCATGGAGGCCATCTCCGAAGTGAAAGTGCTCACCAGCAACTATCAGGCGGAATATGGGCGGCTCTCCGGCTCTGACGTACAGATGGTCACCAAGTCCGGTACGCGCCAATTCCACGGCACTGCCATGTACTATGGGCGCAATGAAGCGTTGAACGCCAACAATTTCTTTAGTAATCTACAGAACATTGCGCGGCCAGTCAACCGCTTCAACGCCACCACCTACAATATTGGCGGGCCGGTGTGGCTCCCGAAACTGCCGGCATTGCGCAGCAAGATGTTCTTCTTCTGGAACCAGGAGTTCCTGCCGCAGCACTCAACCAGCGCGCTCCAGTACGACACCATGCCCACCGCGCAGCAACGCACCGGCGATTTTTCGCTGACATCCACTAAGATCATCGATCCCACCAACGGCTTGCAGTTTCCGGGCAACATCGTTCCCGCCACGCGCATCGATGCCAACGGCCAGTCGCTGCTAAAGATATTGCCCCTGCCCAACGCGTCGAATTCGACAGCGTACAACTACGTGACGCAGACCACCACCACCACGCCCGTCAAGCTTGCGACTCTCAAGCTTGATTACAACATTCGTCCCTCCGATGTGTTCTCCGTCACCATGACTGGCGATTGGATGAGCGCCACGGGCGGCCTCAATGCGGGCGGCAACGGCATTACGTTGAACTTCCCGCTGGTGAACAGCATGGTGACCAAGACTTCCGGAAACATGATCTCCGGGCACTACACGCACATCTTCTCGCCCGTCACCATCAACGAACTGATGTACGGGCACGCACAGGCATTCGGACCAAGCGATTTCTTTACGGGCGACTCGCTCTCGCAACTGCAACGCTCCACTTACGGCTTCAACGCCGGCCAGTTGAATATGGCCAGCAATACTTTGAATTTGATTCCCGGCATGACCTTCGGCGGCGTCACCAACGCTCCCAATATCACCTTTGACGGGCGCTTTCCATTCGACTTGACGCGTTATGTCACAAACGTCAGCGACAAGATCACTCACATCATGGGCGCCCACACGTTCAAGGCCGGCATCACCTATGAGCGCATGCGCCAGTACGACGGCCACTGGGCAACCAACTTCAACGGAACTTACGATTTTCAAAGTAGCGCCAACAATCCGCTCAACACAGGCCACGCATTTTCGAACGCGCTGATGGGTATCTTCAACACCTACACGGAAGCGACCGCCCATCCGTATTCGCTCATTATCGCTAACGGAACCGATGCGTTCGTCAGCGACACATGGCGCGTAACCAAGAAGCTCACGCTCGACTACGGCATGCGCATCAGCTGGTATCAGCCCTTCCACAACTACACTGGCCAGATGGCAGGCTTTGCGCTCGATATGTACAATCCGGCGCAAGCCGTGAAGCTCATCCGTCCGGCGTTGGTCAACGGCAAGAGTGTTGGCGTCAATCCGGTCACCGGCGAAACGTATCCTTCGGCGCTGGTAGGCTTTATCGCGCCCGGCTCGGGCAACCTCACCAACGGTATGGTCATTCCCGCCAACACGCCCGGCTACCCAACGGCTCTGGTTAACAACATGGGCCCGCTGTTTGCGCCGCGCTTCGGCTTTGCCTACGATCCTTTCGGTGACGGCAAGACCGCCATCCGCGGCGGCTTCGGCATCTTCTATAACCGCCCGCTGGGCACCAATTCCGCTGCTGAATACTCCTATCCCATCGTGCAGACGCCCGTGGTTCAATACGCCACCATGGCAACATTCAAATCCACGCAGGGCTACGTCTCGCCGCCGTCAGTGGTCGACTATCAGAAGGATATGAAGTCGCCCCAGGTCATGAATATGAGCCTCTCAATACAAAGGCGCATTGCTTTCAGCACAGTTCTCGATGTTGCCTACGTCGGCTCGCTCGGACGCCATCTCACCTGGCAGGAAAACCTTGAGCCCATCCCACTAGGCGCGCAACTCCTGCCCGCAAACGCCAATCCCGTCACGCCCACAACTCCGCTGCCCAACGCATTTCTCGTTCCCATCCAGGGCTACAGCGCCATCGGCTACAACTCCGCCAATGGCACGTCGAACTATCATTCGTTGCAGGTCACCGCGAATCGCCGCTTCTCGCGCAGCATACAGTTCGGACTCGCATACACCTGGTCCAAGGCGCTGGATTACGTCGACACCGATTTCGGCGCCGTCAACACCGCCGTGCCCAAATCGCTCTTCCGGGCTTGGAACTATGGTCTGGCAAGCTTCGACCGCACGCAGATTCTGAAGATGAACTGGCTGTGGGACATCCCCACCTGGAAATCCGCGGCGGCGCCCATCCGTGCCGTGGTCAATGACTGGCACCTGAACGGAATCGCCACGTTCCAAAGCGGCGCTCCGCTGATTTTGAACTTCACGCAAGCGACCGCGACGAATATTACGGGCTCGCCCAGCGTCTCCGCGCGCATTAATGTTTTAGGCAACCCTTACGACCTCGGCAACGGCTACGGGCCGTTGCAGGCCATCAACCCAACAGTGTTTGCCCCTCCCGCCGTTGGCACGCTGGGCGATGCATCGAAGACTTTAATCCGCGGCTCCGGCATCCATAATTTCGACATCTCGTTCGTAAAGGGCATTCCCATTCACGAGAAGGTGCACCTGCAATTGCGGGTGGAAATGTACAATACGCTCAACCACACGCAATTCAGCACGTTGAATCAAACCGCGAACTTCAACGCCACTGGCGCCCAAACAAACGCGCAGTTTGGCCAGTACACCGCCGCACGCAATCCGCGCATTATGCAGTGGGCTCTGCGGCTTCGGTTTTGAGGAAGCACGGACGATTTGCCAACCCGGCGCGCAGGACCGCCGGGACTCGGCGTCGGGATTCGCTCCCTCGGGAAATTGCTGGATGATTTTCAAGCACGGATGAAGCCCGCGCCAAGCCCGGCGTGAGATGCACACGGCGCGCAATGCGATTCTGCGATATAGTCGAGGGCGTGCGGAACAAGGCCGCAGCGGTGTAAGGCTTGGCACAGGAAAGTACAAACGGTTTGATCGCACGTGATTATCCCGTCGTCGCTAGGAAAAGGAGCAGCAAATGCGTAAAAGAGTTCGTCAGCTCGAATCATTTTCGCTGATTTGTGTTATGGCGTTGGTAGTTCTACCTGCGGCCAGCGCCCAAATAGCCGGCCAGCTTTCAGGGACTGTCGCGGATGCCGGCGGAGCCTCTATTCCCGGAGCGACAGTCACCGTCACGCAGGCCCTTTCAAAGCAGGCTCGCGTGTTTGAGACGGTTCAAAATGGGTCATTCATCTTCCCAGGCTTGCTCACCGGCACTTACGACCTTCGCATTGAAAAGCCCGGCTTCACGTCCTACCAACAGAAAGACATCGCCATAGCCTCCCAGGAGAACCTCGATCTACATGAGATCCGGCTCACGGTTGGTCAACAGTCCACGTCAATCACTGTCAAGTCAGAGGGAGCTCGCATCCAGACGGACTCGTCTGACCGGATATCGCGGATCGAGGCGGCGATGGTGGCGGACATGCCGAATCCGGGCCGGTCTTTTCTTGCCGCCACTCGCACCATACCGGGGACGCAATCGACCAGCCCTACGGATGGGGGCGGCGTCAACGGTGGATTGTCTGGTTGGGTGGGGCTGCAACTCGATGGCATCACGCAACAGAACAGCGGAGCTCCGGCCAGCACACTCGCCGCCGCAAGAATGGTCGTCAACGTAGACGCGATCAATGAAGTCCAGGTTCAAGTCAATGCCATGAACGCCGAGACCGGTTCTCGGGCGGGCGGACAAATCCTCGTCACCACAAAGAGCGGAACCAGCCAGTTCCACGGCACGCTTTATATGATCCTACGCAATGAGGATCTCAACGCAAACGCGTTCTTCAGCAATAAGACCGGAGTGGTGCGGCCCAAAGCGCGGTTCCAGAATCCGGGCGGGACCATCGGCGGTCCGGTGATCATCCCCGGGGCCTCGTTCAAAAAATTCCGCAACAAGATATTTTTCTTCTACGCGGAAGACCAGCTGTTTAACAAGAGCGCGAGCACTCAATCGTACTCCATGCCCACGGCGCTGGAAAAGGCCGGCAATTTTTCGCAAACTGTCACGACAAGGGGCGTGCTGATCCCGATTCTCGATTCCACGGCCGGTCTGCCATTCCCCGGCAATATCGTCCCCACCACGCGCTTTTCCCGCGAAGGCCAGGCACTTCTGAACCTGTTTCCGGCCCCGGGTGGAGGTCCGAGCCCATCCGGCGTATCGGCGCCCCTGGTGATTGATCCTACCGGCAACCGGGCGTACAATACGCGATCCTCGTTTGTTACGAACTCTCCGCAGTCGACCCATACCGCACGCATCGATTTCAATCTAGCCGCCTCCACTACTGCGTATTTCCGCCTGATTCTGCCGAATATTACAACCGAGGGCGTCGGTGCTGGCCAAGTATTAGCCGGCACCAACTGGGGCTATATGGTGAACACGAATCCGGTGCCCGGCCACGGCTGGGCGACGACGGTGGTACATACTTTCCGGCCAAACCTGATTGGTGAATTCACAGTGGGCACTAACTACGTGTTCCCACAGAATAAGCCACTCGATGCGGCACAATTTGCAAAGGTAAGTGATCTATCCAACCTAAAATATCTGGACGGAACTACATTCAAGCCGACTGAGGTTTTCGGCGCCAGTTCCCAGAACTTCATCCCGTCCATCATGTTCTCAAACAACCGCGCGCAGAATGCCGGACAGGCCTACACCGGCGGCGCTCCCGCCTACGGTTTCGACAACCGCTGGCCCTGGAGCGCCACCGATCAACAGGCGAACTATACGGCTAACTTTACCTGGGTCAAGGGGTCTCATAACATGAAGGCGGGTTTCACTATGGAGCACCTGACCCGCGATTCAGGCACCTACGCGAAATACACCGTCAATGGAACTTACTACTTCGGAAGCGACAACGGCAACCCTCTGGATACTGGATATCCTATATCGAACTTACTGACCGGAGTAATTCAATCCTACGGACAGGACAACGTAAAGCAGTCAAACCACTCGCGCTATTACCAATACGAATGGTTCCTGCAGGATTCCTGGAAGGTGTCCCGCCGGTTGAGTATCGACTATGGCGTGCGGTTCTCGCTGATCCCACAGACCTACTCCGCGGGAGCGGACCTCGGCCTGTTCGATGGGACCCTTTACAGCGCCTCCAAGACGGGCCAGCTTCTGTTCCCGAAGTGCACCACCGCGCTTCCGGCGAGCGGTGTCTGCCCGGTGAAAAGCACGGTTGCCGTGAATCCGGTGACTGGAGCTTCCTACAACGGCGGCCAGGTTGGGCTGTTCGATCCCAAGTCATACGCATCCGGCAGCTTTCCCTATTCGGGAATCCGCATGTTCCCTGATGGGCACATCTTCGATACGCAACCGCCGCAAATCGGTCCCAGGTTCGGCTTTGCCTACGACGTATTCGGCAATGGAAAAACGGCGATTCGCGGCGCTTTTGGGATCTTTTATCAACGCGCCTTCAGTTCGGATATTATTACGTCCAGCGCTGGCGGCGTAGGGCCGATCAAGATCCCGCCCAATTTCCAGACACCGACATACTACAACACCACGTTTTCCGACCTTTCGACTGCGCTGGCGTTCTATGGGCCGCAGATCTTCTACGGCGGTTCACCAAAGATCCCCAACCCGACAACTTATAACTGGAACTTCAACGTGCAACAGGATATCGGCATGGGTTTCGTTTTGGAAGCCGCTTATGTGGGTAACGCATCGCGCCACGGCGAGAGCACCGGCGTGTACAATGCCAACCCTGTCCCGCCCGGTACGACGTGGTCTCCGATTGGAGGGACGTGCAATGCCGTGGGGAACTGCTCAGGCACGCTGAATCCGGCCTACCTGGACCCGACCCGGACGGGCCAGACGCTCGACATCAACCTGATACGCTCCCGGATCGGTTACAACGGCGCGAGCGATATCCCGAGCTTCACATCGAGCGGCACGTCCAATTACCACTCGCTTCAAGTGCAGTTGAAGCGCCGCTTTGGCAAGCGCCTCATGCTCGGCAGCAACTGGACGTGGCAGAAGACGACCACCTACGCGCAAAACCAGTATCTGCCTGACCGCCTCATGAAGAATGTATTGAATCGGAAGCAGGCCGTGAATATCAATGTGACCTATGCGCTGCCTAGCGTGGCGCGGTTTGTTGGCCGCAACGCTTTTACCGAAGGAGTCTTCGGCGGCTGGCGATTGGATAGCGTGATGTCATTCTTCTCTGGCAATCCCTTGACTGTGGGATGTGGCGTTCCTACCGGCGCCCCCGCCGGCTACCCGAACGGCCAGTCCACAATCTCTGGCTCCATACCGTTCCGTTGCGCCATGACGGGCACCACGTTTCTGCCGGCAGGATCGAGCCCTACCGATAACGGTTATCCTGCGACGGTTGACCCTCGCTTGTGGTATCCAATCAACATCAAGAGTTTCCCGCTGCCGGCGCTCTCGACCTATGGGTTTGGCAATACGCCTTCGACTCTGTTCTGGGGGCCTGGATTCGAGAACGTGGATATGAGCATCTTCAAATCGTTTAATATTGGCAAGGAATCCAGACAACTTGAGTTGCGAATGGATGCCACGAACCTGTTCAACCACTTCAATCCGGGCGATCCGAATCTGAACCTCAGCTATAACTGGGCAACGGGCGCCCAGCAGACGGCCAATTTCGGCCAGATTACGTCGCAGCAGGGTAGCCCTCGAACCATGTCGGTTACTCTGAAGTTCAGGTTCTAACCCCTGGCCTCGAACGCCGGCAGAACGCTGACAAAGCAGGCCGGCGTTTTGAGGGAAGTTACTTGTTAAGCCAGGCGGCTAAAAGCTCCGCGCGAATGCTTCCGCGTTCTTCCACGGGCCTGGGCGTTTGCGCCGTGCCTTTCGTGTGAGGCCGAGCCGCGTTGTTATATAATTCTTTTGGCTCTGGGTCGGCTAGATCCGCTGGGGACCGAATTCAGGATTTGCTTTGTCGGATAGGAGATTAAATGAGACAACGATTTGCAGTTCGTTTTCTTCTTGTAGGTTGTATTGCCATGCTGGCGGGCCTTTCGCAGGCCCAGGACATTCGCGCTAAGATTTCCGGGACGGTGAGCGACCCGCAGGGGGCTGCCATCGCCGGGGCTGCTGTCGAAGTGACGAACACCGACACCAACGTCTCCACTTCGCTGATCACCAACACCAGTGGATTTTATGAAGCGCCATTGCTGCTACCCGGCCCGTACAAGGTAACGGCCACGTCCCCCGGCTTCAAGACAACCCGCCGCCCGAACCTGGTACTTACTCTGGGAAGCGACATCAAGATCGATTTGCAACTAGAGGTCGGCGCCGTGGGCGATTCGGTCACCGTTAACGCTGAGTCTCCGATCCTCGATACCAGCACGGTGAGCACGGGCAAAGCGCTCACCACCCGGGAAATCATGGACCTGCCCATCATGACGAACGACATCGTCCTGATGGCTCGCGTCGCGCCTGGGGTAGTAAATCAGGGGACAATGCAATACATTACGCAGGGACAAGTCGGCGGATCCTCGGGCTTTTCCGCGCCGCTGGGCCTTGGCCAGAACGAATGGACCATCGATGGCGCGCCGAATCTCGGTAGCGGCGGAATCGCCTTTACGCCATTTACAGACCAGATCGCCGAGTACAAAATTGAGACGACGAGTTTCGACGCCTCCGTAGGTCATTCCATCGGGCTGAACATCGCGTTTTCGACCAAGTCCGGCACGAACAGTTTGCACGGCTCAGGCACTGAGCAATACTGGAACACGCACTGGAATGCCGCTTCGTTTTTCGTCAAACAGAAATACTTTCAGAACATCGCAGCGGCCAGAAGTGCCGGCAACAACGCGCTGGCAGACCAGTTGGCCTCGCAGCCGATGCAGCCAGGCGGCCATGCGAACGACTACGGATTCACTCTCGGCGGACCCGTTTATATACCGAAAGTGATCGATGGACGAAATAAGTTCTTCTGGTTCTTTTCCTATTCGGGAAACAAGACCCGCCAGCCGGCCCGGACCAGCGAAATAACCAATACGGTCCCCACCATGGCTGAGCGGCAGGGTAACTTCTCAGACCTGCTGGCGATCAACTCGAAGTATCAGATTTACGATCCATTGAGCGTTACGGCCGACCCGGCACGTCCGGGCCATTACATCCGGACTCCGATGCCGGGCAACATCATTCCGCAAACCAGGGTCGGCGCCCCTAACATCTTCAACTGGTACACCAGCCGCATCCCCACGCCCAACAACAATCCAGCCAATCCGCTGGCGGAGCCGTTCAACAACTTCCTGGCGCTCGGCCAGTTCGACAACGTCGACTACTATGGCATGGCGAGCAGAGAAGACTGGGCCCCGAGCTTGAAACACCGTTTTTCGTTCTCCTGGAATTGGAGCCACTTCATTGAGAACGCGCAGGATTGGACCTATGCCAGTTCGCCTGGCATGCAGGACTGGGATAACATCCGGACTGCGAGAGGCGGAATCATCAACTGGACATATTCCAAGAGCTCCGCTACCGTAATTACCGCCAGCGTTTCGGCAAACCAATGGCTGAACGTTCAAGAAACGCTGGGGGCCAGGAAGTATAAGCCCAGCGATATAGGTTTCCCAACCTATCTGGATGCGCGCTGCCAGTCACTCGGCGGTTGTGCCGTGCCTCTGGTGTCCTTCAATGGGTACACCTCCGCCTATGGGGGAAACAGCCTCGTGATGGGCCGTACGCTCTCACCCGACGTTCGTCAGCGGTCGTTGGGGCTGAAGTCGAGTGTGTCGCATGTGGAGGGCTCGCACTCCCTGCAGGGTGGCATCGACTTCCGGCTGGCGTACGCCACCAATACCGGAGGCGCTGGGAATTCGATGGGCAATTTCGGCTTCAACAGCCAGTATCTACAAAAGAACGAGGATGGCTTAACCGCGGCGGGCAGCCTCGGGCTGAGTTATGCCGCGTTCATGTTGGGGATCCCCAGTTCCCTTTCGAGCGACAACAATGCAAGTTATGCGTTGATGAATCCGTATTATGCGTGGTACGGGCAGGATGCCTGGCGAGTGACCCGGAATTTGACCCTGACCTTCGGGCTTCGCGTCGAGTACGAACAAGCTCCCACCGAGCGATACGACCGCGCCATCACGTACTTTGACCCCACCGCCCAGTTGCCGATATCGGCCGGGGCCCAGGCGGCCTATGCCGCCAATCCGTTACCGGAACTCGCAGCCAGCGGCTTTGCGGTGAAGGGTGGCTCCGTCTACGCCGGCGCCAATGGCGCCCCACGGCAGCCGTGGCAGAACGAACTGATGTGGTTGCCGCGTGTCTCCGCCGCCTGGCAGTTCAGCCCTAAGATGATTATCCGCGGTGGCTACGGCATCTATTACGACTCGATTAACGTCCAAAACGTGACCCTCAGCCAATCCGGTTACTCCCGGACCACTTCAACAAACCTGACCAACGACGCGGGTGTAAACTGGCTCGCCGGAAACCCCAAAGCCGGAGCATCGCCGCTCTCCGATCCCTTCCCCGTGCGCAGCGACGGGACGCGCTTTGACGCGCCGCTGGCAAGCTCACTCGGCGCAATGTACGTGGCCGGAGGTGGATTTTCCTTCTCGCCCTTCGAACGGAAACATCCACGGGAGCAGCAGTGGAGAATCGGACTGCAGCGCCAGTTGAGTTCCAGTATGTCCGCGGAGGTTTATTACTGGGGCCAATGGGGCGACCATCTCGCGGTAAGCCAAAAGCTGGACCCACTGCCATCGCAGTATTGGAACACCAGCATGACGCGCAATAACACGATTGCCAGCAACATGACTCAGAACGTGCCGAACCCGTTCAATATTAATAATTTTTCGGCTATCAAGACGTCCAATCCGGCGCTCTATCAGCAGATGTCGACGCTCGGATTCTTCACCAGTGCGACCATCCAGAAGAACCAGCTCTTGCGCGCCTATCCGCAACTCACATCGTTGACCACCAACCAGTATTACGGCAAGGCCAAGAATAATTCTCTCCAGGTTATCTTGGCGCGGAGACTCACGAAAGGCTTCCTTTTGAATGCGAACTACACCTACTCCAACGCCAGCACGTACTCGACGATCGTCAACGAATACGATCCCACTCCCCGGCAATGGACCCCGACCAATGTTCCGTTGCCGCACCGCTTCAACATGACCGCCATTTACGAACTTCCCTTCGGCCACGGTCGGAACTTGCTGAAGACCGGCTTCCTCGGCCAGGTCATCGGCAACTGGCAACTGGCTCTGACCTACGACTTCCAACAGGGGCCGTTCCTATCCTGGGGAAATAATTTCTACAATGGCGACCTGAGCAAGGTCGGCGAGACTCTGACGCAAGGCACGAAGACGATTGGCCAATGGTTCAATGCCAGCGCCCCGTTCGAAAGGAATTCCGCCAACGGACCGGCGGCCTACCAGGCACGGGTATTTCCCATCGATGTCACTAGTGTGCGCGCCGACGGGCTGAACCAGTGGAATGCCAACATTCGCCGCGATTTCCGAATACGGGAGGGCGTGGTAATGGAGGTCCGCGTTGACGCACTCAATCTGCTGAATCGCTCGCAGTTCGCCGCACCCGACACCAACCCGTTCAACACCACGTTCGGTGCGGTCACCAGCACAACTTCGACGTTGAATCGCTTCTATCAGATTCAAGCTAGAATCCGGTTCTGAAGCGTAGCCCCTCTATTTGCAGGCTTGTTGAAATTGACCGCGGTTGAGTTCGAGTCCCCGTATGGACCGGAGATCCAATCGGTTTGAACTCACAGTAGATCTCGCCGTTGCATCGGCAGCGGCGATAATAATTGGTGACTGTCGCCAGTGGCTGCCAGAGCCAAGGGATTGGGCAGAAAACTTCCATCCGAGGAGGCCACGCTTGTCTTGTCCGGCACGTTGCTGATGTACGCCGGACCGGCGAATCGCGGGCCGGGAAGACCGCGCAAAGCGGTGGAGATCGAAGCGCCGATTGTTCGAATGGCGGAGGAGAATCGCGATTGGGGCTATCGGCGCATACATGGAGCACTTTCGAATCCGGGGCACGCAATTGCGCGCGGCACGATTGCGGAGATTCTCGATCGGCACGGGTTTGAACCAGCGCCGGAGTGCTTGCGAAAGACTACGAGGGCTGCAGCGATTCGTCTTGTTGTTCTTCATCTAGCAATCAACATGCAAGGTGGAAATTGCTGGTATCGCGCAGTTGGCCAATGGATTGTGGATGGGCCAGATCGCCCGGAATCTGACCGAGGCTGTTGCCCGTAAATCCTGCGGAAATGCACGACTCTGCAAACTG
>CAIRSA010000497.1 GCA_903881085.1 uncultured Acidobacteriia bacterium
ATCGAGATTCCGACGGCAGAGTTTCTAGCTTACTGGCTCTTTGAAGACAAGAATCCTGACGACCCACTTGTAAGAGACTTCGAAGCTCTTGCCGCATTGGCATCGGAGGCAATTCCGGACTTGCGCAATAATTTCGAATCAAACGATTCCACTATCCGAGCACGCATTAGGAAGACTGGACAAGAGCGACCGCCCGATATTCCGACCCGATTGGGTGTTGCAATAGGGCTTTCAGTCGTAAATCAAATTGTCGGACTCACCCGTGCGGACTGGAGCAAAATCGACAAGAGTCGCTCAAACAAAAGAGAAAACCCCCGGTTTGATTATGAATTGGCAGCAACTCCTGTCGGCTTGGTTGCCTTGGAAAACAAGGGCGGTATAGTTAGAGACAATACAAAAAAGGGTCCAGCGGTCTCGAAAAGAAAGAGAGAAATTGAAGAATGCAAAACTTCGCTCCGTCCCAGTTATGAAGAGGTTCCACTGATTGGGACAATCGGGGTGGCAGACAGTCGTGATGACTCCCAACTCAAATGTTGGTTGCTCGATCCTCCGATGCCGAACCCCAGCAATCTTCCCCCGGAAGTTTTCAGAGTTCTGAACCGCCTCCGATTTCAAAGGTCGCTTGTTCAAATGATCCTTCCTATGTCCCACGCTGTCCACAACGCAATGAGAGAGAGGGAGATGGATATTCTTCGTGAGCAAAGTATTGGTTCTTTTGAAGGGAAGTCTCTCAGGTATCCCTCGGGCGGCAGAATCAATTTAAAATGGAAAGCAGAGCGGAAAGTCCACGCAATTGGTAAGAACGGCCTGTGGGTTGGGATGGTTACCAAGTTGAAGCATGATCGAATTCTGTTTGCTGGACTAGGGAAGCGATGGGTTGATGCGGCTCTTCGGCAGGAACTGCGATTCGTGAGTGAGTTTGATGGAATAAGTGCAAGCGGTGATTCCAAACTGGAGTGGCATGCAACAGGGGACGAATTGGCAATGCTTTCTGGATTCGAATTTACCCGTGGAGAAGTGGAAAACGACCTAACAACGGTTAGCCTTCCTGTTAGTCTCCACGAGACGATGGGCGGCTTCGCTTTCGCGATTATTGAAAAGAAGGAGATCCCCCCCCGGAAAATCGTTCGAGTTCGGAATCGATAGAATTGAAAAACCTAAGTAATTTCTACGATACGCATCAAAGCCACTGTCCTTCCATCATCCCGTTGACATCATGACGTTCAATTCATCCGCCTACAGTGTCCGCCTCTTCATGCCGCACGGCGACCCCGATGGCTTGCGCCTCATCGACCAGCCCAACTGGTCGGGCGTCGGCGTCGCCTTCCCGCGCGGGGCATACAAGGAGGTCAGCAAGCGCAAGGAGTTTGAACGCACGGGGATCTATATTCTCGTCGGTCCCGGCCCCAATGGCAGCGCCATGCCGAGCCTCTACATCGGCCAGAGCGACCGGGTCCAAACCCGGCTGGACGCCCACCACAAGAACCGGGATTTCTGGGAGTGGGCGGTGTTCTTCGTTAGCAAGGACAACGCCCTGAACGTGGCCGCCGCGCAATACATTGAAAGCCGCCTCATCGAACGGGCCGTCACCGCCAAGCGTTGCCACCTCGACAACGGCAATGAACCCGGCGGCCCCAACCTCGGAGATGCCGACGCCGCGGACGCCGAAGGCTTCCTCGCCAACATGCTCCGCGTCCTGCCCCTGCTTGGAGTTTCAGCCTTCGAGCAAAAGGAAGCCAAGACGGTGACCAAGGAGCGGAGGCTGCTGACCTGCACCGCCAAGACCAAGGGCATCACCGCCAAGGGCTACGTCCAACCGGGCGGCTTCGTCGTCTGCAAGGGCTCCCACGCCACCGCGGAGGAGCAGGGCGGGATCCACGACTACATGCGGGCCATCCGTAAGGACCTTCTCGCCACGGGCGTCCTGGTAGCCGAAGGCGGACATTACCGATTCACCCAGGACTACGACCTCAGCAGCCCCTCCACCGCCGCTGGCGTTGTCTTGGGCCGAACCGCCAACGGACGGATTGAATGGAAAGATGCTTCAGGCAAGACTTTGAAGATCCTTCAGGAGGTGGAAGCCGAGCAAGCGCCATGAAACCCATCGATCAATCCCGGTTGTTCCCAGCCAAAATCGGCCAGTTTGACCTGATGCATGCCCTCCTGATCGACTTGAGGCGGGTGAATTCCAATTGGTTCTGAGAATTTGCCGCTTATATTGATTAATGCTGGTCGCCCACCCCTAATTTCACTAAAATCGTTCGTTGCTGCCATGACTCCCGATCCATTTCCCACCATTGCCAAGCTGGCCGCAGAGTGCGAGGCAGCCTGGGACGCTTACGGTATAGCCGTTACCGCGACCCGCCACGCGGAAACGGTTCTGATTCAGGCGCTTCGGGATGAAGCAGGCACGGACCGCATTCTCGATGCGGATTCCGCGCTGGTTTTGTGCGGCTCCTTCGCACGCTATGAGATGGTGCCCGGCAGCGATTGCGACTGGACCCTACTGATCAACGGCGTGGTCAGCAACCGCCACGCGGATGTGGCACGGCAGATTTGCCGTGCGATCAAGCGCGCGGATCAGGAGAAGAAGGGCATTTGCGCACCCAGCAGCAGCGGCACCTTCGGCAACATGTCTTTTTCGCACGAACTGGTGCACCGTATCGGTGGCGGGGCCGACTCGAACGCCAACTTAACTCGCCGCATTCTGATGCTGCTGGAGTCCCGCCCGGTCAGTATCTCTCCCGTGGATTCTTCGCGCGAGATCTGGGATTCGGTGGTACGCTGCATCCTTGCGCGCTATTTCGAGGAAGACGTTCATTTCTCGCCCTCGGCGGCGCGTAAGGTGCCTCGTTTCCTCCTCAACGACCTGACCCG
>CAIRSA010000498.1 GCA_903881085.1 uncultured Acidobacteriia bacterium
AGTCAGATCTCCTGATGTCATGCGGCGATTTTCGCTTTGCGTGGAATTCGGATTGAGCCCGGACAACCGCTCCCTGACGGTCGCGCCTCGGTGGCATTGGGAATCTTGTAATCCGAAAAGACCGGGTAGTGGAAGGGAAAAAGCGCTGGCATGCAATCGGTGCCGTTCGAAATGCCGTTATGCTTGTCGTTAATTTTTATAGAGAGGAGAACCCAAAGGGCGAAGAAATTATCCGCGCTATCTCAGCCCGCAAAGCAGATTCGCGTGATCGCCGAATCTATCTGGAACAAGCCTCTGACTAAGAAACAGAAGGCAACTCTCGACAAAGTGGCCAAACGCCAGGCTCAGATGATCGATCCCCAAATCGACTGCTCGGATATCCCGGTACCTACGGATCAGCAACTCGCCCAATTCCGCCGCACACCCAAAAAGTTGGTCGCCATTCGCCTCTAAGCAGACGTCTTCGACTGGCTCCAACAATTCGGCCCCGGCTATTCCACGCGTATTAATCATGTTCTGCGAGTCGTGATGTCGAAAGGTGTGCTCTAATAAAAACTTGCGAATCGGAATCCACTGCTCAACCTCGGGCTCGCTTGAACGCGCCGCCATCAAAGCCAACGAACTTGGCGCCAACTGCCTCCAGATCTTCTCCTCCAGCCCGCGCATGTGGTTCGCGCCGCAACCTGACCCAGCCGCCATCATCCGCATGGCTGACTGTCGACAGAAGTGGGACCTCGCCCCGCTCGTCATTCACGACAATTATCTGATCAACCTCGCCGCCTCAGACCTGGCGATAAGAAAAAAATCCATCAGCGCCTTCCGCGGCGAAGTGGAACGCGCCATCGCCATTGGCGCCGAATATCTGGTGATGCACCCCGGTAGCGCCAAAGGCTACTCGGCCGAAGAAGCCATCGCAACATTCACTGACTCCATCATCGAAGCCACCGAAGGCCTCTCCAGCAAGCACCTCCAGATCCTCTTTGAAAACACTGCCGGCCAGGGCTCCGTGCTCGGCAGCAAGTTCGAAGAACTGGCCGAACTTCGCAATCGAGCCAAGAACAACGTCGCCTTCGAAATCGGCTACTGCATCGACACCTGCCACTGCTACGCCTCGGGCTACGACGTCGCAACCGCCGCCGGCTTGAAGGATACCGTTGCCCAGGCCGCCGCCATTTTGGGCTTCGACCACATCCCTGTCATCCACACCAACGACTCCAAAGGCGCACTCGATTCGCACTTAGACCGGCACGCCAACATCGGTGAGGGTTATATTGGATTAGAGGGGTTCCGCCGCATTCTTTCCGACAAGCAGCTCAAGACCAAAGCATTCGTGCTTGAGACGCCCATCGACAACGACGGCGACGACCTCAAAAACGTCGAGATATTAAAAAGCCTATGCCGGAAAAGACCTACGAGCACCAACCTATCGAGCTGAAGTGGAGCGCACGCTGGGAACAAGACCCAACCTTATTCGCTCCCGAAGAAGATCACACCAAACCCAAGTATTACCTGCTCGAAATGCTGCCCTACCCGAGCGGAGCGCTGCACATCGGCCACGTGCGCAACTACGCCATCGGCGATGCGCTCGCCCGCTACAAATGGATGCGCGGCTTCAACGTGCTTCACCCCATGGGCTGGGACGCCTTCGGTCTGCCTGCTGAAAACGCCGCGATCAAGAACAATCGCCATCCGCACGAATGGACCAAAGCCAACATCGAGCAGATGAAGAAGCAGCACCGCCGCATCGGCTTCAGTTACGACTGGAACCGCGAGGTCTCCACCTGCGAGCCCGAATACTACCGCTGGAATCAGTGGTTCTTCCTCAAGATGCTCGAACGCGGCATCGCCTACCGCAAAACAGCGCTCGTCAACTGGTGCCCCGAATGCGCCACCGTGCTCGCCAATGAACAGGTGATCGATGGCTGCTGCTGGCGGCATGAAACCACGCCCGTCATCCAGCGTGAACTCGAACAATGGTTCCTCAAAATCACCGCGTATGCTGACGAACTGTTGAACGACATCAAGAAGCTCGAAGGCGGTTGGCCTGAGCGAGTGCTCACCATGCAGCGCAATTGGATCGGCCGCAGCGAAGGCACCGAAGTCGATTTCACCATGGCCGAAACCGGTGAAAAGGTGCGCGTCTTCACCACCCGCGTCGACACCATCTACGGCGCAACTTGCGTCATCCTCGCGCCCGAACATCCGCTCGCCCCGAAGACGCCCGAAGTGAAAGCTATGATCGACGCCCGCGCCAACAAAGGCCCCGGCGATCTGGGCAAGGAAGGCCTCTTCACCGGCAAATACGCCATCAATCCCTATAGCGGCGAAACCGTCCCCGTGTGGGTCGGCAACTTCGTCCTCATGGGCTACGGCACCGGCGCCATCATGGCCGTGCCCGCGCATGATGAACGCGACTTCGAATTCTGCACCACCTATGGCATTCCGATTCGCCCCGTCATCCGCCCGGTGGATGGCACGCTGCCCGAAGTCGCTACTGAAGCCTTTGGCGACTACGGCATCGTCGAAAACTCAGGCGAATATTCCGGCATGGCCAGCGCCGACGCGCGCCGCATCATGAGCCAGCGCGCCGAACGCGATGGCTTCGGCAAGTACGCCATCACCTTCCGCATCAAGGACTGGGGAGTCTCGCGCCAACGCTACTGGGGCACGCCGATTCCGGTCATCCACTGCCAAAAGTGCGGCGTGGTGCCGGTACCCGAAGATCAGTTGCCCGTCGTGCTGCCAACGAATGTGGAGATCAAAGGCAAGGGCCGCTCCCCACTCGAAAACGTACCCGAATTCGTGAACGTCAGCTGCCCCAAGTGCGGCGAACCCTCGCGTCGCGAAACCGACACGATGGACACCTTCGTCGATAGCTCGTGGTACTTCTATCGCTACTGCGACAACAAGAACTCCACCGCTCCGTTCGACTCGGCCAAGGTCGCCTACTGGTTCCCCATCGATCAATACATCGGCGGCGTCGAACACGCCATTCTGCACCTCATCTATTCGCGCTTCTGGACCAAGGTCATGCGCGACATCGGAGTCATCACCAACGATGAACCGGCCACCCGTCTGTTCACCCAGGGCATGGTGATCAAAGACGGCTCTAAGATGTCGAAGAACAAAGGCAACGTCGTCAGCGCTGATGACATGGTGGAAAGGTTCGGTGCCGATACCGGCCGCCTGTTCGAACTCTTCGCCGCGCCACCAGAGAAGGACATGGATTGGACAGACTCCGGTGCGATGGGTGCATACCGTTTCATCGGCCGCGTCTTCCGCTTCGTCACGCGCAACTGCGATGGCGCTGCGCCCGCGGGTACCGGCGAAGCCGATGCCAAAGTGCTGCGCAAGCTCCATCAGACCATCCGCAAAATCACTGAGGACTTCGAAAGCCGCTGGCACTTCAACACGTCCATCGCGGCCTTCATGGAACTGGTGAACGAACTTTACGCCAATGAATCCGGCATCTCGGCTGCGGTCATGCCGCACGTGCTCGAAGCGATCGTTCTGCTGCTCGCGCCTTTCGCGCCGTACGTGTGCGAAGAGATGTGGGAAGAGATGGGCCGCACCGGTCCGGTCTTCAAACAGACCTGGCCCAGCTTCGACGCTGAGCTCGCCAAAGAAGAGGGCGCCGAAATCGTCCTGCAGGTGAACGGCAAGGTCCGCACACGCATCACTATGCCCTTCGGCACTTCGAAAGAAGCACTCGAAGAGGCCGCCAAATCCGACGAGAAAATGAAGATCTCCATCGACGGCAAGCCAATTCGAAAGGTGATCGTAGTCCCAGACAAGTTGGTGAACATTGTGGTGTAACGCGTCGTGGGGCAGATTGGCAATCTGCGGGCGAGTGGTACTCGCCCTACTTACCCTCACCGCCCTGCAAGCGCAACCAGTCCGCGAATGGCGCAAAGCCAACGAGGCGAAGATCATTCGAGAATATACTGACCTCCTGGCGATCCCCAACATCGCCCGAGACACACCCAACATCCAACGCAACGCGGCGTTCATCACCAGGATGTTCGCCGCCCGCGGCGTGCCAATGCGCCTGCTCGAAGTCCCGAACTCCCCGCCCGCCATCTTCGGCGAAATCAAAACTCCCGGCGCAACCAGGACCATCATTTTCTACGCCCATTACGACGGCCAACCCGTGGAACCCAAGGAGTGGATCTCCGGCGATCCGTTCCTGCCAACCATGATGGACGCCGCAGGCAAGAAGGTAGAATACACCAACAAATTCGACCCCGAATGGCGTCTCTACGCGCGCTCCGCCGGAGACGACAAAGCCCCGCTCATCGCACTCGCCGCCGTTCTCGACTCCGGCGTAAAACCCCGAGCAAACATCAAATTCTTCTTCGACGGCGAGGAGGAAGCCGGCTCGCCGCACCTCGAGCAAATCGTCCGTAAATACAAGGATCTGCTCCAGGGCGACGTCTGGCTCTTCTGCGACGGTCCCGTGCATCCAACGCGCCGCCAGCAAATCCTCTTCGGCGCACGCGGCGTCACCGAGTTCCAACTGATCGTGTACGGAGCCAAGCGCGAACTGCACAGCGGCCACTATGGCAACTGGGCGCCCAACCCGGCGATGATGCTGGCCCAGTTGCTGGCAACCATGAAGGACGCCGAAGGCCACGTGCTCGTAAAGGATTTCGAGAAAGGAATCGCCCCCTACTCGCCAACCGAACTGCGCGCCCTCAAAGAAGCACCCGACTACGAAGCCGACCTGCGCAAGGAACTGCAACTGGCTCGCGTGGATGGAGACGGCGAACGGCTCGACATGTTACTAGGCAAACCCTCACTCAACATCCGCGGCCTCCAAAGCGCCGGCGTCGGCGCGCAGTCACGCAACGTCATCCCGGCCACAGCCACAGCATCTATCGACATCCGCCTCGTCAAAGGCATCGATCAAAAGGTGGCCATCGATCGCGTCATCGACCACATCCGCCGCCAGGGCTACTTCGTCACCGAACAGGAACCCGATGCCGACATGCGCCAGACCCATCCCAAGATCGCCCGCATCATCCGCGGCCACGGCTACAACGCCGTCCGCACCTCGATGGATCTGGAAATTTCCAAACAAGTGATCCGCGCCGTCGAAGCCGCGCGAGGCCCGGTGGTCAAACTGCCCACCATGGGCGGCAGCCTGCCATTACCGGTATTTGATGAGGTTCTGAAGACGCCGGTAATCGTAGTGCCGATCGCCAATCACGACAACAACCAGCATGGACACAACGAGAACATGCGCCTGCAAAACCTGTGGGACGGCATCGAAACGATGGCCGCGCTCTTGTCAATGCAATGAACCAGTCGCGGGAAATGAATCTAATTCGCCTGGGATGAAACTAGCGCAATGCGCAGTCGGATGGCAGAAGTTGCTCGTAAGCAACATCTGCCTCACAATAAGCTTCCTCAAACTTGCGCCTTCCGGCTTCGCGCCAGAGGACGTCAGAGGAGCCTTCGTCCCTAGTATTCTCCCCAATATTCTCAGGCATAAGCGCCACCAAATCCTCAGTCACAACCAATCGAAAAACAGTTCAGCGCAAAATCGCGAACCGGGCCTGCTCTCTAAGTCCCGCCCCACTAACGCCTTCGATGCGCAGATCAACCAACTGGTTCGCCGGACGGGCCTCGGCCAACTCCACCTTCAGGTAATTGCTGGTCAACGCCATGCTATCATCGCCCAGTGTGACGGCAGACAACGTCCGCCCCACCATGCTCTCGCGGAACGCCAGATTCTTCCGCGCCGCCAGATCGCGCAGAACTTTGTTTCGCTGCTTGCGCACCGGCATGGGAACCTGATTCGCAACCTCCGCCGCCGGCGTACCCGGCCGCTCGGAATAGGTGAACACATGCAGATACGTAAACGGCAGGCTTTCAATGAAGGCCCTGCTCTGCTCAAATTCGTCTTCGGTCTCGCCAGGGAAGCCGACCATCACATCGGCCCCGATCGCCGCATCGGGCATGCACTCGCGCGCCTTCAAAACGCGGTCGGCATAGTGCCGCGGTCGATACTTGCGATGCATGCGCCGCAGCACCGTATCAGACCCCGATTGCAAGGGCGCGTGAACATGCTTCGCGATGCGCGGAGACTCGGCCATCAGAGTGAGCAGATCGTCGGAGAAATCCATCGGCTCCACCGAAGACAATCGAATGCGTTCGATGTTCGTCTCTTCCAGCAGCAGTCGCACCAACCCCGCCAGACGCATGGTCAAGCCAGGCTCTCGCCCCCAACGGCCAAGATTGATCCCGCTCAAAACAACCTCACGAAAGTTCGTCGAAAGGTTGCGCACCTGGTCTACAATCTGGTCCACCGGAGCGCTTCGGCTGCGCCCGCGCACGAAAGGAATAATGCAAAACGAGCAGCGATTGTTGCAGCCATCCTGAATCTTCAAATTGGGCCGCGTGCGGTCGCCCGACGCATCGTCAACCGGAGCGGAAAGAAACTGCTGTTCGGCAAAGATGTCGCCAATGTGAATCTGCCCATGGTACGGAGCGGCCGTCACGATATCGGCAATCTGCACCTTGTGCGAATTGCCCACCACCCATTCCACGCCAGGCATCGCCGCCAATTCATCGGGCGCGCGCTGCGCATAGCAGCCCGTGACCAAAATCTTCGCCAGCGGATTTTCCCGATGCACGCGCCGCACGGTGCTGCGAACATCGCTGTCGGCTTCGGCCGTGACGGTGCAGGTATTGAGCACAACCAGGTCCGCGTCTTCAAAACGCGAAGCTCCGTCGAGCCCCTTTTCCGACAGCATCGATTCGAGCGCCGCGCCGTCTGCCTGCGTCGCACGGCAACCGAAATTCTGAACAAAGTACTTCTGCACTATCTCTTCATTGTAGAATAGGCTCGGTATGCGTATCCTCGTTGTTGAAGATGAAAAAAGAATCGCGGACTTCCTCGGGCGCGGTCTGGAAAGCGCCGGTTATGCGGTGGATGTGGCCAATGACGGAACCACAGCGATCGAACTGGTGCATGCCGCAAACTACGACATGATCGTACTCGACCTTGGCCTTCCAGACATGGACGGCCTGAAGGTCCTGGAAAAGATCCGCCTGCGCAAGGTCAGTCCGCCGGTGTTGATCCTCAGTGCGCGCAGCGATGTGGATGACCGTGTCAAAGGCCTGGAACACGGTGCTGACGACTATCTGGTCAAGCCCTTCGCCTTCGTCGAACTGCTGGCTCGGGCCCGCGTCCTGCTGCGCCGCGGCCAACCTACACCTGAAAAATTGTCGGTGGGCGATCTGCAGCTCGATTGCATCCGTCGCAAGGTCACGCGCGGCGCTGAGAACATCGAACTCGCGCCGAAAGAGTTTAGCATCCTCGAATACCTGATGCGCAATCGCGGCCGTCCGCTCAGCCGCACCATGATCGTGGAACACGTGTGGGATATGGATTACGACGGCCTCACTAACATCGTCGACGTCTACATCCGCCACCTGCGCAGCAAGATTGACGACAAGTTCCCTGAGAAGCTGATCCAAACCGTGCGCGGCATCGGCTACGTGCTGGACGCTCCGGAAAAATGAAGCTCGGCGCCCCACGCATCTCCGCGGTCACAAGCGTCACCAAAGGCCTGCGCTTCCGCCTCATGCTCAGCTACGTGTTGTTCTTCACCGTGCTGCTGGTCACCATGGGATTTATATTCCGGGAGACCATTCGCACGCTGCTCGAAAAGCGCATGAGTAAGGTGATCGATGAAGAATGGGGCTCGGTCAAAGGTTATTTGAAAATCGAGCGAGGGCAGGCGATGTGGATGTACGATAGCGCCGACCCGGAGGAAGCCGCAATCGTGGAAGGGCTGCGCCGCTCTTACTACATTCTCACGACTCTGGATGGCAAGAAGGTGCTCGAAGTCTCCAACAGCTACCGCACCATCGGCGTTGAAACTCCGCAGGAGATCACGCAGCTCTTAAGCCAGCCGCAGCCGCAGTGGCGCATCCGGACAGACAGCCGCGATCAGAAAGTAATGGTCCGTAGCGGGACCATGGTCGACAGCGGTCAGACTTATTTCCTGGCGATCGGCCGGTCGCTCGATGAAGATCAGGAACTGCCCGATACCTTCGCTCGTTATTACTTCGCGTTTCTTCCCGTGCTCATCGCAATCTCCGGACTGCTGGGATGGTACACCGCAGGCAAGGCTCTGACTCCGGTGATCGAATTGGCGAAGACCGCGCAGGATGTCTCCAGCTCCAACTTGAACGTCAGCATCCCTACCCGTGGAGCCGGCGACGAGCTCGATCACCTGATCGTCACGTTCAACAACATGGTGGAGCGCTTGCGCAATGGCATTGAGCAGATCCGCCAGTTCTCAACCGATGTCTCGCACGAGCTGCGCACCCCATTGACTGCGATTCGCGGGCAGTTGGAAGTGGCGCTTTTCACTGCGGAGACAACGGAAAACTATAAGGACGCGATGGTCAACGCGCTGCAGGATGTGGAGCGGCTATCGCAGATCGTGCGCGCGTTGTTGATGCTGTCGCAGGCTGAATCCGGCCAGTTGCCGCTACTTCGGCAAGCGGTGAATCTATCGGCGTTGACCCTCGACATTGTCGACCAGTTTCAGATTCCGGCCGAAGAGGCGCAGGTCAGTCTGGTCAGCGACATTCCTCCGGAATGCCTTGTCGAAGGCGATCGCGTGCAGCTGGAGCGGCTGCTCTACAACCTGCTCTCCAACGCAATCAAATACACAGGCGCCGGCGGCCGCGTTAAAGCCAGCGTGACAACTCATGACGACTACGTAGAACTGCTGGTTGAAGATAATGGGCAGGGCATACCCGCAGAGTACCTGCCGCATATCTTCGACCGATTCTACCGTGTGCCAGGCCATAACGATCCGGAAAAGGGACTCGGGCTCGGCCTGAGTTTCGTCGCCTGGATTGTCAAAGCTCATGGCGGCACCATCGAGGTGCAGAGCGAAGCCGGAAAGGGTTCGAAGTTCATCGTCCACCTGCCGAAAGCTTCCGCGCCGGCCGTGACGGAGGTTGCCTGATGCGACGCTTGATTCTACTTGCAATGTTCGCTGCCCTGCTGTTGCTGGCGCAGCATGAAACCGAAAAGCCCTTCCCGGGTTTCACGCGGGTTCGCCTGGAAATGGGAGCGGTCAGACTGCGAGTCACTAACGCGGCAGGCGAATACTTCGCGCCGCTCGGCCACTTGACTGCGCCCGATCCGGGCAAGCGCATGTCGGGCGATCTGATCATGGGTACGGCCGGCGACCAGTTGAACGCTTATGTACACGGTGGCGCGATGATCGACCTACCGCATGGCGAATACACGTTTGAAGCCCGTCATGGCTTGGAGATGATCCCGCTGAAGCAGAAGGTGACCATCGCCGGCGAGAAGCAAACCGTGTCGCTGAAGATGTCGCGCCTCGCAGATTTCGAAGCGCAGGGCTGGTACCCGGGTGACACGCACATGCACTTCCCGGACCCTTCGGGCATCCGCAATGAGATGGAGTGCGAAGGCTTGCGCGTGTGCAGCCTGCTGCTATTGAAGTCCGGTTACCCTAAGGGCAAACCAGGCGACGGACACTTCCAGAACGTAGAGCACTTCAGCGGCAAGATGCATCCGGTTTCCGATGAGAAATACTTCGTGAAGGTGGGTGAAGAGTTTCGGCATGGCCTGCTGGCGCACCTGATTTTTCTGGACCTGAAGAGCATTGTGTGGCCAGTATCCACCGGGCAACTCCGCGAAAGCGGCGCGGGCGGCTTCGACTGGCCGTTGATGTTTCACGCCACCGCCGAGGCCCGGGCGCAGGGCGCGATGGTGACGTGGGCGCATTGGCCCTACCCCTCGCTCGAAGCCCCACTCGATATCGCCATGGGCCATATCGATGCACTCGACCTGCTCACCACTGGCAGTCCGTTTGAGCATCATCCGATTCTGGTCGGCGTGTACAAAATGACCGGCGCGAAGGTCTATTCGCTGGCGCCAATCGACGTCTACTACCACTACCTGAACTGCGGCTTCCGCCTCGCTGCTTCGGCCGGGTCTGACAAGATGGCTTTGAATCCTCCCATGGGCAGCGCGCGCACGTACGTGAAGACCGATGGCCCGCTCACGTACACATCGTGGGTCCAAGGCATCAAGGCCGGCCGGACGTTCATCAGTACAGGGCCGCTACTGACTTTCACTGTGAATGGAAAGGAAGCAGGAGCCACGTTGAAATTGGCGCCAGGCAAGGTGCGTGTGAAGGCAACCGCGAAATCGATAGAGCCGTACGATGTGCTGGAAGTGATCCACAACGGCAAGGTGATCCACTCCGTAAGCCCAACTGGCGCGGACTTCAACGCGTCGATCGACACCGAGTTGCAACTCGACCGCGGCGGCTGGATCGCGCTGCGCGCGCATGGCAAGAAGATGCTTCCGTTCGGGGCAACATGGTGGCAACAACCCGTGTTTGCGCACACGTCACCAATCTATCTCGACATGCCAGGCAAGCCGGCACCCTCAGCTGAGGCGGCGGAACTGTTCCTCGATCAGTTGGACCAGCTGCAAAAGTGGGCCGATGGCGCGCACTTCCCTACCCCTGCGAATAAAGTCGAGACCAACAAACTGATCGCGACAGCGCGTGCCAAATATGAGGCGCTGCGCGCCAATCGGGTAGAATAAAAATACAGTGAAATTCGAAATCACCAAGCGCGAAAAAGAAGGCATCGCCATTCTTGACATTAGCGGGAAACTCATCATGGGGGAATCCGCAGGTGAATTGCGCGAGAAGTTTTCGTGGGTAATCGACAACGGCACCAAACAGGTGATTCTTAACTTGGCTGCGGTCGATTACATCGATTCCACGGGCCTCGGCGCGCTGGTCATGTGCCACACCAAGGCCGACTCCGTGGGTGGCATGATCAAGTTGCTGAACCTCACCAAGCGCAACATCGAACTGCTGGTGCTGACCAAGCTGACGACCATCTTCGATATCTTCACCGATGAACAGGACGCGGTGAACAGCTTCTTCCCCGACCGTAAGATTGAACGGTTCGACATCCTTCAATTCCTGAAAAAGAACAAAGGACACTAAGCGGTGCGGCTGGTAGTCATCGGCGGAGTGGCGGCGGGACTGAGTGCGGCGGCGCGTGCTCGCAGGCTGGATGCTGAGATGGAAATCGTGGTGCTCGAAAAGGGCGAGACGATTTCGCTCGGCGCATGCGGCCTGCCCTATTTCATTGAGGGCCAAGTACAACGGTTAAGCCAACTGGTGGCCTACACACCGCAGCAGTTCTCCAAGGAACGCAACATCGCGGTGCGCACACAGGCCGAAGTGGTGACCATCTCACATCCGCGGCGCGAAGTCACCCTGCGCAATGGCGAGAAGCTTCATTACGACAAGCTGGTAATCGCCACGGGCGCGCGCGCTCCGCGCAGCGAAAATCCACGCGTATGCGCACTGCATACGCTGCATGACGCCGAACGTCTGAAATCGTTGCTCCAATCGCAGCGGCCAAAGACGGCGGCAGTGATCGGCGGCGGATATATCGGCATTGAGGCTGCGGAAGCGTTGCGGGCGCAGGGCGTGAACGTGACGATCTATCAGGCAAGCAGCTTTCTGCTGGGCCGCGCCGACGCCGCGCTGACCGATGCCGTGGCGAAACAGCTGCGGAAGTTTCGCATCCGGCTGGAGATGAACACGACAGTCACACCCGAGGTGCTCAAAGAAGATTTGATTGTCCTTGCCGCCGGGGTCAAACCGAACACGACGCTGGCACAGGAAGCTGGTATAGAGCTCGGCCGCAGCGGAGCGATCCGCGCCAATGACCGCATGGAGACCAACATCAACGGCGTGTACGCGGCGGGCGACTGCGCCGAGACGACGAATCTGATCACTGGCCGCGCTACCTATGTTCCATTGGGCACAACGGCGAATAAGATGGGCCGCGTGGCGGGTGCGAATGCCGCAGGGGCGCGTGAGCGCTTTGCGGGCATCGTTGGCACATCGATTCTTCGCGCGTGCGGACTTGGCGTCGCAATGACCGGGTTGTGCGAAAGCGATGCGAAGGCGGAAGGCTTCGAGCCCGTTTCCGTCCTCATCCATGGACGCGATAAGGCAGGTTATTTCCGTTCGCGTCCGACGACTGTGTCGCTGGTTGGCGACCGCCGCACCAGACGCGTGATCGGCGGTTTTGTACTGGGCGACGACGGCGTGGCAGGCAGGATCAACGTGATCGCCACGGCGATTACAAACAAGATGAAAGTGGACGAGTTCGAAATGCTCGATCTGGCTTATACGCCGCCCTATGCGCCAGTGTGGGATCCGGTGCTGATCGCGGCACAGCAATTGGTGAAGGCATTGTGAAACAGGCGCCTGCATTCGAACTTGAGAGGCTTGGCGGCGGCAAGGCTGAATTAAGCGACCTGCTCGCCGAGAGCGCAATTTTGTTGGTCTTTTTCAAGATCTCGTGCCCTATTTGCCAGATGACACTGCCGTATCTGGAGCGTTTGAAAGACGGCAAGCTGCGTATTGTCGCGGTGTCGCAGGACGATGCGGAATCGACGGCGGAGTTCCACGAAGCGTTTGGTACATCCCTGGAGACGCTGCTTGATTCCGAAGACGGGGGCTACCCGGTTAGCAACGACTACGGCATCACGCACGTGCCGACGATGTTCCTGGTTGAGCAGGACGGGACTGTCAGCGAAACGATCGAAGGATTTGTGAAGCGCGAGATGTTGTCGCTCGGCGTACGCTGCGGTATTGCGCCGTTCCGGCCGGACGAACGCGTGCCGGAATGGAAGGCCGGTTGAAGCTCGAAGAACTAGTCCGCCGTGAGCGGAAGTAAGGTAAAATAGAAGAACCCATGGCATCCCTGATCAATGAAGTTCTGAGCAATGCTGCAGCTATCGCCAAAGGCATGAGCATCACGCTGGTGGAGATGATGTCTCCCACGGTGACCGAGGACTATCCGGACGCTCCGCCGAAGTTTCAGGAGCGCTTCCGCGGCGTGCATGAACTCCAGCGCGATGAACATGGCCTGGAAAAGTGCGTGGCATGTTTTCTTTGCGCGGCGGCCTGCCCCACGCAGTGCATCTACATCGAAGCCGCTGAGAACACCGAGAAGACGCGCATCAGCGGCGGCGAGCGTTATGCCAGCGTGTACAACATCGACTACAGCCGTTGCATCTTCTGCGGATATTGCGTGGAAGCCTGCCCCACCGATGCGATTACGCATGGGCATGGATTTGAGATCGCAAGCTACAACACTTCGACGTTGGTTTACCGCAAGGAACAGATGCTGGTGCAGATTGCTCCTGGCGTGAAGCCTCCGGTAGTGCATGAGCCGGTTGCTGCCGGCGGCCATTAGCCGGGTTGAAATTTCACCATTTTGAGTGAAGATGTTCGGCCACCGTGGGCAGAATGGCATTCTGCAGCCGATTGGCAATCGGCTCCGGCGACTACTGTTGCGAGTTGAAATCCAAACCAGCGTGATCAGTGGCTCCGGTTCTGACGGAGTCCAAACTACTACCTAAAAATGGCGAGTGCCACTCGCCCGCAGAATGCCATTCTGCCCCACATCGGTGCCTAATTCGTTATCTTGACCTGTAGGTCTTCCTTGCCGCTTTCCTTCACCGTAAGCGGCTCGCCACGGTTTTCAAACGGGCGCATGAAGTCGGGGTCCATGTAGGCGCCGGATTCAATCACCTCCCACGCATGCACGCGGTACGAGCCGGGTATCAGGCCGGCCAGAGAGAAGTGACCAGTCGCATCAGTAGAGGTTGTGCGATAGAACTGCGAGTTCGACTTCCTCTCGACTTCTTGTGGCACCAGCACCACCGTGACGTTCGCCGCAGGCTGCGCCTGTTCATTCTGCACAAGTCCCGTAGCCGCGCCAGCATTGGGGCTGAGCACAATATCGATCGGCCCGGCAACGCCCCGAGTCAGGTCGATGCCAATCAGCTGCGAGTCGACTCCATTCACCAGAATTGATTTGATGTAAGAGCCATCGGGCATTCCGCTGATCGAAAGCGCGTAAAGATCGGGATTCACGTTTAGCAATTGGAAGTTGCCACCAGCGTCGGTCTTGACGCTTGGCGGCGGACCGCCGAAGGGCATCAGATCGGGCTCCAGGCTGCGCAGGCCCAACGACAGGCCCGAAGGCGGCGTTGGGTTGCCTTCGATGCGGACGCGGCCGATGAGGTTCATCGGCAAGTTAATGGTGATGGTTGCATTCTCCACTCCCGAAGCGCCAACCTGCAACGGCATCCGCGAAGAGACCGATTTCTGGCGCGCCGGAATGGCGGCAACCAGGGTGTAGCTGCCGGGAGGAACACCGGTGATTTCAAAATTTCCATTCTGATCCATACGCATGGCGCGGCGCGTGGAACCGGGCGCGGCGGGTCCAGTCGGCACAAGCGACACCATCATGCGATTCTTGTCGGAGCCGGTGGTATCGATCACCTTGCCAGTAACTTTCACCGTTCGTTTCTTGCGCAACGTCATCTCGAATCCGCGCATTTGCGCGCCCGGGCCGAGTTCGACGGGGATCGCTGTAGCAACGTCGTTGGTGCCGGGATAGTACGTCGGAATGTATTCCTCTTCCGGCGTCTGCGCAACAACGGTGCGCGGGCCACCTCGGCCGGGAGGCCCTCCGCCGCCGAATTCGCGGCGATTGGTAGAGACGCTCAAAAAGTAGCGGCCGGGGGGCAGGCCGTAGACGCGAAATTCGCCGATGTCGTTGGTGGAGGCGTCGCCGTAGGATATGAGTTGCTTGCGCCCCTGCGAATACTTGGCGCGCATCGCCTGCACCTGTGCACCCTGCATGGGTTCGCCGTCCTGATCAAGGATCTTGCCGGTAATCACGCCATGCGGGAAGAGCCGGAAGAGCACGCCGCTCATGTTCTGCTTTGCGGCGAGGGTAATGATGGTGCCGTTATACTGCGGATCGTTGGCGCCGAAATCCATTTCGACGTAGCCTGTGCGCTTGGCTGAGAGGCGGAACTTTCCGGGTGCGATGTTGGGGATCGCCCACTGACCGGAGGCGTCGCTGGTAGCGGCGTAAGATCGCGGCACGCCTCCTATGGTGCGGTCGCCGGAATCGACGATGCGCAGGGTTACGGTGGCTTTGCTAAGCGGTTCGCCGGTGAGGGCGTTAGTCATGATGCCTGAGATGGAGCCGTAGGTAGCTGGATCGACGGGTGGCGGGGCCTGCTGGGTTCCGGCGGCTGTGATTTGCTGCTGGCCCGTGGTGGGAGGAGTTGCGCCAGCGCTGCGGCGCGTTTGAAATTGCGGCTGCGCAGTAAGGATAATCGGCAAAAGGCTTAACAGCAAGATTCGCATCGCGGGTACCGTCACCCTTATGTAAACACACAAATGGAACGGTTTGTTGCCGGAAGTATGAGATGATCTCGAAATGAGGCTCATACTTGTTGTTTTGTTTTCGTTGACGCTATTCGGCCAGGAAATGGCGTCGAAGATGGACGGAGTGCTATCTGCCGCGACGGGCCAACAAAAGTTCATGGGCACCGTGCTGGTGGCCAAGGGCGGGAAGATCCTGCTGGAAAAGGGCTACGGCATGGCCGATCTGGAATTGGGCGTGGCCAATACTCCGGACAAGAAGTTCCGGCTGGGTTCGATCACCAAGCAGTTTACCGCCGCGTCGATCATGCAGTTGCAGGAGCGCGGGAAGCTGTCAGTGACTGACCTGGCGTGCAAGTTCGTAGATGATTGCCCGGAGGCGTGGAAGACAATCACGGTGCAGCAACTGCTGACCCACACGTCGGGCATCCACAGTTACACCAGTACGCCTGATTTCGCCAAGCCGCGGCTCATTCGGATTCCGTTGAAGCCGAGCGAAGTGTTGATGCTAACGCGCAACACTCCGCTGGATTTCAAACCCGGCGAGGGATTTACGTATAACAATTCGGGGTATCTGTTTCTCGGATGCATCATCGAAAAGGTGACCGGCGATACCTATGCGCATTACCTGGAGAAGAACATCTTTGGGCCGCTGGGCATGAAGGACAGCGGCTACGATGATACTCGCGCCATTCTGAAAAACCGGGCCAAAGGCTATGAAGGCGGCCCGAATGGGATGAAGAATGCGGATTATATCGACATGAGTCTGCCACATGCCGCTGGTTCGTTGTATTCCACGGTACACGATCTCTATCTGTGGGACCGCGCGTTGTACACGGAAAAAGTCATTTCAAAAAAGTCGTATGAAGCGATGACTACCGTGGTCAAACAGAACTATGGATACGGGCTCGCGATGGGGGCCACAAAAGGACACAAAATGGTTGGCCACGGCGGCGGCATCAACGGCTTCAGCACGATGATTTCACGCTTTCCCGATGACGACGCGGTGGTGATCGTGCTTTCGAATCTGGCCGGCCCTGCTACCAATGGTCTGGCGAAGCAGCTTTCCGAACTGCTCTTCGAATAGACGCTATTTCCCGATGGCCTTGGCCACTTCCACGGCAAAGGTGTAAGTTGGGCCGAACATGTTGGAACGGAAGACGACCCACTTCTTGTCCGGGGTGAAGCTGACGTTGGGCTCCAGCCGGTACTGGTGCTTCGACATGTTGACGAGCTTTTCCGCGCGCAGCACGCCTGCGTGTACGAAGCCCTTCTCGTCGATACCCTGGCGGTTGGTCGTGAGTTCAGGACGGAAGAGATAGATCCACTGGCCGTCCTTGGCGCGTGCCACCTGGCCGGGGTCGCCGCCATCGCCGCAGAAGAGTTCGCCGTCGTGCGTGACGTTGAAGTGGATCGACCATTCGTCGCGCTGCAGGTGATACCAGGTGCGCTCGCCGGTATCGACGTTGAAGCCTGCCAGCCAGAAGACCTCGCCTCTGGGGGTTTGCAGGTCGTAGTAGATGGTCTTGCCGTCGTGGCTCCAGAACTCGTGGCCGAAGATCTCCATGGTCATGGTGCGGGTGTGGATCTTGGTGAAGTGCGTGCCATCGGTGCGCACGGTCCAGATGCGGTCCACCTTGTGCCACGGGCCTTCATGGCAGAACATCAGCAACGTGGGGTCAGTGGGTGAGAATTCAAGATGGTTCAGCCAGTCGGTGGCTTTGTGGATGATCTTGGTTTTGCCGGTTTTGGTGTCGACAGTGAACATCGACATCCATTGGCGCGAGGCAAGTCGCTCTTCCATCATCTGACCTTTGTTGCGCGGCTGGTCGAGGGTTTGCGGCGCGCCTGCGCCTGCTGGACGATTTTGGTTGTAGTCCGGCCCTTCGCCATCGATGTAGGTGCCGGCGAGCAACGTCTCGTCGGCATTCACGGTTGCGATGGAGCCGCGTGGCGGCAGTTTGGCGATTTCCCGGGTTGCGCCGGAATCCACGTCGGTCGAAAAGACCGCGCCATCTTTGGTGTAGTAGACGTTTTGGGTTTTATGGCCGGTGACGATCACACGGACGCGGCCTTTGACGACGGACTTCGATTCCTTCGTGGCGAGGTTGAATGACGAGATGCCATCGGGGGTGGTGTAGATCAGCTTCTTGCCGTCCGCGGTGTAGCCGTTCTGATTGAAGTAGAGGCTGGCGCTGTTGGGTTCGTCGGTGAGACGGACCACGCGATGTCCGGTATCGGGATCGATCCAGGTCTTGGGTGGTGCTTGTGCCAAGGCAAGCAGGGGTAGGAAAAAGAAAAGCCGCATGATCTTCGATTGTATCGGAGATCATGCGGCGGGTGTATCGCTTGATTGAGGAACCGCTCCCTTACGGTCGCGGCTCGGTGCGTGCCGGAATGCGGCTAACCGAGCCGCGACCGTAAGGAAGCGGTTTCCACAATTTAGAAGTAGTACTTCAAACCCATCTGGATGTTGCGCGGGTTCTGCACCTGGCCTGTGATCTGGCCGAAACCGCCGGGGTTGGTGATGTCGCGGCCGGGGGGACCCCAGCTTACGTGGTTAAACGCATTGAACATCTCCATGCGGAAGTCGACGTACTTCTTCTCAGTGATCTTGAACTTCTTGCCGATCGACATGTCGAAGTTGAAGAAGCTGGGAGCGCGGAGAATACCAACACCTGCGTTGCCCAACTGGCCGACGGCTGGAACGCCGAAGGCGCAAGTGCCGTTGTAGACACCGGCGGCGCAGAAGATGCTGGCACCGTTAGCAGACACAGGACCATAGAACTGGTCGACCGTCTGCGAAGGAATGGTGAACGGAGCATACGCATTCGCGCGAACGTTGCCACGCGGCGTGCGGCCACCGGTGTTGGCAGTTGATGCCGTGACGGTGACAGGGAAACCGGAGTGGGCGTTCTCAGAGAAGTTCAGGTTCCAGCCGCCCAGAATCAGGTCGGTGGCCTTGTTCCAGCTTGCGCCGTACTTCATACCTTTGCCGAACGGCATGTTGTAGACGCCGCCAAAGCTGAAGTTGTGCTGCGCATCGAAGCAGGAAGGACCGCGGTTTGCGCGGCGGTTGTAAGCATCCTGCCAGTATGCGCCTTCCGCACTGGTGGAGCCGCAGCCGTAATAACCGAGGTTTTCCATGATGCTCTTGCTCCAAACGTAGAAGCCAGTGACTTCCAAACCGCCGGACATACGCTTGCGTCCGCTGAACTGCAGTGAGTTGTAGCTCATGCGGGCGCTGCCTTCGGTCAAAGCGATGTTGCCTACATTGGGAAGCGACTTGGCTAGCGGACGACGGTCGTTGGAGTTGATCCAGGTTGCGGGGTCGCCGACTCCGGCAACCGGGTTGTTAGCTTCGTGCGGCACCACCAAGTGTGTGCCGAGTTGTCCAACATAAGCGGCGGTAAGAGACGAGGTTTTGGTGAACTGGTATTCCAACGTTGCGTTGTACTGGTGAGTGAACTGTGGGCGCAGATTGGGATCCCAGGCGCGGGCCTGATAGTAAGGCGTTCCGCCAACACCTGTGCGGGGTCCGGTGAGCACGCCCGAGTTCGGCGCATCGGCGAAACCGATGCCGATGTTGCCAGGGGTGCGTGGATCGTAGTTGACGTTGGTTTCCACAAAGAAAGGCGGGTTCAAAGGCAGGCGAAGGTTTGCGCCGGTGCCTTCCAGGAAGCTCGACATGGCATAACCCATGCGATAAACGAGCTTCGAGGTGGGGTTATAGGCGAAACCGATGCGCGGTTCGAACTGCTTGTAATAGGGGTTGTAGAGCGCGCGGCTGTTGCCGTTCTTGCCAGCGAGTTGAACTTCGCCGGTGTAGACATTGATGTTGGCCTGGCGGTCAGCAACTTCATACAGCGGCTGCACGAATTCCCAACGCATACCGATGTTGACTGTGAGGTTGCGCATCCACTTGAAATCGTCCTGGATGAACAAGCCGTCCGTCCAGTGGCGTTGGCCCCATTTGCCGACCACAGCGCCGCGCCCCTTGCTGATGAGCTGGTTCATGAGGAAGTCACCGTATGCTAGGCCGGAGTAGGTGCCGTCGAAGGTGAACGTTCCGAGTGCGCCATTGTTGCCGGCGTAGTAGCGGTTCTGGCGGAAGCGGATGAACTGCGCACCCATCTTCACAAGGTGCTTGCCCTTCTGCCAGGTGAGGTTGTCGGCATACTGCAGCTTGTTATCGACCGTGCTGCCGACGGATGCGCCGGTGCCGATGCCGCTCAAGCCGTTGCCGAGCGAAATGCCGCTGAGTCCTGCATAAGGCTGGCCGCCACCGACACCGAATTTTGCGTTGCCATCCGCGCCGAGCTTGCCGCTCCAATCCACCGGATAACCTTCATCGATGCCGATGCGGGTGTAGCCGAGGCGGACTTCGTTGACGAGGCTGGGGGAGATGGTGCGAGTCCAGGCAGCGACCGCGCTCATAGTGGGCGCGATGTTGGCCGAGGTCATGAACACGGGCAGCGCCGCGGCACTACCGAATTGTTCGTAACGGCCTATGGACCAGCGAAGCATGATGCCGTCTTTGTCGTTGGGGCGGATGTCGCCTTTCACGTCGGCCTGATTGTTCTTGAGCGTGTTGGCCGAAGAAGAGATGTAGTTGTTGGTGATGCCGAGCTGGCCAGTACCGGTGTTGTTGGGCAGCGGATACAGATCGGGGCTGCCAAACAGCTTTTGCGCTACGGGATTGGTAAGGCGGCTGACCGGAATGACATTGCTGGGGTAGGCCAGACCGTTGGAAGGATCCTTCACCACCTGATTTGCTTTAGTGAGGAAGTCACCCAGATTGCCGGTGCGCCACGCAGCGGGAGCAACTGTTGCGGTGGCCGGACCGGAGTCTCGCTGTTGCGTGCCTTCGTAGTCCATGAAGAAGAACATTTTGTTCTTCTGGATTGGGCCGCCCAGGGTGCCGCCGAAGATATTGCGTTTGAACGCGCGCTTCGCAACATTGTTGCGGTTGTTGAAATAGCCGTTGGAATCCAGCTTGGCGTTGCGGAGAAACTCGAACGCGTTGCCGTGAAACTCATTCGTGCCGCTCTTAAAGGTGGTGTTGACGATAGCGCCGCCGGCGTTGCCGAATTCGGATGCGCCGTTGCCGGTGATTACTTTCACTTCTTCCAGTGCGTCGACATTGGGCTCATAGCCGATGCGGTTATCGATCGAGTCGTTGTTGTCGATACCATCGAGCAGGAAGCTGTTGGTCTGTTCGCGATTGCCGTTCACCTGCGGACGGCTGCCAGAGCCCTGGAAGCGGCCGGAGGTGTTCATGGCGTTGGGACTGGTGGAGATTGCGCCCGGGATTAACATCGTCAAGCTGGCGAAGTTGCGGCCGTTCAGCGGAATCGCTTCCAACCGGCTGGCGGTGATGGAATCACCCGTTGAGGTGGATTCGGTTTGCAGAATCGGCGCTACGCCGGTGATTTCCACGGACTGTGAAGTTTCGCCGACTTGCAGCGCGATGTCAACACGGGCAATCTGGTTCACTTCGAGCGTGAACGGTCCGAGCACACTTTTCTTGAAGCCCTGCTTTTCCGTGGATACGGAGTACGGGCCGACAGGCAGGAACAACAAGTTGTAGATACCTGAATCGTTGGTGTTGGTGCTGTATTTAAGATTGGTACCGACGCCGGTGGCCGTTACCTTTACACCCGGCGCAACCGCGCCGCTAGCATCCGTAACAGTCCCGGTGACTGATGCGGTGGTTGTCTGAGCAAGCATATAGCTTGAAGACAGGCACATCAAAGCTGCTAACGCAGCTTTAGAAAGTCTCATAAATTTTACCTCCCAAAAGCCTTAATCTGTTTGTAACAAAACTACCCAATGGTTAAATTATACACCTAGCGACAGGAACAACCAACCGTGGGTGGTGCTCAAATAGTATTGAGGAACAGTTTTGCTTGATGAAGGTGTGAAAAAATGCGCCCGCAAGCGAGAGGGACAGGCGATCCGCCGGTCCAAGTTCTAATTTTTCACACCATCTGACTGGCGCGGCTCCGTGATTATGTTGAGAGATGGACGATGGTGCGCGTGCCCAGCGCATCAGGCAGTTCGTAGCGCTCAATCACGCGCATGATCACCTTGCGCTTTTTCCCTTCGGACGCGGCTTCGGCGATTTCGGTTTCCACATCGGGACCCTTATAAAGCAGTGCTCGAGCGCCATTGCGCAGGCCGGGCGCGAACAGTCCCAGCGCGCGATTGAGAGGTGCCATGGCACGCGCCGTGATGATATCCACGCGGCGGGACTTCAATAAATCTTCGGCTCGTTGCGCAGATACTTCCACGTTGGTGAGGCCTAGTGCGGCGACGGCCGATTCCAAAAATCGCGCCTTCTTCTGTATCGATTCCGACAGAATGAAGCGCGACTCCGGCAGCACTACCGCCATGGGAATCCCTGGAAAACCGGCACCGGAGCCGGCGTCGAGGATGGTCCCCGCCCCTTCAAACAAGCACCACGGCAGCACGGAATCGAGCACGTGCTTGATGGCGGCCTCGCGTTCGGAGGTAATCCGCGTAAGGTTCATGTACTCGTTGGCTTCGGCAATCAATTCCAGGTGCCGCGCCGCCGTAACGATCAACTTGTCGCGATGGGGCAGATCCTGCGGGAGCACGAGCTCCAATTCTTCAGCAAAACTCATCTAGCCCATGATACCTACTTTGCAATTGTGATCAGCACGCCGGCTTGCGTGGTTGCTCCATTGTAGGTTGCGGTGATGGGGTGATCGCCATCGGCCAGCGAAGCAGGCACCGTCACGTTCATCTGAAATTCGCCGGGGAACGTCAAGCCAGTGAACAACACGGTTGCGGTGACGCCGCCGATCTTTACCACGGGCATAGTGGGAAGAGTGCCGGACTGCGCGCTGCTGCCTGAAACAACTGGTACCGTGGTCTGCCCGAAGCCATTGGCGAAGAGCAACACCGTCTCGCCGGGCTTGGCCGGCGTGGTCAACTTTGGATAGAGCGTGGTTGGGCCCAGAAAGCTGCCGTCGGCATGTTCCGCGGTTACGTACGGCCCGCCGTTAAAGACGAAGAAAGATGGGGCAAAGGGTTGGGACTGTACATTCATCGCGGCACTGACGCCATCCAACTGAACGGGCAGTTGGCCGCCGAAGAAATCGGAGCCTTGCCAGATGCGAGAAGTGCCGGCTGGGGCGAGAAACTGAAATTTCCACGCGGCGTGGTGATGGCGATGCTGACCGTCCCGGTGGCGGCGGAAAGGGTGAGAATCACACCGTTTTCAACGACAGCAGGCGCGTTTGCCGTTGCGCCTGTCGCGGTTACTGTGCCAACCCAGTTGGTGACCGCTTTATCACCCACGCCAAGCATCACCAGGTAGGATTGCGAAGGCGCTGAGGTCAAAGTCGCCGCATGCAGCGAGACACCTGGCCGCATTAGGCGATAAACCCACCAACCGCCTCCGAGCAAGGCGGCAAACAAGAACAGTCCTGCGTTTCTCGATTGAATCGACATACCCCAACTCCTTGGAAATGGGAATTGCGGTGATTATAGCCCCAGTTTCGCTCGATTAACAATTGGGGCCAAATTTGTTTACGCAGTTAGAACGACAGCCTCGCCCCCAATTGGGTAATGCGCGATCCGTTCCGCGCAGTGGCATATCCAAACGTCGAAGGCGAACTCACATTGGCCCCGGGATTACCGAGATTCGCATGGTTGGCCACATTGAACGCTTCCAATCGAACGGCCAGTGAAACACGCTCAGTCAAGTGAGTGCTCTTAAACAATCCTGTATCAAGGTTGTACCGGCCCGGCCCCTGCATCAGGTTCGGCGCGGAGTTGCCGAAGGTGTAAGCAGCCGGGACAGCAAAAGCTGCCGTATTGAAGTAACGGTACTCGTTCGGATTATCGATCGAGGGATTCCCAACGATGTCGGCGCGTCCACTATTCCATCCAGTCTTATTACTGGTGAACGAGATTGAGTAGAACGAGCCCGTCGCAACTGTCCCGATGCCGGACAGTTGCCAGCCAGAGATCATCTTATCCAGCGGCCCACGCACACCGCCAAAGATTTTCTTCCCGTGCCCGAAAGGCAGGTCGTAGTTATAATTAAACACCATGTAATGCCTGACGTACTGCGAGGTATTGCCGCGATCCAGGCGCAAGTTGGTCCAGGTGGTTGGCACCGCTCCCTGCGAGTCGCCACCCAACGAACGAGAGAACTGGTACTCTGCCTGGAAACGCAGGCCGCCTTTGAACCGCCGTATCGCCCCGAGTTGCAGTTGATTGAATAGCTGATTACGGTTCGCTTCGTAGTAGTAGATATTTCCCCATGGCTGATAGGCCCGGCGAGGCTGAATGGGCAGCGCCGAGGGCAGCGGATCATTGATATTCACCGCCTGCACAAAGTGCGTGGCTTTACTGCCGACATAACTGGCGCGAATCGAAGTATCCCTCATTGGTTCCCATTCCAGCGTGACGTTCCACTGCTGGTTATAACCAAGGCGGAAGTTTTTGTCCACTGCGTAAATATTCGGAGGAGTGCCCGCGGAGGATGTGCCAGTCCCCGCCCATGCGTCGCTCCAGGTCAGGTTCGGCACACCGCTGTTGACGCCGAGAAAATTCTGCGATGCGCGGAAGGGTGGATTGAGGCCAAGATCACGAAGATCGACGGCTCCATCATATTCGCTCATCGCATTATAGAAAATGCCATAGGCCGTGCGAATCACAAACGGCTTGTTAAACGGACGGTATGCCAAGCCGGCGCGCGGCGAGAAGTTCAGTTTACCGAAGTTCATATAGTTGCCCGCGTTGACGCCGAGCGTCTTGGCATCCACCAGTGGCACCACGCCGTTCCACAGCGGATCGGCCTTGCCGCTCACCACGGATAATGCGTTCAGATCCCTATCCCAGACAGCAAGCTCGTTGTGTTTGTTCCACGCAGATGAGTAGTCGTAACGCAGCCCGAGGTTCAAAGTAAGCCGGTTGGTAATGCGCCAGTCGTCCTGCGCAAATGCGGCTAATCGGGTCTGAGTGTCGTCCAGAATGAAGTTACTGGTAGTGCGGGCGCTGGCTGAAAGATACCCAAGCATGTAATCGGCCCAGGCGTTGCCGCTGTAGCGGCCGTCGAAAGAGAACGATCCGCGATATGGCGTAGAGTTCTGCCGGTTCACAACCGCGACATCCGCAATTTCAAATCCGAACTTGAAGCTATGTTTGGCCCGCTGCCAGGTAACATGGTCAATGAATTGGCGGACATGGTTATGATCGTCCGAACCAGGCTGGTCGGAAACTGTATTGTACCCGCTGATCGCGATGCTGGGAGCGCCGCCCAACATATCCAAGGGCGCGGTAAGTCCCTGCACAAACTTACTCGGGTCGTATAAGTGGTTTTGCGGCATGCGGTAGTCCGTCCAGTAGTTCATACCCAGGCGGAAGATGTTCGCCACCGTACTGCTCACAACCCTGGTATATTGCGCCGCCAGGTTCTTGCTTGAGATTCCGAAACCATCCCATTGCCCGAATGGAAGTCCGCCGCCCGCCGTGGAATAAGGGCCGTTGCTCGTCCAGAAGTAGCGGCCGTAAACCGAATCCTTGTCCGATATCTGGTAATCGATTCGCGTGGAATACCGGTCGTTAGGCTGATGCTGCGGAACGTTGGTGGCGAAGTTCGTTCCCAGCCCCAGCGAGCCTGTACCTGGCGTATTCGGATCGGCGAAGAACCGCAGAAACTCCTTCGAAGTGGCGCTGATGCGGCCAACCGGAATGATATTTCCGGCAAAGGGCACACCTCCTGCCAGTGGATCTTTGATCGTGGTGGGAAGGTATAGCGACAGATCGCCGGTTTTCATCGACTGGCGAGGAACGCTCAACTGGCTCACAGTCGACTGCACCAAACGCAACCCTTCAAACGATCCGGTATAAAACAACTTGTTCTTAATGATCCGCCCGCTGATCTGTCCGCCGTATTCATTGCGATTGTAGGCGGGTTTGGCAAGATTTCGCACGGAGTGCGTGCGTGCCGCGCCGACGGCATTGCGATTGAACGCAAACAGCGCCCCATGCGTGACATTCGATCCGCCCTTGGAGGCAATGATTATCTGCGCGCTCTTACCGAACTCAGCCGGCGCGGCATTCACAATCACTTTGAATTCGGCCACGCTGTCAAGCGAAGGCATCTGGCCGAGCAACCTTTCGTTGATCGCATCGTCATTCGATACGCCATCGATGGTTGCGCCGGTTCCTCCGCGGAATGCCGAGCCGGCGATGGCAGGATTCGAACCGGAGTTCTGCACGCCCGGCGCCAATGCGAGGAGCCCATAAATATCGGTGCGTCCATTCAGTGGCATGTCTTCAATCTGAGCGCCATCGACGACGCTACCGACCGAAGTTGTATCGGACTGAATCATCGGAGCCCGCGCATCTACTTCGACAGAAGCCGACACTGCCCCAACTTCCAATTGAAAATCGACACGCGCCGTTTGGTTCACCTGCAGCACGATGCCTCGCTTTGATATCGCCTTGAAGCCGGACGCAGAAGCGGTCAGGTGGTAGACGCCAGGCATGAGCCGGGGAAACAGAAAGCTGCCATCGCTGCCTGGCCTTTGAGTGGATGAGATGCCAGTGGCTTCATTCGTCAATTCCACGCGCGCCTGCGGAACGCTGGATTGGGCAGGGTCGATTACACGGCCAATAATAGTGCCCTCGGTTTGGGCAGACAGCGGAATGTAAGAGAGAAGAACAGCAATGAAAACAACGCGGTTATAGGGAAGCATATATGACCTCTTGTGTCATTATTATATGCGAGATCACTGAGTGGCATTGGGATATAATGCCTTTAATAGAACGGCTACCGGCTTATATTCAGACATCCTGACCTCCACGGAAATTAGCATGAGCCCAAACCGCTTCCTGACGTGCGCGACTCGGCTAGCGGTTGCCTGCTACTAACCGAGCCGCGCACGTCAGGAAGCGGTCTTTCGAGATCAATCGAATTTCCACTTCTTTGCAAAATTCCCCGTCGAGGTCAGAATGTCTGATACTGGACTCGATGGCCCGCTCAGTATGCAATAATCAATTCGCCCAATGAACCGCTACGCAATCCTATCCGTCGCCATAGCCGGCCTCTTCTTTGCTCCTCTCATTGTGGCCGTATGGCCCTCCGAGGGGATGCGCACGCGCGACCTCGGGTGCAGCAAGGTGACATCACCGCGAGCTGCCGCAATCTGCCAGTCCGTCTCTGCCTCAATGAAATGGACCTGGTTGGGACATGCCATCATCGCTCCCGGTTGGCGTGTCGAGTGGAGTTCGCTCCGCCGCGCCTACTGTGAAAGTAATATTGCTTCCGCAGATATACCGGAACTGGAAAAACTGGAAAGTACGCGAGACCCGCGGTTGCAAAACGCCGCCGAAAACCTGATACAACTGCTGCGCCCCGAAAAAGAAGACCCCAGCAGCATCTTCCATCCCGGCAACCCGGAATATTTACTCAAACAGAAGTGTCCGTAGACGGCTACGCAACGCGCATCACCGGCGGCTAAAATCCCACGCCTGCGTGTTGCCCTTGTTCTCAGTAAACTCCATCACCGCATACTCGCCCACGGGTAGCGGCTTGATGGGCCAGATTTTATACAGCTCATCGCCAACCTGCTTGCGAAAGATCTCCACGTCTTCATGCTCCTGCTGGATCTCATTCACCACCGGCAGAATATTCCACGTCTCAAGCAGCCGACTGGTCTTCAACGGCTTCATCCGCACGATTCCGAACCGTTCTTCCTTATTCAGCCGGAAATAAAACTCGGGCCGGTCATCGGTAATCACGATGGAACTCTGCAGTCCGTCGATCTCCACCGTTGACTTTCCGGAAACGATCGGCACCGGTGTCAGCGCCTTTAGAACGCTGCGCTTTTTGTTAGTGACGACCTTGCATTCGGCCAGTTTCAGCGAAATGACCTTGTCACCCTCTACCTTGTACACGCCCGGCCCGTCAGGAATGCTGCGGATCTCTTTGCGGATCTGCCGCAGAAACGCGTCCTCTTCCGCAATGGCCTGTTTATCGGCCTTCTGCTCTTCTTCGCGCTCTTTCAGTTCGTCCTGTGTGCGCTTCAGGTCGACAAGCTCCGTGGGGATCTCTTCCCACTCACTGCGCTCCACGCTGTAATAGCGCACGCGGTCCTGCTCCACTTTGTACTCGCGCACCAAGTGCGAGCCGCCGTCTTTCAAATACATCTTGAAATTCGTGCCAAACAGGAAAGCGATAAGCAGAATCGCGCGTAGCATGATGCTACAAGTCTAGCGCGCCCGCAGCCAGTCGGCCAGCCTTGCGGACCAGCTATTGAGCACCGCGTTCGTCGGCGCAAGCCCCACGCCATGCGGACCGTTTTCGTAGATATGCATCTCCGCCGGAACTCCCGCCTTGCGCAGCGCCAGATAGAACATCACGGAGTTTTCCGGCGGCACGCCCGTATCGGCGTTGGTGTGGAAGAGAAATGTCGGAGGAGTCTGCTTGGTCACCTGCTTTTCGTTGGACAGTAGCTCAACCAGCTTCGGGTCTGGATTCTCGCCCAACAGATTCTTCATCGAACCCTTGTGCACATACTCCGTGAACGACACCACTGGATACGACAGCACCGCGAAATCAGGCCGCGAACTCTCGCGTTCAACCGGATCGGAAGCGCTGGCATTACCCGCATCGAAGTGTGTGATCACAGTCGCCGCCAGGTGCCCACCCGCCGAAAATCCCCAGATGCCGATCCGCTTCGCATCGAAGCCCACCGCCCCGGCGCGGCTGCGGATCATGCGGAGCGCGCGTTGCGCATCACCCAGTTCAATCGGGTGATGATACTTCGGCCCCAGCCGGTACTTCAACACGTAAGCGGCAATGCCCTGCGAATTCAGCCACTGCGCGATCTGAACACCTTCGTGATCCATCGCCAAGCCGCCGTAGCCGCCACCCGGGCACACCAAAACGGCCTGGCCGTTGAGTTTCTTGGGAATCCACGGCGTGATGGAGGGCTTGTCGATATCGGCGTCGCCCTGCGCGCCCGGCGCGCCACCAGGCCACAACAATTCAGAAGGAGGCGCTGCGGGCTGCCGCGATTGAGCGGCGGCCAGCCCCGCGATGCAAAGGAAGGAGAACAGTGTTTTTTTCATATCGCCAAGATGAAATCGTATCACTTCATCTGGCCCTAACGCCGCCCTAAATCATCCGGCGTCATATCAAGCGTCACCGCATGGGCATTTTGGCATCTCCGCACAATACCTCTGTGCGTCAGACACAGGGTGGTGTCCGCGAAGCCGCGCGGATCTCTGTTTCGGAGACAATTCTACGAGGCGCGGGCACCCCGCGTTGACGGCGAACCATCGGAAGCTTTTGAGCTTGTTCAGACGTAATCGATCAAGGTCGGTTGTCGAACTGCCGGAACCAGAGAACAACGTTACTTTTCCGATAATGGCACATACGGATAACGGGCATTAAGGGAGAAGTGAAATGCACACCGGACGGTGCAGGCGCCATGGGACATGGAACATCCTTGGACCGATGGAGTCTAATGAAGGTTGAGACTTGATTTGCGTATTGAAGTATTCGCATTATCGTTAGCCATTCTGTGCTGTGCTGCCTGTAGCCGTGAACAGGCAGGGGCTCACGGCTACTTGTTATATGTGGCCCGTGCTCCTGGGGATTGTCTTGAGACAGGGAGCGACATTGTTGCTACTGCAATGTCGAATCAAAAGACAATGTTGAACCAGGAATCTTACAACACGCTTGTAGAATCTGTCGCCAGACTCCACGAAGTGTTGCTCACTCGGGCAGAGCGGGCGGTGTTGGTGAGGGCACAACCGGACGTTTCATGGGCCGAATTCCTAGAGATGGTCGATCATCTAAAACCAGAAGTGACAAGATTAGCCATCCTCACGCCTCAAGTCGAGGCCTTGGCCCGTCTCGACCGCCATTGCCTCGCCTGGCCAATTGAGAGTCAATAGCAACCTTGATCACGCCTAATGTCAGTCCGACCTCGGCCCCGCAACAGGTCAAAGGCAAAAAACTGGCATTATCGAAAAAGTGGCATTGCTCGCCGCTCCCGGCAGTACCGCAAACCGATCCGCCAATGCCGTGCGGCACGCTTCGTTCCCGGCAAGCTTCCCGCCATAAACGGATTCCGAACTGCGGCAAACCTCACCACCCAGACGAACCCGTCGGCTAGCCTTTGAGAAGATTTAGCAATTGTCTGGCGCATACGATTTTCGAAGTCTTGTAGGAATCCTCGAAATGCCTGGCATTCTCCGTAACAATGTAATGCGCCTTGGCCGCAACTGCACATTCATAAATACGGTTGTCATCTTCATGGCTGGAAATCTTCAACCGTCCCCTCGGTTTCACCTTCACGCTGACACTTTCCAAAAGTGTGCGGAGCAAACCAATCCGGCGGCGATTGAGATGTTTTAGTCGTTCGTAGTCAAACACTCGACCATATTCGTCCAGAACCTCCGCGGTCAAGTACACACGAATATGCTCGGCAACAATCAAATCGAAAACTTGCGAATTGGGACCTTTCGGCGAGATGACCGCATACACCAGCACGCTGGTGTCAAGCACAATCCGGATCATTTGACGATAGGTTTGCGGTCAAGCTTCACCACTGACCTGGCTGCTTTCACCACTACGTTGATTTCGCGCTTCGGCATTTTGTCCAGACCCTTTTCCTTGGCCTCCTGCCGTAGCTCATCCACAACCGCAACCAGTTCCCGCAGAGACTGCTTCCGGGATTTTGACGGCGCATGAGACACAATGGACCGGTCAATAGTCAACTGAGGGGTCAGCAGAATCTGGCAACCGTTCACGACTGCTAGTTTCAGGAGGGTACCTTCAGGAATGCCGGCCTCCTCCCGTAGTGCGCGTGGAATAACCATCTGGCCCTTCCGCTGTAGTCTGACGATGGAGTGTGACATAATGAATGTCCGAAAGTCAGCCGGACTGACTTTTTGCTTCCAGTCTAACAGGCCGACAGCCTGCTTCAGCTTGAATCAACGCGCACGCCCTTAGGTTCTTTAGGGCGGGATTTGTCTCACTCATCCATCATGAATGTTCTGGCATGAATGTTCTGGAATGCTGGGCATGTCCTAAAGTTGCCTCGCGACACCCTAACTCCCCGCCCTCTTCAAACTGAACTCCACCGCCCGCGCCACCCCATCCCGCTGCATCGTCATCTTCAAATCCTCGCCAGCCAACTTCCCGCTGTACCGCACCTTAACCATGCTCCCGTTGAAATCCAGCGACACCGCAAACGAAATCGCATCGCCCTCCACCTTGCCGTCGCTGATCGCCACCTCGCGCCCCATCGGCCCCATGAACTGGCCCGTCAGCTTCCCGCCTTCGACATGAAACAGAAAAGCCACATCGCGTGTATTGCCGTCGCGCGAGGGCAACGCGCCCTTCCACTTGCCGTTGAAATCCGCCGCCAGCGCAGGCACCGCCAGCATCGCCGCCAGCGCAAAAGTGAAAATCGTTCGCATTCGAAGCCTCTCCTTTCATCCTACTCCGGGTTATACAATCTCAGTGGTAACCCATTTATGAAGACGCTCTTCCTCCTCCTTTTGTCTATCGCCGCCCACGCCGCCACGCACTCCTACGATCTGGTCGTCTACGGCGGCACCGCCGGCGGCGTCATGACCGCCGTCTCCGGCGCGCGCGGAGGCCTCAAAACCGTACTCATCGAACCGCGCTCGCACGTCGGCGGCATGGCCACCGGAGGTCTCTCCCGCACCGACGTCGGCAAGCGCGAAGTCATCGGCGGACTCTCGCTCGAATTCTACATGCGCGTCGGCCGCCGCTACGACATGCCGCGCTACCTCAACCCCGTCGCCTGGTTCTACGAACCGCGCGTCGGCGAAAGCGTGATGCTCGAAATGCTGCGCGAAGCCGGCGTCGACGTCATCTTCCGCCAGCGCCTGCGCGAAAAAACCGGCGTCCGCAAAACCGGCACGACCATCGAAGCCATCACGCTCGAAAACGGCGACGTCTACACTGGCAAGGTCTTCGCCGACACCACCTACGAAGGCGACCTCATGGCCCAGGCCAAGGTCAGCTACACCTACGGCCGCGAAGCCAGCGCCCAGTACGGCGAATCGCTCGGCGGCGTGCGCGACCGCACACCCAAGCATCAATTCTTAATCGACATCCCCACGAGCGATGCCGATGGCACGCTGCTCCCCGAGATCTCCTCTGCCCCGCGCGGCGAAGACGGCGCGGCCGACAAGCGCGTGCAGGCATACAACTTTCGCATCATCGCCACCAACAATCCGGCCAACCGAGTGCCCTGGCCCAAGCCGCGCAACTACGACCCCAAACGCTACGAAATCCTCATCCGCCACATCAAGGGCATGGAGCAGAAACTCGGCCGCGCGCAGGTCTTCCACGAACTCACCCTCATCGCCAAGATCCCCAACCAGAAGGCCGACTTCAACAATCAGGGAGCGTTCTCGACAGACTACATCGGCAAAAGCTACGGTTATCCTGACGGCACGTACAAAGAGCGCGAAGCCATCTGGCAGGACCACGTCGACTACGTGCAGGGCTTCTACTATTTTCTCGCCAACGATCCGCGCATCCCCGCCACGCTGCAAATGGAAGTGCGCGACTGGGGCCTGTGCAAAGACGAATACGAGGACTCCGCCTACTGGCCGCATCAACTCTACGTCCGCGAAGCCCGACGCATGGTCGGTGAATACGTCGTCATCCAGAAGGACCTGCAGACCGACCTCAAGAAGCCCGACGTCATCGGCATGGGCTCCTACAACTCCGATTCGCACAACGTGCAGCGCTTCATCAACTCGCGCGGCCTCGCCGAAAACGAAGGCGACATGCAGGTGGGCGTCACGCCGTACCAGATGCCCTATCGCATGATCACGCCCAAGCGCACGGAAGCGACGAACCTGCTTGTGCCCGTCTGCTTTTCCGCCAGCCACGTGGCCTATTCGTCGGAGCGCATGGAACCGCAGTACATGATCATCGGCCACGCCGCCGGCATCGCCGCCCAACTGGCCATCAGCGGCAGGAGGCCGGTGCAGCAGATCTCCGTCGCTGATCTGCAGCGCGTACTCAAGGAACAAGGCGCAATCTTCGACTACATTCCCACGCCGCAACAGGGCGCCATCGGCATTATTCAAAAACTGCTCCAACCAATTGGAATTCCACGTTCCAACTATGAGTAGAAGTGTGCTACCTTGGGGGTTATCCTACGAATTTGGGAGGCGCTATGGAAGCCCTTGGAATGGTTGAAACAAAAGGCCTGATCGGTGCGATCGAAGCCGCTGACGCAATGGTCAAGACTGCTAACGTCACGCTGACTGGCAAAGAATTCATCGGTGCGGGTTACGTAACGGTGACGGTGCGCGGCGATGTGGGCGCGGTGAAAGCCGCTACCGATGCCGGCGCTGCCGCTGCACGCCGCGTGGGTGAACTGGTTGCCGTGCACGTCATCCCCAATCCGCACGAAGAAGTGGAAAAGGTTCTGCCCGGCGCGAAAAAAGCAGATAAGCCGATCAGCTAAGCTAGGCGGCCGAAATGCTTCAGGATCAAGACCTCCTATCTATCCAAGAGGTCCGGGCCAAGGTCGAAAAGGCCTACGCGGCCTGGCAGACCTATCGGAATTTTTCTCAGGAACAGGTAGACGCAATCGTTGAATCGATGGCCTCGGCCGCGCGTGTGGAAGCTCGCGCCCTCGCCGAACTCGCCGTCGAAGAGACCGGCATGGGCAAGGCCGAAGACAAGCTGGCGAAAAACCTGCTCAATGCCGACCTGCTTCCGCGCCGCATGCGCGGCATGAAAACCGTCGGCATCATCCGGGAACTCAAGGAAGAACAGATCGTCGAAATCGGCACCCCGGTCGGCGTGATCGCCGCGATCCTGCCCACAACCAACCCCACCTCCACGGCCATCTACAAAACGCTGATCGCTCTCAAAGCCGGCAACGCCATCGTGCACAGTCCGCATCCGCGCGCCAAGCGCTGCACCTGCGCCACCGTCGCGGTGCTCACCAAAGCCGCGATTGCCGCGGGCGCGCCGCCCGATCTCATCCAGTGCATCAGCGATCCGACTCTCGAATCCATCAATGAGTTGATGAAGCACAAGCGCACGTCGGTGATCCTTTCCACCGGCGGCCACGGCATTGTGAAGGCCGCGTATTCCAGCGGCAAACCGGCCTTCGGAGTCGGCCCAGGGAACGTGCCGGTGCTACTCGATAACGGTTATCACATCGGCACAGCCATCGCCAAGATCGTCGCCGGAAAATCGTTCGACTACGGCACCGTCTGCTCCAGCGAACAGACCGTCGTCGCCGAGCATGCGCTGCGCGAGTCGATTATCACGTCGCTGAAAAACAACCGCGCATTTATGTGCGATACCGCGCAGACCAAGGCTCTCGAAAAAGTTCTCTTCAAGACGGGCTTCTCCGTCAACCCGGATTGCGTCGGCCAGTCGCCGCAGAAGATCGCCGAAATGTGCGGCTTCACAGTGCCCGCCGATGCGTCCATCCTTGTGACGGAACTCGCCGGCGTTGGCCGCGATTACAAGATGTCGGCGGAAAAGCTCAGCCCGGTTTTATCGCTGTACTTCGTGAACAACTTCGAGGCGGCCATCGATGCTTGCGAAGCCGTGCTGAAGTTCGGCGGACTCGGCCATTCCTGCGGAATCTATTCGAACGACGATGACCGCATCCGCCGCTATGCGCTGCGCATGCCCGCCAATCGCGTGCTGGTGAATACGCCCACGCCGCAAGGCTCCACAGGCATTACGACCAACGTGTTCCCTGCCATGACGCTCGGCTGCGGCGCCGTCGCAGGCAACAGCACCAGCGACAACGTTGGCCCGCAACATCTGATCAACATCAAGCGCCTGGCTTATGCAGTGCGCACCCCAGAGGAGGCCTTCGCTGTGCCAGACGATTCAGGCGCCGTATCTCGCACCGCCATCATTAGCGCGGTGGAAAAGTTTCTTGCCTCGCGCGGCATCACGGCAACGGCGCAACCTGCGCCACCCGCAAACGTCGTCGCGGATGTAGTGGACCGCTTCCTCGCTGCGCGCCAGAGCCCAGCCCCCGCACCTGCGTCTTCGTGCGGTTGCTCCGGGCCCAAGCCCGCTGCCGCGCAGTCGTGCGGATGCTCCGGACCGAAACCAACGCCCGCGCCTGCACCGGCTGCCGCGCCGCCCGCACCAATCAAGATCGTCGATTTCGTCTGCGAAGCCGATGTGCTTGAGGCAATCAAGAAGCAGGCCAAAATTCACATCGGACCGCGCACCATTGTTACACCCTCGGCTCGCGAAGCGGCTGTCGCTCATGATACGCTCTTGATGGCACAACGCACATGACCAACGATCTAGGATCTATCGTCCCCGAAGTGGAAACCGCCGTCAAAGAATTGGGCCTTGTCCTGTTCCACGGCAAATCGCGAATTGCCAGCGACTTGATCTTCATCGAATGGGACTCCGAACGAAGGCCCGATTACCGCGAGTTTCTCGCCGTCGCCAATTCGTGCGGAGTAAAGCTGGTCTGCCTCCACGACTATAAGTTCGAAGCACAGGAACTGGAAGAGGCACTCGCAGCAGTGAAGGACGGAGACCTTTCCACACAGGAACGCCGCGGCATTGAAAAGCAGTTGAATGCGCTGCAGATGTACGTCGGCTTTACCTGCGGACTGGAACTGTCCTTCGACTATCAGGACAACGTTTACTACTTCCACCTGCGCACGCCATGGCGCACGGAGTTCATCCAGATCATGACCACGCTCGACGAGCAGCTCTTCGACACGGAACTCGATGAACGCGATGAGCCCATGGGTGGCAGTTTCTTCTCCAGGAACTAATTGCCGCCAGTCAATCAACGTCCCGCACTGTGGCGCATCCTCAAGCAGGATGAAGCCGTGGTCGATTCTCTATCGAAATCGTTGAACCTGGGCAAGCCCGCGGCTCGCGTTCTGATCTCGCGTGGCTATGAAACGCCGGAGACGGCGCGCGCCTTTCTCAATCCACCGATCGAAGCCCTGCACGATCCATTCCTGCTGGCAGGCATGCACGATGCCGCGCGCCGCCTGGCCGATGCGGTGCGGCGCAAAGAGCACATCCTGCTCTATGGCGACTACGACGTGGATGGCACAACGTCGGTCGTCATTCTGAAAACGGCCATCGAACTCACCGGCGGCACGGCTACCTACCATGTGCCCGACCGCTTGAAAGATGGCTACGGAATGCGGCTCGATGTCATCGATCGCGCGGCCGCGGAAGGCGTGAAACTCATCGTCAGCGTCGATACAGGCATTCGCGCAGGCGAAGTGGTGAAGCATGCGTCGACATTGAACATCGACGTCATCGTGACCGATCACCACTTGCCCGAAGCGGAACTTCCGCCCGCGCTGGCGGTCATCAATCCGAACCGTAAGGACTGCACGTATCCAAACAAAAACCTGTGCGGCGCAGGCGTCACGCTGAAGCTGATCGCCGCGCTGCTGACCACGCTCGAATGGCCCGCGGAGAAGTCGCGCAAGCTGCTGGAGTCGTTCCTAAAACTGGCGGCCATCGCAACGGTGGCAGACGTGGTCCCGCTCGAAGGCGAGAACCGCGTGATCGTCAAGCACGGGCTGGAAGGCCTGCGCGAAGTGCGCCAGGTTGGCCTGCGCGCGCTGATGGAAGTGGCCGGCTTCACCATCGGCGAAATGCCCACGGCGGGCAAAGTGGCCTTCCGCTTATCGCCGCGCATCAATGCTGCGGGGCGCATGGACAACGCATCCGGCGCCATCGAACTGCTGCTCACGAAAGATGCGGACCGCGCGCGTCAGTTGGCTCAGCAACTGCATGACCTGAATCAGGACCGCCAACAGGCCGAGGCGGACATTGTGCAATCGATCCTCGAAGCGTGCACGCGCGTGCCTGTTACGGACGACCAAGCGGCGCTTGTCTTCTCTGCGCCGGACTGGCACAAGGGCGTGGTCGGCATTGTGGCCAGCCGCCTTGTCGAGCGCTTTCACCGCCCGGCGTTCGTGATCAGCGAAGACCCCTCGACTGGCGAAGCGAGCGGCTCAGGACGCAGCGCGAATGACTTCCATTTGCTCGATGCGCTCGAATCGATGCCCGAACTGTTCGGCCGCTTTGGCGGGCATAAGCAGGCCGCGGGTCTGGCGCTGCCCATTGAGCGCGTCGGCGAGTTCCGCGAGCGGCTGAACGCTTACGCCAAGGCGCGACTCTCGCCCGATGACTTCCGCAAGACCTGGCTGGTCGACGCGGTGGCATCGGTGCCTGAGTTGACCGAGCAGTCCGTGCGCGATGTGCTGTCGCTGGCGCCGTTCGGCATGGGTAACCGCGAGCCGCTGTTCGCGCTGATGGGCGCGGAAGTTGCCGAGCCTCCGTCGATGATGGGCGAAAAGCATCTGCGCATCAAGCTTCGGCAAGGCGGCCGCGTGCTGCAGCTCAAAGCGTGGAGCTTTGCGGAGCGCAAGAGCGAGTTGGTCGTTGGCTCTCGGATTGATGCAGTGATCACTGTGGAGGACGATCCTTGGTCGGCCGCGCGCGGCTATGGGACTTGGGCGGCGATTATCAAAGATGTTCGGCCATGCGCTTCTTGAGTTAGTTGAGCGCAGGCGAATCGCCTGCGGCACCCTTTCTTCTACTAGAGCGGCTGATCGTCGGGGGTTTCGCCCAACTTCACAACCAGCTTCATGGTCTTCTTGTCACGGAAGATCTGCAACTCCACCGTATCTCCGGGGCGCTTCTTGCCGGTGGCGCGGACGATGGCGTCATTGCGATCGGCGGGCTTTCCATCCACTGACATGATCAAATCGCCGCCGATGCCGACTTCCGTATTTCCGACTACTACCCATTGGCGCGGGCCGCGGATGCCGGCATTGGCAGCGGGTGAACCGCGCACCACGCCTTGCACGAGCAGGCCGCCTTCGGCGGGCAGTTGCAGCGCTTCAGCCAAATCGCCGTTCACGTAGGCGACCTCAACGCCAAGCCGCGGACGCTTGAAGCTGCGGCCGGCTTTGAAGTCGCTCAACATTGTCTTAGCGCGGTTGATGGGCATGGCGAAGCCGATGCCTATGTTGCCGTTGGGGCCTAAGATCGCGGTGTTGATGCCGATGACGTTGCCTTGCGAATCAAGCAGCGGGCCGCCGCTGTTGCCAGGATTAATGGCAGCGTCAGTCTGGATCATGCCTTCCAGCACGCGGTTGCCTTCGTCCTGAATGTCGCGGCCAAGCGAGCTGACAATGCCGGTAGTCAGCGTGCCTTCGAGCCCGAACGGATTGCCGATGGCCAGCACCTTCTGGCCAACTTGTAGCACGTCGGAATCGCCGAGGCGCAGGAACGGCAGCTTCTTCTTCGGTTTGATCGAAATGAGGCCGAGATCGTTCTGAGGGTCGCGGACGAGCACTTCGGCGTCGTACTTGGAATGATCGCTGAGAGTGACAACAATTTTGTTACTGCCGGCGAGCACGTGGTTGTTGGTGAGGATGCGGCCATCTTCGCCGAGGATCACGCCCGAGCCGGTTTCGCGCTGCGGGACTACCTGGAAGAACCAGTCGCGGCGGTAGACGGTGCTGGTGATATTCACCGTGGCCAAGTGGGCGGACTTGTAGATATCGATGTTATTGAGCTCATCCGGGCCAAGGCCAGCGCCGCGCGCGACAACCGGTTCGCTCCAGGCAGGGGCTTTCTGCCCAAACAGGGAATCAAAGAACCGTCGCGGTCCTTGCGCCATGGAGGTCAGGTACACGAACGTACTGACAAATACCGCCGACAAAATCAGATATCGAAATCGACTCATAGCTTCTTAATTTGATTATAAACCTCGACCGCCTGATGCCAAGTTTCTACGTCGTTGCCAGACGTATCTATGACGTAGTCAGCGAACTTCCGTTTCTCTTCGAGCGACAGTTGCCTGGCCATGCGCGCCTCGACCTCTTCGCGAGTTGCGTTGTCGCGTTTCATCGCCCGGCGAATCTGCTCTTCCAATGTGCAGACAACCAGGATCAGCTTTTCGTACTTCTTGTAGCCGCCGGTTTCAATGTGAATGGCCGCTTCCACGATGATGATCGCCTCGGGATCCTTCGCCACGATGGGATCGGTGATTGCCTGCTTCAAGCGGTGGACCGCCGGATGCACGATGGCGTTTAACTCCGCCAGTTTCTCCGGATGCTCAAAAACAAGAGCGGCCAGCGCTTTGCGCTGGATGAGTCCGGCCTGATCCAGAATTCCCTGCCCGAACCTTTCGACTACGGGCTCGTACGCTTCTCCGTCGGGCAGCAAGGTGTGATGGCCGAGCAGGTCCGCCTGGATAAGATGGCCTCCCATCTTTTCAAACATTTTGCCGACGTGGGACTTGCCTGTTGCCAGGCCGCCCGTTAATGCGATTAAGTGCACAGACCTCCGATTCCTAAACCAGGAAGGCCGAGTGCCACTCGGCCGCAGATTGCCAATCTGCCCTACAACCCCAGTCTAAGCTCTGCTGATTGGATGGTGTTCATCATTAACATGGCGATGGTTAGCGGGCCGACGCCTCCTGGTACTGGCGTAAAGGCCGACGCGCGTTCGATTACATCGATTGGATGAACGTCGCCGATCAGCGAGCCGGGCTTGCGGCCGGTGGAAGTGGCGAGTTCTTCCGGTGTGCGGTTCATGCCAACATCGATTACAGTGGCGCCTTCGCCGATGAATTCGGCGGTGATCATAGCAGGGCGGCCGATGGCGGCGACCAGGATGTCCGCGCGGCGGCAGACTTCGGGCAAATTGGCGGTCTTCGAATGACAGACCGTTACAGTGGCGTTGGCGTTGAGCAGCAGCATCGACATTGGCTTGCCGACGATATCGCTGCGGCCGACGACGACTGCGTTCTTGCCGGCGACCGGAATGTCGTAACGCTTCAGCAGTTCCATAACGCCCGATGGAGTGCACGGACGCAGGCCGGGACGCATTGTGGAGAGAAAGCCGACGTTCAAGGGATGAAAGCCGTCAACATCTTTGTCAGCCGAGACGGCCATCAGAACTCGCGCCGTATCGATCTGTTTGGGCAGCGGCATTTGGACCAGGATGCCGTCGATCTCAGGCTTGGCGTTTAACGTTTCAACCAATGCCAGCAGCTCTTCGGTTGTCGCGTCAGCCGAGGGCGTGTACTTTTCGCTGTAGATGCCGGCCTCTTCGCAGGCCTTCACTTTGTTGCGGACGTAGACTTCCGAGGCAGGGTCGTGGCCGACGAGGACGACTGCGATGCCGGGGCGGCGCGGCAGTTTGGCGGCGCGCACTCGTGCTTCGGCTAACAGCTGGTCGCGAACGAGTTTGCCGTCGAGGATTTTAGCTGACATGGCTTCTTCCTTATTTCTTGTTAGCGTGGATGTCCTGCAGAGTCCACACTCGAATGGGATCGCGCTTGCGCGAAGCCATGCCTTCCACGGCTGCTTTGGCGCCGCTCATGGTTGTGATGCAGGGCACACGATATGCGATGGCCGCGCGGCGAATGGATTTCTCATCGCTGAACGACGTCATGCCGGTGGTGGTATAGATCGCCAATTGCACTTTGCCGGCCTTGAGCAGATCGACTGCGTTGGGGCGGCCTTCATTCACCTTGAATACGGACTTGCACTTGATGCCCGTGGCATTGATGGCCGAAGCGGTTCCGCGCGTGGCGGCCAACTCATAACCCATTTCCGTAAATTTACGGGCCAGTTCCACCGCTTCCGGCTTATGCCGATCATTGACACTGATGAACACCGTGCCTTTGTCAGGCAGCGGCGAACCAGCGGCCAACTGGGCTTTGGCGAAAGCTTCGCCGAAGTTTTCTCCGACGCCCATCACTTCACCGGTGGAGCGCATCTCAGGCCCGAGGACCGGGTCGACGCCGGGAAATTTGTTGAACGGGAACACGGGCGATTTGACGAAGAACTGCGGGACGGGCAGCACGCCGTTGATGGCGCTGGCCATTACTTCCGGGAAGTCCTTGAGCAGCGTTTTGCCGAGCATGAGGCCGACTGCGATTTTCGGCAACGGCACGCCGGTGGCTTTGCTGACATAGGGCGCGGTACGCGAGGCGCGCGGGTTCACTTCCAGCACGAACACCTTGCCATTCTGAATCGCATACTGCACGTTCATCAGGCCGATGACGTTGAGCGCTTTGGCGAGCTTCACTGTGTATTCGCGAATCGTCTGCAATTCGCGTTCGCCGATGGAGAAGGCAGGCAGCACGCACGAGCTATCGCCCGAGTGCACACCGGCTTCTTCGATGTGTTCCATGATGCCGGCGATCAACACGTCTTTTGTGTCGCTCAAGCAATCGACGTCAACTTCGGTGGCGTCTTCCAGGAAGCGATCGATCAGCACGGGCCGATCCTGCGAGAATGTGACGGCTTCGCGCATGTAGCGCTGGATGTGATCCTGGTCGTAAGCGATCACCATGGCGCGGCCGCCGAGCACTTAGCTGGGGCGCACAAGCACCGGGTAACCACTGCGGCGCGCGCCTGCGCAGGCCTCATCGATATTGGTCGCGGTGCCGTTC
>CAIRSA010000499.1 GCA_903881085.1 uncultured Acidobacteriia bacterium
CCTGCGAACGTGTTCCGTTCCCACTCCTGGTTAGCTTTCTCCGGATCAAGAGTGCCGTCCGCGTTTAGCGTGATCCGCTTGGTTTTGATCGCCTTCTGGACGGCGCTTAAGGCAACACCGCGCAACCGTGCGTAGGCCCGCTGGGAAACTCCGGTCATCGTAAATCTTTTCTTCGGGAAGGTTGAACTTTGGACTTGCTATTCGGGGCGACCGGAGTGATGAATGTAATCGATGACACGGACAAACAAAGCCACCAAACAAACCGCCGCCGCCTGTTACGCGGAACGCCACGCCGAGTGTGCCGACCTGCTGAAGCGCATCGCCAGCCGCCTCGAGCAGCACAAGAAGGATCAGGAGAAGCAACCCGCCAACTGGGGCTACGCCGGCGACCTGGACCACATCAGCAACGAACTCGCTTACATCCTTGCCAGCCTGGGCGACCGCAGCGCGGTCGACGCCAAGGGACTGGAGTATTAACCATGCAAAAGCAAAACGTACACATCGGAACGACCTACATCGTGAAGGTCAGCGGCACGCTGGCCAGAGTCCGCATCACCCGCGAACACCAGCGCGGCGGCTGGTACGGCACCAACCTCGCCACTGGCCGCGAGATCCGCATCCGGACAGCCGCACGCCTCCGCTCGGAGGCGAAGCCGGCGGGAGGAGGGTGCACCGAGCACATCCGCAACCCGCGCCTGCCGGACTCCAGCGCCGACGAATTGCACCGGGTTGTGGAGCGGGCCAAGACCGAAATACTCGCCGACATTGCTTCCGGGACCGTCCCCAACACCTGCTCATCCTTCAGCGAACTGCACGACTACACGGACGCCAACGGATACGGCGGGGCGTTCGAACGTCCCTTCGACAACGACGAAACGGATTTCTGGAACGCCGTCCAGACTGCCATTGACCGATGGATCAAACAGGGAGGCCTGAGACAACGCCTCACCGACGACGAAGTGCGCCGGATCGTCGACAAGATCGAATTCTGAAACAGGAGACCAGAATGCAGAAATACACCGTAATCGGACTGTGGGACGACACAGGCGTGGTCTACGCCGAAAACCTAATCGCCGACGGCCCCCACGAAGCGATGCGGAAGGTTGCCGCTGGCAACTATCCGCCGTCCCAGATCCTGGGTGCAATCGAGGGCACCCACAACCTCACCGCGGCTTGTGAGGATTCCGGCAAAGCCGCCTTCGTGCAGGACCTAATCCACAAGACCGAATTCTGAAACAGGAGACCAAAGACATGAACATTTTTTCTATCGACATAGATCACAACATCACAGCCTTCGCCAACGACCAGCAGGTCCAGGCGAACATTCCGCCATCTGGCTTCGACGCGATCTTCAGCAGCGAAAAGGAGCTCGCCAAACAATCCGCAGAGTGGCCCATCACGCAATTCGCCGACATCTGGAACAGCTTCGCTGGCCCGGTTCCTTTCGACGCACTCAAGCCGGTTAAGAAGTTCACCGACCGCAAGACGGCGGTCAACCGGATCTGGAAGGCAGTTCAAGCCCTGACGCCCGCCGTCGCGCCGGAAGCCGCCCCCGCTGCGCCGAAGAAAGCGAAGGCAACCAAGGACGCCACCGCAAAGGAGGCGACGCCCACGGCGCGCGAGGGCAGCAAGAAGGCCATCGTTCTCGAAATGCTGAAGCGTCCGGACGGCGCGACGCTTGCCGAAATCATGGGTGCAACCGAGTGGCAGGCACACAGCGTGCGCGGCTTCATCTCCGGCGGCTTGGGTAAGAAGATGGGCATCACGGTCGAGTCCTTCAAGTCAGAAACTGGCGACAGAGCGTACCGCGTGGCCAACAAGTAACAACCTCATCTCCACAACGCCGTCGGGGTCAATCTCCGGCGGCGTTTCTCTTGTGCGTTTCAATCAAGGCGTCGAGCCGTTCCCCAACCAAAGCCTCACGTAAGATACACTCCGACTGGCGTACATACGTGCCGTTCATTTTCGCGATTACTCGGTTCTCCAACTCCGCCAGTTCCCGCCGTACCTCGGCCAGCAAAGCGCGATTCTGGAGACTAACATAGGTGGCGACCAGCCCGGAGATCAAGCCCACGCCGGGGATCAGAAGTTGAAGAAGTTGAATTTCCATGGCAATGTTCTAAGAATGTGAAGTTCTGCAGACCAGTCGGAAAGTGCAAGACACAACCCTTGAACATCCGGGTTTCCAGCTCTCAGCTCGGTTTCTGCCGCCGCAATCTCCCGGCGGCAACGATAAATTCATGCGGCCACGCCCAGGCGCTCCGCGGCCACGTCGGCGTATGCCCGCCCATCGGCTTCGAGCGTGGCGACCTTTCCGCTGTGATCCTGAAACCTGCGGACAATCACATCGCAGTATTTCGGCTCCAACTCAATGAGTCGCGCATGGCGGCCGGCCTTTTCACATGCGATCAGCGTTGTGCCGGATCCGCCGAATGGATCGAGCACTGTATCCCGAGTTTTGCTGCTATTGCGAATGGCGCGCTCTACCAGTTCCACCGGCTTCATTGTCGGATGCAGATCGTTCGCCACCGGCTTCTTCACGAACCAAACATCGCCCTGATCGCGCGCGCCACACCAGAAGTGATCCGTGCCTTCCTTCCAGCCGTAGAGTATCGGTTCGTACTGACGCTGGTAATCCGACCGCCCCAGGGTGAAGGTGTTCTTCGCCCAGATGACAAACGTCGACCAATGGCCACCCGCTTCGCGGAACACTCGCTGCAACGTGTGGATCTCAGACGATGACATGCAGATATAGATCGCACCCTTGGTGACGGCCAGCAGGTTGACGCAGGAGTCCCGCAAGAACTGCTCGAAAGCATCGCCCAGATTGTCGTTGGCGATCTTGCTGTGTTTACTTCCGCCGTAGTTCACGTTATAAGGCGGGTCTAAGAAGGACATGTCGGCCAGGCCGCCGTCGAGGACCTTCTCCACAGCCTCCAGCTGCGTCGAGTCCCCGCACAACAAACGATGGTCGCCCATGATCCAAACATCGCCTGGCACTGTGACTGCTGTCTCTGGCGTCTCCGGCACCGCATCTTCGTCGGTCAGCCCCTCGCTCGTTTCCTCGGGGCCCGCCAGGATCGTGTCCAGTTCTTCTGCGGTGAACCCGATCAAGTCCAGGTTGAATCCGTCGGACTTGATGTCCTCCAACTCAACCCGCAGCATCTCCGCATTCCAACCTGCGTTGAGTGCAAGCTGGTTATCGGTAAGAACCAACGCGCGGCGTTGGGTTGGCGTAAGATGCCCGAGGACAATAACAGGCACCTCCGGCATCTTGAGTTTCCGCGCCGCAAGCAAACGGGCATGGCCGGCGATGAGCACGCCATCCGGTCCAACCAGAACAGGATTGACGAATCCGAACTCAGCAATCGATGCGGCCACCTGCGCCACCTGATCATCCGAGTGGGTCCTTGAATTCCTCGCGTAAGGAATCAATCGCTCGACCGGCCAGTGCTCGATTTGCAGTTCCATCAGACTTTGCTCGAGGTACCCTTAGTGAACAGGCCCAGTTCGTTGTGCAGATCGACGATCTTGGAGATCATCGGCACGACAGCCGCGACCAGGCCTTCCCAGGAAAACGACTGCGACAATTCGGCCGAAGCGTCGAAGGCCTGCTTGAGGACATCGAGTATGAGGTCCAACTTCTTCTTGCCTTGCCCGGGGAGAGGGATGGCCTCCTCTACCGACTGCACTGCGCCAAGGATCGCTGGAAACAATTTGAGGATGAGTGTGATTTTCTTCATTGGTATGTACTCCTTGAAAAATCCGAGGCAGCGCAACAACAAGCGATGCGCCGCCCCGGTTCGGAGGGAAGGTTACGCAGTCGTCTTGGGCTGCGACTGGTTGACCACGTTGCCGATCGCCGTGGTTGCTGTGGCA
>CAIRSA010000500.1 GCA_903881085.1 uncultured Acidobacteriia bacterium
GCAGAATGCCATTCTGCCTATATCCGGCTGTCTACCGCCGCGGCAATCTCTTATCCGCACCATAAATCGTAAGCAGCGGATGCTTCACGTAGGCGCGGTATTCGTAGACGCCATCGGCATTAAGGCCGGTCAGGTCGAGCGTGAAATCGCCGGCGGCGGTGAGCGTCTTCTTGGGGCCAGCCTGCCACGGGATGGATCGATCGCTGGCGTCGAGACCAACGATACTGCGGTACTCAAAGCCGACTTCGAGCGATGACGCTTTGCCCATGTCGGTGAGTGCGCCAGTTAGCGTTGCGGTGCCGCTCTGTGCGTTGAAGCGGGCGCTCTTTGTTTCGAGCTTCGGCGGCGTGAATGCAGGCTTCACGTTGGTAATCTTCAAAACGATGGGGTTCGGCCACTTGCTGTTGTCCTGCAAACGGTGCGTGAACATGGCGCGGATGTGCAGTCCATCGGCTTCCTGTTTCAACGTGGGTTGCGGATTGACTTCAGGCCGATACTCAAGCACGCGGCCATTCTGCCCCAACACGCTGACAACCGACTGCGGCGTGGCCTGCACGCTTTTCAAAACGAAGTCGCGCCACTGGCCGCGCACCCAGCGCGGTTGCTGTTTCACAATGGCGTAGACCGTGTCTTCATTCTTCGCTTTGGTGTACCAGATGTTCTGCTCATTGGTGATGACCCACGGCCGCACTCCATAGATGCATTCCTGATTGACCTGCATCCACAGTGCGACTTCGCGGAGGCGCTCTTCCTGTTCGATGGGCAGTTCGCCATCCGGCTTCGGTCCGATGTTGAGCAGCAGGTTGCCGCCTTTGGCTCGGGTTTCGACAAGAATATCGATCACCCGTCCGCCGGTCTTGTACTCCTCGTTTTGCGGCTGATATTGCCACGCCGTGCCCATGGTGAAGTTGGCTTCCCATGCGCCTTCGAGCGGAATGCCGGGCACGTAGAGCTCAGGCGTTTGAATCGCCCCGCGCGTGACGATGGTGTTGGGCTGCATCTTCCATGCCAGGTCGCGCAGTTGCTCTGGTTCGCCGTCGAAGAACACTACGTCGATCGGTCCATATTTGCCCATCAACTCGCGCATCTGATCGAGATCGAGCTTCATCAGGCCGGGATTGTTGCGCGGTTGCACTTCCGGCACCTGGCGCTGGATGTCCTTCTTGTTCTTCCACAGCCACCAGAAATCGTCGGGCGAAAAATAGATGCCGGGTGCGATGCCCTGGGCGCGAAATGCATCGAGAACACCGCGCGTGATGTCGCGCTTGAAGGGCGTGTGCATGATGCCGAAGTCGTTCGTCTTCGTATCCCACATGGTGAAGCCGGAGTGGTGCTTCGTGGTCAGCACCACATACTTGATGCCGGCCAGTTTAGCGAGCGCTGCCCAATCCTTGGGCTCGAATTTGCGCGGGTTGAAGGTCTTCGGCAGGTCTTCGAAGAAGCGGCGCGTGTAGGCCTCATCGGCTCCTGCCAGCGAGTGCGAGATAACGACGCCGGTCTGGCTATCGACGGACCAGTGGATGAACATTCCAAAGCCCTGGTCGCGGAACCATTCCAGCCGCTCCGCTTTGTTCAATGAACCGGGCGGCATATCGCGTTGCGCAAAGCTCTGGGACGCAGCCAGGAATAAAAAGAGTATGAGTCGCATGATCATGCCCATTATATATATGGCGCGAACTGGGTGTTATTGCGTACGCTATCTTGTATGCGATTCATTCTTGCCGTTTGCCTGCTGCCGATTGCGCTTTCCGCGCAGGCGCCGTTGTTTGACGAGGACCTGCAACTATCCCGTCCCTTCCGCGAAGAAAACTACAATCAATTCGCAAAATATGCTGCGGGCCTGGAGCAGCACGGAGCGTTGCAGCAGCGCTTCCGCACCATGATCGGCTATCCCGCGCCGGGGTTTTATGAGAAGGCCCACGCGCCGCGGATCGAGAAAATCGGCGAAGACGAGATCGGCGTCTATCATCGCATTTGGATCGCCGTGGCTCCTGGCGTTGACACTTATGGCCTGTACATTGTGCCGAAGAAAGCGAAGCTGCCTGCACCGCTGGTGATCTCGTTGCACGGTGGAGGCGGCATTCCTGAGAGTGCGCTGTTCCACGGCGGGTCGAACTATCACGACCAGATCCGCGGTGCTGTGCAGCAGGGCTACGTTGTGTGGGCGCCATTGTTTGTGATGCAGCCCGGCGCGGACAAGAACAAAGGCACTACGGTCCCGGCAGAAATCCGCAAAGATTTGGATGCAAAGTTGCGGCCTTTGGGCACCAGCCTGATGGGCATGGAGACAACCAAGATCACGCGCGCGCTCGATCGCATTCTGGAACGGCCTGAGGTGAATGCATCGCGCGTGGCGATGATCGGACTCTCCTACGGCGGCTACTATACGCTCTACATTGCGGCGGTGGAGCCGCGCATCAAAGTTGCGATCGCGTCATGCTCGTTCCGCAACACACCGGCGGCGAAGGATGGTGTGACCGAGGGAAGGCCGGTCGATATTACCTCGCCCGATCAGGTGGCCTTGATTGCGCCGCGTCCGCTGCAGATTCAGGTTGGCGTCAACGACAAACTCGCCCCGATCGATACGGTGCGGGAAACCGCTGTGCTGGCGAAGAAAAAGTATGCGGATGCGGGCAAGCCGGAGATGTTGGATTACGCCGAATTCGAGGGCGGCCATGAGTGGAAGGGCGATATCGCGTGGAAGTTCCTGGCTAAGTATTTGTAAGCACAAGCGGGTAATGCGGGCTCCCTCGGTATAATCAAAGGTAAGACCATGGGAAAGCGATCACTCTACGCGGCAGCTATCGTCGTGCTGACGATTCTGCTGGCGCTGTTGGTCTGGCAAGGGTCCTTCACTTTCGGCGATTTCGGGCCCGCCAGCGTGGGGCAGATCTACATATTTTGGGGCGTTTCAAGCCTGGTCTTCCTGCTTACCATCACTGTTGGATTTCTGCTGTTTCGAGCCGGCGTCAAACTGTATATTGAACGCCAGCGCGACCAGGAAGGTTCGCACATCAAAACAAAGCTGGTGGCCGGTTCGCTGATGGTCAGCATGCTGCCAGTGATCTTCATGGTGATCTGGAGCGTGCAGATTCTGAACCGCACGATTGATAAGTGGTTCAGCCGCCCGGCACAGAACATCCGGCTCAATCTGATCGAAGTTGGCGAGTCGCTGATTCGCGATGCGGAACAGCGCGCCAAGGCCCAGGCGCACTGGTTTGCGGGGATGGACTCGATTGAAGAGTACGCGGTTAGCGGCAAGAGCGATACGTCCAAGTTCGCAAAAGTCTGCACGGACAGCGGCATTATTGAGGCCCACATCGAACTGAAGAGCGGCACTAAATATGCCGTATGCGGTGCGTCTCCAGCCAAGCCCGATTACCTGCAGTTTATCGCCCGTGCGCCGATTCAAACCGGCGGCGAACTGGTGCTGGAGACCCGCATGCCCGTGGATATTGGCGCCAAGCAGCGGGAGATCAAGAATCACATTGATGAGTACGATCTGCTGGCCGAATCGAAGCGGGCGACTTGGCGCTACTATTTGAACCTGCTGGTGCTGATCACGTTTTTTATTCTCTACGTGGCCACGTGGATTGCGTTATTTCTTGCGCGTCAGATCAGCGTGCCGATCGGGGCTCTGCTTGAAGCGGCGCGCGAGGTGCGCAGCGGCAACCTGGGGCATCGCGTGCAGGTGGGCGCGGTGGATGAGATGGCCACGTTGGTGCGGGCTTTCAACGATATGACCAAGGATCTGGAGGCCAACAGTCGCGAGTTGGAACGGCGCCGCCGGTTTACGGAAACGATTCTGGAGAGCATTCCGACAGGCGTTATTTCCGTTACATCCGATGGGCGGATTCAGCGCGTGAACCCGGCCCTTTCGCGAATTCTTCCCGCCGTGGATGTGCCCGCCGCTACCGTACTGGACGATCTGTTTTCGCGCGAGGATACGGCGGAGATCCGCTATCTGATGAAGCGCGCGCGCAGGACCGGCCTGGCGGCGCGGCAGTTGGAACTGCACCAGGAGTCTGGCGTGCGGCATCTGGCGTTGACTGTTTCGGCGCTGGAAGAGAAAGTGACATCGGGCTTCGTAATCGTCATTGAAGACACCAGCGAGCTGCTGCGGGCGCAAAAAACGACGGCCTGGAATGAGGTCGCGCGGCGCATCGCGCATGAGATTAAGAATCCGCTGACGCCAATCATGCTCTCCGCGGAGCGCATCGCCCGGCAGTTGGAGCGCATGCCGAATGCGCCGCCAGAGTTCGCGCGCATTGTGCGCGAATGCACTGCGATCATCTCCGTGGAAGCAGACTCGGTGAAGAATCTGGTCGACGAGTTCAGCCAGTTCGCGCGGTTCCCCAGCGCGCAACCAGCGCCCGAGGATTTGAATGAAGTCGTCGAATCGGCCTTGGCTGTGTTCGCCGGCCGGCTTGAGGACATCGATGTGCGCATGGACCTGACGCCGCATCTGCCGGTGGCTAACCTGGACCGTGAACAGTTCAAACGAGTCGTCGTGAATCTGGTGGATAACGCCGCCGAAGCGATGCAGGATTCTCTGGTGAAAGTTTTGTATGTGGCCACGCACGCAGTGAACGACATCACGCTTGAACTGGTGATCGCCGATTCCGGCCCGGGGATTTCGCCGCAGGATAAAGAGAAACTATTTCTGCCCTATTTTTCGACCAAAGGGCGTGGCACGGGCCTTGGCCTGGCGATTGTGAATCACATTTTGAATGACCACAACGCGCAGATCAGGGTAGAAGACAATCAACCGCAAGGGGCACGGTTTATCGTGGAGATACCAGTGCAGGTAGCGGCGGAGGCGAAAGCAATCGCATGAAGAGCGTTCGAGTGTTAGTGGTGGATGATGAGCCCGGTATCCGGCAGTCGCTATGTGGCGTGCTGGAGGACGAAGGGTATCTGCCCACCGCGGTGGAAAGCGGCGAAGCGTGCCTGGAAGAGCTGAAGCGGCAGGTTTATGAAGCCGTTTTGCTGGATGTTTGGCTGCCTGGCATGGACGGCCTGGACGTACTTTCGCGCATTGAAGAGATGCCGCAGAGCGATCGGCCGAGCGTCGTCATCATCTCAGGCCACGGCAATATTGAAACCGCTGTTCGCGCAACCAAGCTGGGAGCGTTCGACTTTTTAGAGAAGCCGCTTACCATTGAAAAGGTCATTGTGGTGGTGAAGAACGCCATCCAACAGCGCAGGCTTTCAGTGGAACTACAGCGCGTGACTGGCACCGTGGAATCGAAGTTCCGCATCATCGGCGACAGTGTGCTCATCAAAGCTTTGCGCCAGCAGTTGACGCTGATGGCAAGCACTAACGGCCGGGTACTCATCTACGGCGAAAGCGGCACTGGTAAAGAGCTGGTGGCGCGGGCGCTGCACTCTTCGAGCCTGCGCGCGGCTGAATCGTTTGTGGAAGTGAACTGCGCGGCGATTCCGGAAGAGTTGATTGAAAGCGAACTGTTCGGCCATCGCAAGGGCAGTCTGGCCGGAGCCGTGGAAGACAAAGTCGGCAAATTGCAGCGCGCCGATGGCGGTACTTTGTTCCTTGATGAAGTGGGCGACATGAGTTTGAAGACGCAGGCGAAAGTGCTGCGCGTGCTCGATGAGCAGCGCTTCGAACCAGTCGGCGCCAATGAGTTCATGCAGGTGGATGTGCGCGTGGTGGCCTCGACGAACAAAATTCTGGAAGACGAAATCGATCGCGGCAACTTTCGCGAGGATCTGTTCTACCGGTTGAACGTGATTCCGTTTCACGTTCCGCCGCTGCGCGAACGGCTGGAAGATGTGCCGCTTCTGGCGGATCATTTCCTGAACGAATTCACCACCACTTATGGACGCAAGCACAAGGAACTGACGTCTGAGGCTTACCAGGCGCTTACCGATTATTCGTGGCCTGGCAACGTGCGGGAACTGCGCAATCTGATGGAGCGTATCGTAATCATGAATCCGCAGGTGCGCGTAGATGCGCGCCACATTCCATTGAACCCGGTGCGCCGCGCCAATGCCGAAAAGCCGATGGACCGCTTTGGAAGCCTGCAAGAAGTGCGTGAGGCGGTGGAGCGCGATTATATTTTGAAGAAACTGGAAGAGACCAACAATAATGTGACGCGAACGGCGGAACTGCTGGGCTTGGAGCGCAGCAATCTGTACCGCAAGATGAAGGCACTGGGAATCGCGCCGCAGGCTTGAAAATATGGCAACCGATTTGATTGCGCGTATCGCAGGCGGCGAAGCGGAAGCGGAAAAAGAGCTGATCGCCAAATATTCACGGGGTGTGAACATCATCTTGCGGCGGATGCTGGGGCGGCGCGCGGCAACGGGGGACGCTCACGCCGATACGTTCCGGCAGGTGTTTGAGAAAATCCGCAGCCGCGAGTTCGAAGATCCCTGGAAGCTCGATGCGTTCATCGCCGTGCTGGCCCGTTTTCGCGGCGGGGCTTCGCGTGAGGCATGGCAGCCGGCCGAGCAGTATTATGAGGTACTGCGCGAGCAGAACGCCGGCCTGGTGCGTGAACTACTCTCGGCCTATGGCTCGATGGAGGTGCGGCGCGTCCTCTTTCTGTACTTTGTATCGGGCATGGATATGGATACGATTGCCTCCAAGACCGGCTTGAAACGCGAGAAGTGTTCCGATATCGTTGCCGAGGTGCGCGAAGAATTCTCCGGGCTCTTTGCCAATCGTGCACGGCCCGATGTGGATAAATTGTGAGCGGGATAGTCGAACATGGATCATAAGGAGCGCGACAGGCAGCATACTTCGGAGAGGTACTTGCTCGACCTCTTGTCCCCCGAAGAGCGGGCTGCATTTGAAGAACATTTTGTAGGTTGTGCCGATTGCATCGCCAGCATTGAATTGGCCGAGGCGTTGCAGGAGGGGCTTGCGTCAGTGGCGGCGGAAGCCGGCTCTCAGGCTAAGCAGCCGCGCAAGCCGTTACGCACTCGGATTGGGGAGTGGTCGCTGCGTCACAGCAAATGGGAGCAAACTGGGGTTTTGGTACTGGCCTGCGCACTGTTCACGGCGGGGCCGTTTTTGTTCTTTTATTCGCGCATGCGCGCCGCGAACCAGCGCGCCGATATGGCCCGCGCCGAAAGTGCCTCGTGGGAGCGCCGTTACTTTTCGGAGCGGGAAAATGCCGACCGGTTGAAGCGACTGGTGGATCAGGTTCGAGCGGGTCAAAACATGGTGACCCAGCTGGTGGCGGCCAAGCCTGAGGTGAAGGCTTCGGGTGCGCCGGTTGTTTCGTTGGAGGCTGGCAAGACCGTTCGCATCGAGCCTGTGTCGTCAGCCCAATGGCTGCTTCTGGTTGCCCCGGCGAAAGAGAATGATCCGAAGCTTTCGACGGCCCAGTTGTACGGCGATAAAGGAAATCTGCTTGCCGGCGTGGCCGCGCTGAAGCCGAATGCGCATGGGGAGATTGCCGTGAGTGTTATGGCATCGCTGTTTGAGACTGGATACTACGCACTGGTGGTCGACGGCGCGACTTACCCGTTCTACGTAACCATGCGAAAATAGTGGGACGTGGGTGAATCCGTGGGTAGGAGTTGGAGCCTTACTTCCGAGGCATTTGAGCGCCTGCTGCAGGCCATGGGAGCCGAGCGTGCCAAGGCCGCGGAAGAGTACGAATCTTTGCGCCGCAAACTGGTGCATCATTTCCAGTGGCATCAACAGCGCGATCCTGAGGCCCTTGCCGATGAGGTGCTAAACCGGCTTGCGCGCAAACTGGCCGAAAGTGCCGGCCTGGCTGATTATCGCCAATACTCACTTGGAATCGCGCGGCTGTTGTTGTTGGAAGTAAGGCGAAGAGAGATGCACGAGCGTCAGGCGTTTGCCGCCACTGCGCCGACTTCCGATGCAAGCCTGGAACGCAAGTTTCAGTGTCTTGAACGATGCCTCGACGAGCTACAAGCAGAAAATAAAGAGCTCATTCTCAACTACTACCAGGGGGACAAACAAGAACGCATTTCGGCTCGTTCCGCGCTTTCGGAAAAGCTCGGTATTGAGTTGAATGCCTTGCGTAACCGCGCCTTGCGCATCCGGCTGAAACTGGAAGCATGTCTTTCCGGCTGTTTGGATTGTGATAAACCGGTGAATCCTGACAGTAAAGATAGGGAGGCGTTTTGAGTTTAGACATGCAGCGGGAATATCTGCTTGGTGGGTTGACACCCGATGAACGCGAAAAGATCGCTGAAGAATATTTTTCATCGGACGATGCATTTGATCAGATGATGGAGGCTGAGCGCGATCTGCTCGATGCTTACGCCCGCGGCGAATTGCGTGGGACAGATAAGCTTCGCGTGGAAAGGCATCTGCTTGCTTCCGATTCCCAACTGCGGAAGCTTGCGGTTGCCAAGGCTCTCGCCGGTGCTGCACAGCCGCGCAGGTCAGTCTACCTACGCTACTTGCCCTATGCCGCAATGCTGTTAGTGGGTGTTGGGCTCAGTGTCCAGTATTATCGAGGCAGGCCTGCGTCGGCACCGACCGGCGTTGTTGCGAAGAAATCCGCGCCACCCTTTGTGATTGAGTTGGCGTCTAATGCAGTGCGCGGCGGAGATGCGCGGCAAACGATCGCTATTCCAGGGACCGCGGAGATCGTGCGAATCCGTTTTGAAGCCTCTGAGCTGGATGGTGTGCTTACCGCTGAGTTGCTTGCCGGTGGCGGGTCTTCGGTATTTGAGAAGAGCGGGATTGCGGCGCAGGCAGGTATTGCTTCCTTCGAAGTTCCTGCCGATGTTTTGCACAGTGGCGACTTTGAGCTGTATTTACGCGACTCCCGTCGGAACGCTACCGGATACTTTGCGTTTCGCGTGAAGTAAGAGGCGGGACTGAAGTCCCGCGCAGGCTCATCTGTGCCCCTGTTTTGTTTCTGGTGTTTAGGAACCGCTCCCTCACGGGTCGCGGCTCGGTGA
>CAIRSA010000501.1 GCA_903881085.1 uncultured Acidobacteriia bacterium
AAGAGCGGATTGAGCGAACCGGGTCTGCAGATGGAAGCCGTCTACATGCCCGCGCAGGAAGTCGGTGGGGATTTCTATTTCGTACTCGATGGGCAAATGGTTTTCCTCGGCGATGTATCCGGCAAGGGCTTGAAGGCGGCGATGGTCGTATCTATCCTGATTGGCGTGCTGCGCAATACGGACGAGCGCCAGCCAGGGGCCGTTCTGCAAGCGCTCAATCGCGCCGTCACTGGTTTCATTGACGGCTTTGTCACCTGCAGTTGCGCACGATTCGATGCCGGCGGGCAGGTGACCATTGCCGGCGGCGGCCACCCGGCGCCGTATGTGGATGGGGCAGAAGTGCCGATGGAATCCGGCTTGCCGTTGGGAGTGGACGCCGAGGCCGTATACCCGGAAAGCCGTTTCGTGCTGGCTCCAGGCTTGTCGATGACGATGGTTTCCGATGGCGTGGTGGAAGCCGAAAACGCCCAGCGCGAATTGTTTGGTTTTGAGCGTACGCGCGAAATCAGTGGCAAGTCCGCGCAAGAGATTGCAGAAGCGGCGAAGGCCTGGGGACAGAACGACGACATCACCGTGGTGACGGTGCGGAGGAATGGATGACGATCCGAATATTTCTACTGCTTGTCCTGACGGCCACCGCACAGGGCCAGGATGGCGTCATGAACGTCGAGACGTGGAAGGTCCAGTCAGGCGACAACTCGGCTTGGGCCGCCCCGGATTTCGATGACCACGATTGGCCGGCCGGGGAACTGCCGGGGGTTCGTGTCGCTGGGTTCCGATGGTATCGAGCCACGGTCACCATACCCGCGAAGTGGAAGGACGAGTCGCTGGCCCTGGCGTTCGGACCGATGGGGGAGGCGTTCGAGGTTTTTGTGGATGGAGTACCAGCCGGCCGTCTCGGTGTGCTGGATCCGGCGCCAGTCAGCAAGTTTGTGCGGCACCTGTCGTTCGACCTTCCGCCAGTCGCACGAGGGGCGGGGATATTGCACATCGCCGTGCGGCGCTGGATGGGCGCCAGTTCGCCCTACTTGGGCAACTCCTTGCCGCTAGTTGGCGGTGGGTATTTGGGGCACGTTCCGCAACTGGGTCCGTTCCGCCTGATGCAAACCCGCGAGCGGCTGCACACGCTCGAAGGGGAAAAGAGCGCCGCCCTCACACAAGGAGAGATACTGTTCGGAGGTTTCGCCGGACTACTTGCGCTCGTGTTATTCGCTCAGCGGCGCGAACGGCTGGAGTATTTCTGGCTCGGCTCAGGGTTTGTCGTGGCGGCCATGTCGATGCTTATCGCCATTTTTGCCGTGAAACTCGACCTGCCTGTGCGATCTGCTATTCCAGCACTCAGTACGTTGCTGTCTTGGTGGGCCCCTGTCTCGGCGACGATGCTCATGCGCGAGCTGTGTCCCCGCTTGCGCTGGCCCCAGGGAATAGCGGCGGCGCTCTATCTGGTGCTTGCTGTTTATAGCGCATTTACCATGCTGGCGAATCAAGTCTTCTACAACCCCATTGCTTACCTCAACGCCATCTTTGGAGCAATGCAGGTCGCCGTTGCCATTCTTATTTTTCGTGACAACCGCCGTGGATTTGCCTTGGCTGCCTCGCTTTTGCTGGTGCCCATCGTGCTAGTTCCAACTCAGTTTGGTTTTATTCGAGGACGTTATGTGTGGGAAGGATACGATGTTGACCTGCTCCAAGCGTGCTTAACGATCTATGCCGTCATTACCTTGACCGTTCTCTGGTTGCGGTCGCGCGATGAACAGCGCGAGCAGCAGGCGCGTGAACAGGAATTGGCTGCTGGGCAGCGCGTCCAGCAGTTGTTGCTGGAGAGCACCGGTGGCACGCCGGGATATCAGGTTGAAAAGGCCTACTTGCCTGCCCGCGAAGTCGGCGGCGATTTCTATCAGTTGATTCCGCGCGCCGATGGCGGACTGCTGGCCGTGGTGGGTGACGTAAGCGGCAAGGGGTTGGAGGCGGCGATGATAGGCGCCCGATTGCTGGGGGCGCTGGAACCGGTAAATCACCTTCTGCCCGGCGAAGTGTTGGCGAGGTTGAACGAGGCGCTGCAGGGCCGCACCCGAGGCGGGTTCGTTACCTGCTGCTGCGCGCTGTTCGCGCCAGACGGCACGGTGACCTTCGCTAACGCCGGCCATCTGGCTCCCTATGTGGATGGCGCTGAAATCGAGACTGGGGCCGGACTGCCATTAGGCTTGGCTCCCGCCGCGGAGTATGCCGAAACGCGAATGGCGTTTGGCTCGGGGGCGATGACGTTTTTGACGGACGGGGTGGTTGAGGCAGAAAGCGCGCAACGCGAACTGTTCGGTTTCGAGCGCACGCGAGAAATAAGCGGCAAGTCTGCGCAGGAGATCGCCGAGGCAGCCAAGGCCTGGGGACAGAACGATGACATCACCGTGGTGACGGTGCGGAGAATGGGATGAGCAGACAGAGACGAACGTACGAACAGGCGCGACAAGTTCCGGTCCATCAGTGCCATTCCAGAGGGCCGCAACTTGCCGGTAGCGGCTCCTCACACGAGCCCACGGTAAATCATGCCGGTGAAAATCGTGGTCAACCCGGTTTGCTACCTAGAGAAAGTGAGTTGCAGATGGTTCTTGGCGGGCGCGCGGGTCAATGGCATGATCGCGGTCAACGGACTCCGGGATGCGTGTCACGTATGCTTGTTCCCAAACGGCGAATCTCCGCGCGCTGGCTTGGTCTAGTTTCGATGCGAGCTAACTTTTCAACAGCCATACTTCCCCGTGAACAAAGGAGGAACGCATGAGGCACGCCGCACTCTTAGTCCTTCTGCTCTCAGCCCTCCATGCCGCAGAGCCGGCGCAGCACATGGTGCTCGAAGGTCCCTGGAAAATGCACTTCGGCGATGACCTGCGCTGGGCCTCTCCAGATTTCGATGACAAGAACTGGGAAGATGGGGCCGGGCTTCCGCGGAGCCCATCGGGAGGATTTCAATGGTACCGGACCTCCGTCACAATTCCGGCGGCATGGCAGGATCAACCGTTGGCGCTGGGTATTGGTCCAATGGAAGAAGCCTTCGATGTCTACGTAAATGGGATCAACGTAGTCGGGCGCGGTCCCCTCGATCCAGTTCCTGTCAGCCGCTTCGAGCGTCATCTATCCGTTGAGATTCCGCGGCAATCGGGGGGCTCGCATTCGCTGCACATCGCCATACGCCGATGGAGCGGGCGGGGAACAGTCGACTTCAATTTTCTGCGTAGTTCAGGGAACGCACAATTCCCACACCTGCCCCAATTGGGGCCCGTTGAATTGATCCAGACCCGCGAAAGGCTGCATGCGATCGAAGGGGAACGGGCAAGGACGCCATCTCGACTCAACGGGCTTGTTGGCATTGTTGGTATATTGTCTCTACTCCTGTTTCTTGAACGCCGGGACCGGATTGAATACCTGTGGTTGGGATTGGCCCAGACCTTGGGCGCCCTCATCGTGGTGGTTACAAGTTTGGCAGTAAGCTTCGATCTTTCAAAACGATCCCTGGTGGTTTCCCTGCTCTTGTTGTTGCTTTCAGCCGGCCAAATCTGCGTCACAATGTTTCTACGGGAACTTTGTCCTCGCTTGAGTTGGCTTCTGGCCGGCACCGCCTTTCTATACGCCACTTCAGGCATCTACGCGGCGGCAGTCCAGTGGCTCAATCTGCCCTTCGCTTCGATTGCATTTGCGGGACCTCCGGCCTTGCAATTGGTCGCACAATTAGGTACGGCTGGTGCACTGATTGGTAGCAAGGAGAGGCGCGGAATTGCGCTTGCCGCTTCCATGATGATTATGCCCGTTCTCATGCTTTTGAGCTCCTTCGGATGGCGAGTGAATGTTTCCTGGTCAGGTTATACGACTGACATGCGCGACTTGGCTTCGATCCCATTTGCGATAACCTCGCTAGCTGTGATGTATCTGCGGTACCGCGACGAACAGCGTCAACAGCAGGCGCGTGAGCAGGAGTTGGCGGCGGGTCAACGTGCGCAGCAACTGTTGCTGGAAAGTTCCGCGGACCAAGGTGAAGGCCTCATCATCGAAAAAGCGTACTTGCCGGCGAGCGAGGTGGGTGGCGATTTCTACCAGGTGCTGAGTGGGGCTGACGGTGCAACGCTAGTGATCGTAGGCGACGTCAGCGGTAAGGGTTTACGAGCTGCAATGATGGCTTCGCTGGTTTGCGGGGCTGTGCGGCGCGACGAATCCGGTTCGCCAGGAATCATTTTGGAGGGTGTGAACCGGGCACTGGCCCCCCATGCGGGCGGCGGGTTCGTCACCTGTTGTTGTGTCCGGTTGGAGCGGGGCGGACGAATGACCATCGCCAATGCCGGGCATCTGGCACCCTATATGGATGGGCGTGAACTGGCAACAGAGAGCGGCTTGCCAGCCGGCGTCATCTCCGGGGCGGAATACCCTGAAACGGTGCTGACCCTGCCACTGGGGGTTCAGTTGACGCTGGTATCAGATGGCGTGGTGGAAGCAGAGAACGCACAGCGCGAACTGTTCGGTTTCGACCGCACGCGCGAGATCTCCAAGAAGTCCGCGCAGGAGATCGCCGCCACGGCCAAGGCCTGGGGACAGACCGACGACATCACCGTTGTCACGGTGCGGAGGCATTCATGAAACTGCTTTTCGGACTCTGCCTGGCCGCAGTGTGTACCTCTGCCCAGAACGCACTTTGGATCGACCTGAGTGGACCATGGCGCATGACCAGCGAGAACAGCCCCGCATTCGCCGATCCGGGTTTCGACGACAGCCAGTGGGCCGCTTACGCCTTACCGTCACGCTTGTTTCGGCCGCCAGGACACATGTGGTTGCGCCGGGACGTCGTTCTGCCCGCCGGGACCGACCGCACTCAACTGGCGCTCACGCTCGGCACGATTAGTGACGCCTACGAAGTGTTTGTGAACGGAGCCAGTATCGGAGCCACGGGCGGGTCCTCCAAGTGGGACTTCCAGATCCCCCGGCCCCTCACTTTCTCAATCCCTGCCAGCGCGGCCGGGCTTAACGGAGCCCGGCTGACGGTGGCGATTCACGGAAAGGATTGGGGTGTTAGTGGTCCCTCGACCTTGCGGCTTCAATCTGTGGGTCCTTTCCTGCTCACTTACAGGCAGCACGCGCCTGCCGGATTGGGTGCCGCACACATTCAAGGCCGGCGGTTGCGCCAGACTCCAGAGGTGGTATTCGGAACTCTGCTTGCCGGGTTGGCCGCGCTCTTGTTTCTGGCATGGGCAGGTGAGCGAAAACAAAAGGACCTTCTCTGGTTCGCTCTCGGCCTGGCCCTGGAGGGCGGGCTTTACTTAACCCGGTACTTACTTCTTTCAGAGGATACCTTTCCTCAGCGGTGGCCATATCTGCTGGGGACGTTCAGTTCCCTCAGCATGGCCTGCTTTACTTACTTTGTCGTCAGCACGTTGGGGTACCGTCAGCGTTGGCCAAGAGTTGCCATCTGGCTCATTTGGTCGGTGTATCCGCTCAGTTCCATTCTCACTGCGGATTTCTCTCTCGACGCTTTCGTTAATGCCTTCCGCGCCTTGTGCCTGTTGGCGATTGTTCTCATAGGCGCAGCATGGTGGCGGCAGGGACATTGGCGTCAGCCGCTGGGGCAGCAGGCTTTTATCCTGGCCTTGCTCGCGACCGCGATCATCCGGCTGAGCCGGTTCAGTCCGCTCCAAACCGAATGGGTCTTCGGACTTTTTCGGTTTGAGTCTGGCGCGGTGATGTTGTTCCTCTTGTCTATCCCGATGGCGTGGCGGATTCTGCGCCGCGTGAGGAACGAGGGCTTGGAACGTCAGCGGTTGGCGGACGAACTGCAAGGCGCGCGAGTGGTGCAGCAGTTTTTTATGACCCAGGTTCCAGCCTTTGCCGAGGCCGTCTACTCGCCGGCCTTGGAAGTGGGAGGGGACTTCTTTCAATTCTTCCCGCTGGAGGACGGCAGCCATCTTGCCGCCGTCGGCGATGTGAGCGGCAAGGGCCTGAAGGCCGCAATGGTAGTCTCGTTGCTGGCCGGAGCGTTGCGAAACCGGCGGTCGGACGATCCCGCCGCGCTCCTCGCCGAACTGAACCGCGCACTCGCCGGCAGCCTCGATAGCGGCTTCGTTACCGCTACCATCGCCCGCTGCCATCCTGATGGCCGCGTCGTTTTGGCCAACGCGGGCAACCCGGCACCTTATCTCAATGGTACCGAACTCACGCTTGATTCCGGCCTGCCCCTCGGTCTCACCTCCGATGCCGAATATAGAGAGCGGGAAGTGACCATTGGACCCGGCCACCAACTCACCTTCGTCTCCGACGGCGTGGTGGAAGCCGAGAACGCCCAGCGCGAACTGTTCGGCTTTGACCGCACGCGGGAGATCAGCAAGAGGTCCGCGCAGGAGATCGCCGATGCCGCGAAGGCCTGGGGCCAGACGGATGACATCACGGTGGTCACGGTGCGGAGGAATGCATGAGGAAATCAATACTGCTGGTCGTCCTGACAGCCAGCCTCTCCATCGCACAGGAGATCGTGACCAGCCTCGACAGTTGGAAAGTCCACTCGGGCGACGATCCACGCTGGGCCGCGCCGGACTTCGATGACAGTGACTGGGAGAGTAGCGGGCCGCCGCGGAACTTCCAGACCGGCTTCAGTTGGTATCGCAGAGCCGTCACGATTCCCGCTCAATGGAAGGGCCAGAAGCTGGACATCGGCATTGCACAAATTCTCGAAGCTTTTGAAGTCTATGTTGAAGGCGAACGCATCGGCGGGTCAGGAGTGCTGGCGCCGGCCCCAATGGGACGTTTCGAGAAGCACCTCGTATTTGCCGTTCCGCTTCGTGCCAGCGCGGGCACTACAGTGCATATTGCCATCCGCCGCTGGTGTGGCCGCCATCCTGTGGCTGCCGCGTATCTCACCCATCCTCCTCAATTGGGGCTTGCCGAACTTATCCGAACGCGCGAAGAGTTGCATGGTTTTGAATACGCACGAAGGCGGCTGCCGAATCTCGCTGGGGGCTTTCTGCTGGTAGCGGTTGGTTTGGTGGCTCTGCTGTGGTTCCGCGAACGCAGGGATCACACGGAATACCTTTGGTTGGGCTTGACGATGTGCGCAACCGCGATTTGGCCCATCGCCGGATTCCTCGCCGGAGAGTTCGAATTGCCTATTCGATCCGTACTCAGTTCTGTAGCCCTAGCGAGCCCTACGGTGGCAGTGGGACTCTCGGCCCTTTTTTTCCGGAGGATCTGTCCGCAGGCCAAGTGGCTGCTCTACGCCGATGCTTTTTTCGGTATCACGCTCGGCATCGTTTTCGGCGGATCCTATTGGAGCGACACGATTCCGTGGTCCGGATTCGTGGCCTATCAATTCTTCAGCCGGTCCGCTCGGATCATCGTCGCTTTACTTCTCGCCTGGGGAAGAAATTGGAGCAGTCTGGCGATGGCGGGTTCCTGGGTGTTCGTCATCTTCGCCGGGCAGTGGTTTGGAGAAGCGGGACAGGCCGCCGGATATCTCTTGTTTGGCCTCGTTTGTCTGAGTGTTCTTTATCTTCGTTTTCGCCAGGAACAGCGCGCGCAACAAGTGCGTCAGCAGGAATTGGCGGCAGGACAACACGTGCAGCAGATGTTGATGGAAGGCTCTCTCGAATCATCAATTACCTTCCAAGTGGAAAAAGCCTACCTTCCAGCAAGCGAGGTAGGTGGCGACTTCTATCAAATCATCTCCCGTGGTGACGGTGGCCTATTGATGGTAGTGGGTGACGTCAGCGGTAAGGGCTTGCGCGCGGCGATGGTGGTGAGCCTGGTGATAGGCGCACTGCGCAACCGGCGGTCAGACGATCCGGGAGCGATTCTTTCGGAATTGAATCATGCACTGGTTGGGCAGATGGGCGGTGGCTTCGTCACTTGTTGTTGCGCACATTTTCGTGTAGATGGAATGGTAACGCTCGCCAATGCGGGTCATCCTTCGCCATATTGCGATGGACGCGAACTGGAAACCGAAGCGGGTTTGCCGCTGGGGATCGCGCCGGGAGTGCAGTATGCGGAGTCGGTCGCACGCGGTGAGCGGTTCACCTTCATCTCCGATGGCGTTGTGGAAGCCGAGAACGCCCAGCGCGAACTCTTTGGCTTCGACCGCACGCGCGAGATCAGCGGCAAGTCCGCGCAGGAGATCGCCGATGCGGCCAAGGCCTGGGGCCAGAACGACGACATCACGGTAGTTACGGTGCGGAGGAAGAATGATGATTAGACTTCTGCTCGGGGCGCTGTTGACGATCCAGGCGCTTTCGGCTCAGTTCGTCCCAGCCACCAACTGCATTCACCAGGCGGGCGACAATCCAGACTGGGCTCGCCCGGACTTCGACGATAGTCAATGGGCGAAGGCATTTCCGGCAATCGGAAGCCCTTATGTGTGGACGCGCTGCCGGATAGACCTGAGGTCCTTGCCGCCCGCCGCGCCAATCCACATTGGCGTTGCCTCCTATTACGCTTGGGAGCTTTTTGTGGACGGAGTGCCAGCCGGGTCGTTCGGAAACATTCGCACAGGGTTTGCTAGCGCCGATACTTTCCAATTGCGGAAATCACCCCCTCACCCTCCGCAACGCCAATCCGTTACCGTGGCACTTCGGCAACTTCCGGGGAGGAACTTCCTTGGGGGCTCCTTCGCGCCAAAGGTCGCGGTTGGCCAACAAGACTCCCTACTGCTGGTCAGCTCGAATGTGAGGCTCAACATCCTATGGCAGATTTGGCCCTCCCTTGCAGCAGGCGCCATTAGCCTGGTTATTGGGTACGTGCTGCTGGTTCTGTATGCGGTGGGGGGCGGCGGAAGCCAGCGGGAAATGCTTTGGTTTGGAATGTTCAGCTTAATATTCGGCACCTTTCGAGCCTTCAACGCTTTGCTCGCCTACGGCGTTGCAATGCCAGGCTGGTTCTGCCTATTTGCTGACGGTTTGTTGTTTTCCGTCATGTACCTTATCACTCCGGCAATGTTTTATGCCATGGCGGGCCGCAGTTTGCCGCGTTTCTATTCGGTATGGTCGTGGGCTTATGCACTGTTGTCTCTCATTCCCGCGCTAGTGGCGTTGCTTGCGCCAATTGAATTCGCTCAGCGTGCAGCAGGTCTAAATTCCTTGCGCATACCATTGGGTTTGATCTCGCACAGTGCAGCTGTCGTAGCATTCTGGCCTCTATGGCGGGTGGCACAGCCGCTTCGTTGGTACCGGAATTTATGCCTGCTTTGGGCAGCCGGTGCCGCCGCCTTCGCATTGCCGGGGTTGGCTGGCCTTCCCGGAATAGCTTTGCAATTAGGAGGAGACTTCCGTGCAATGGTCGTAATCGTTACGCTGCTCGGAATGTTTATTGTGATCGCCCGCCGGCACCGCAAGATAGCTCTGGATCGAATAGAATTGCAGGGGGAGATGAAATCGGCGCAGGAAGTGCAGCGACTGCTTGTCTCTTCCGTCTCCGACGTCGCGCGCTGGGCCGCCGTGGAAGTGGCGTACCTGCCGGCAAAGGAAGTCGGCGGGGACTTTTACTTCTGCCGTCAGACACCAGCGGGCCAACTGATCGTTGTGGGCGACGTGAGCGGCAAAGGGCTCAGGGCGGCGATGCTCGCTTCAGTGGCCATGGGCGCGATTCGCAATTCCACCAACTGGTCGCCCGGGCCACTGTTGCGGAACTTGAACGCCGCGCTTCACGGCCAGACCGGTGGAGGCTTCGTCACCTGTTGCGCGGCGCTGATACAGAACGACGGCCACTTGATCGTAGCCAACGCGGGACATCCGTCCGCCTATGGCGATGGGCGAGAAGTGGAGATGGAAAGTGGGCTACCGCTGGGGATCGCGCTGGATGTGGAGTATACCGAGTCAGTCACGCGAGGCGAGCGATTCACCTTCATCTCCGACGGCGTGGTGGAAGCCGAGAACGCCCAGCGCGAACTGTTCGGCTTTGACCGCACGCGAGAGATCAGTGGCAAGCCGGCACATGAGATCGCCGATGCCGCGAAGGCTTGGGGCCAGAACGATGACATCACCGTGGTGACGGTGCGGAGGGTCGGATGAGTCAATTACTAAGAAGGGGGTGAACTTATAGCTGCGAACAAACTTACCCGGGATATGGCATTCGAGGAAGCGTCGGATTTGGATTCTGTCCGGATGGCAGCTCTGGAGCTAAATAATGCATCTCAGCCACGACGTGGGTTCGTTGCCCTTGCTTGCGGCACAGCGCGTTCAAGAACTGGCCAAAGAACGTGAACTGGCGTTATCGAAAATTACGAAGTGGGCCCATTAAGGGATAGTTTTCGGGCAGCGATAGATCTGGGTGGTAAGGTTTTGACAGAGCTAAAAACGTCTTCGCATTTATCCCGGCAAGCACTGCGCGGATGACATCCCCTTTGTTATGATTTCGGGTGCTCCCGAGACCGGAAGAAGATCGTACTTCAAAGCAAACGGTGAACGCTCCATGAACATTCGCTGGATATCCATTTGGGCGATGATTGTGTTCGCCACGCCGCGAGCGAGGCCAGCCGATATTCGTAAACAGTTGGGCGAGGTCGAGTTTTTCGGGCACAAGAACTTCGATCTTACGGCTGTGCTGGCCGTCTTGCCGTTCCATGAGGGCGATCTGTTCCCGCCAGCCAAAGCGGATTCTACCGATGAGCTGAAGCGGCAGGTCAAAGAACGGATTAAACAGGCCACCGGTCGCGAACCGACGGGCGTTTGGTTTGTCTGCTGCGATGCGAAAGAACGTTGGATGGCACACAACGGCTTACCTGGCGAATCATACCAGGCACTGGCGTTCCATCCGAACCCGGCCGGGGATATCCGGTTGCCAAAGGCCGCGCTCGCTCTTCGTCAGCAATTCGAAAAGTCGTTGTTGAAAGCCTTGATGAAGGGAGTCGCCGCGCAAGACGGCGGGGCGAGCTATACGCTCACCAACGATCCCGCCGCGAGAAAGGCGGAGTTGGCAATTCGCGAGTACGCCCTACAAAATGAGACGTTGATTTTTCAAGTGCTGGCATTCTCGGCTAATGCACGGCATCGGGCCATTGCCGCCCAAATGGTTGGATACGGGCGTCAGTCCGATGAGCCGATCGATGCACTTGTCCGGGCAAGCCTTGACCCTGATGACGAGGTTCGTAGCGACGCGGTGCGGGCGTTGGGAGTTCTTGCAAGCGCAAAATAAAGCATCGAGCCTGCTGGCGAGCCTTACAGAGAGCCGTGATCCTAGAGTGCTGGCGGAACTTCGCGCGGACGCGCTCTCTATACTCGGCGGCATTGCCGGTATCGAGGAAGAGGTGTTGGATGGGCTGATCGCTGGTGGCCAGCAGGATAGGATCATCGACAAACTGCGTGATTAACGATGATCGGAGATCTCGGGAATATGATCTGGCTCAGTGGGACTGTTGTCACCTTTCCTCAAATCATGTTAGCCTCGGGAAGATCACGAGGTAGCAGCCATGGCGGAGAACAAAACCAAGCCCACCAAACTTAGTGTCGCGGCGTTCATCGAGGCAATTCCAGAGCCTGCGAGGCGCGCCGACGCGAAGGACTTGGTGAAGATCATGCAGCGCGCGGCCGGGGAAAAGCCGCAGATGTGGGGGCCAGCCATTATTGGCTTCGGCAGCTACCACTACAGATACGAGAGTGGCCGCGAGGGTGATATGCCGGTGGTCGCGTTCTCGCCACGCAAGGCCGCAACTGTTCTGTATGGCATGAACGGGTCTGGTGAGGCTCCGTCGCTGCTGGCGAAACTCGGCAAACATACGACTGGCAAGGGGTGCGTCTACATTAAGAAGCTCGCGGATGTGGACCAAATCGTGTTGGAGGAGTTGGTGGCCAAAGCTTGGGAGGCGAAGCGCGCGCAATAGTTGAACTGGGCAAGGACGTCAAACTTGGTAGGTAGCCCATATGCGTTAAGTTAGCCCCGGAAGGCCGAGTACCACTCGGCCGCAGAATGCCATTCTGCCCCACATCGTGGTCTTGACTCCGCCGTTCTGTTGGATCATTGTGGAAGCAAGGGAGTAATGTCACTCATGTCTCTGCCTCGTTACGCAGTTGCCCTGTTCGCTCTTCTAAGCGCTTCGCTGCTGCATGCCCAAACCGATCGCGGCGTCATCACTGGCGTCGTCACTGACCCGGCCCGTGCCGGTGTCGCCGGCGCCACCGTGGTTGCCACAAACCTCGCCACAGGAAATCTATTCCGCTCGCTAACCACCGATACCGGCTCTTATACTTTGCCTTCCTTGCCAACAGGCGGCTATTCCATCACCATCGAACATACCGGCTTTAAGAAGTTTGTCCAGTCCCCTATCACAGTGGAAGTCGCGCAGACGGCGCGCATCAATATCGCGCTGCAGCTTGGCGCGACCACCGAATCGGTCACCGTCAGGGAAGATGCGTCTTTGCTACAGCAAGACTCGTCCGAATACAACATGGCCATGAGCGGCGATCGCATGAATGACCTGCCGCTCAACTTCGCCACCGGCCCCGGCGCCATCCGCAGTCCCTATGGCTTCATGGAACTGATGCCCGGCGCATCGAATGCCACGCTCGATATCCAAACCTCCAATGGCTGGGGCATTGATATCCGCGTCAACGGTATGCCGAACAATTCCAACAAGACGTTGGTCGATGGCCAGGACGCCACCAACCCCTACCGCGCGCAACTGGGCGAAGAGAGCCAGCCTTCGAACGAGGCCGTGCAGGCCTTCACCCTGCAGAGCAGCAACTACGCCGCCGAGTTCGGCCGCGCTGGAGGCGGCATCGTCAACTTCACCACCAAGTCAGGCACGAATCAATGGCATGGCAGCGGTTACGACTACGTGCGCAACGAAGCGTTCGGCGCCGGCCTGCCCTACACTAACGATGGCAGCGGCCACTTGGTGCGCAGCCGCGACCGGCAGCAGGATTTTGGATTCTCGCTGGGCGGCCCCATCTGGGTGCCTAAGCTTTACAACGGCCGCAACAAGACGTTCTTCTATGTGAACTACGAAATGTTTCGTAAGATCGAGAACCGCTACAGCGGCCTGCTCAACGATCCGACAGACGCTTTCCGTAACGGCGATTTCACGGCCATGCTGACCGGGCGGAATCTGCTGAAAGACAACCAGGGGCGCGACATTGTGGAAGGCACCATCTACGACATCAATACCGATCGCACCATTGGCGCTAATCCGGTGCGCGACCCGTTCCCAGGCAACATCATCCCGAAGAGCCGCATGGATCCGGTGGCCCTTAAAATCCAGGACCTGCTACCGAAACCGCAACTGGCGAATGCCCAGCCGATCAACAACTATTACAGCTTTACGCCGACGCGCAAGATAATGTCGATCCCCAGTATCAAGCTGGATGAGATGATCGGCACGGCGCGCCTCTCCTTTTACTTTTCGCACCAGCGCGTCGACAAAGATAACAGCCCCGATGGCTGGCCCTATCCGATTTCCGCTCGCCGGTATCAGGAGATTCGCAGCAACACCACGCGCCTGAACTTCGACCAATCGATCCGCCCGAATCTCTTCCTGCGCATCGGAGTGGGCATGTATTGGTACTACAACCCGGATTCCGAAATCGGCAAGGATTATGATTCCGCAACCAACCTTGGCTTCAAAAAGCTGGTGACTCTTGGCTTCCCGGGCGTCTCCATCGCAAACATCATTCCTACGGGCAACCTCAGCCTTGGTGCGGGAATCAACACGTTCACATCGAGCAAGCCTACCTCCAGCCTGTCGTTGAACTGGATCAAAGGGAACCATACGTATAAGTTCGGTTCGGAATGGATGATCGAAGCCGGCAGTAACTACGCGGTGCGCGGCGGAGTGGGGACTTACAACTTTACGGCCTCTGCCACCAGTTACCCGGTTGCCTATAACTACAACGGCGGATATGTCGGCAACGGCTATGCATCGTTCCTGCTCGGGCTGGTGGATAACGGCACCATGGGTCCGGTGGGCGGAGTTGGATATCGCCGTCAGGTGTGGGGCTTCTACGTGCAGGATACATGGAAGGTCACGCGCAAACTGACGCTTGATTATGGCATTCGCTACGACCTGCAGAACCCGCAGCACGAACTGTACAACCGCGTCGCATCGTTTGATCCCACCGTGGCCAACCCTACAGTTGGCGGGCTTTTGGGTGGCATCAAGTATGAAGGATACGGAACGGGCCGTTGTAACTGCAACTTTGTCCCCACTTACCCGTGGGCGATTGGTCCGCGGCTGGGGCTGGCGTGGCAGATTGCGCCGAAGACGGTGCTTCGTGCCGGTTGGGGAATCAGCTATGCGCGCGGCGCCAACATGTCTGAGACGTCATCGCTTTCGGCAGGCTTCGGCTTCAATACCATCAGCATCGCCAACCCTGGCGCAGGCAAGCCGGCCTTCCTGCTGAAAGACGGTAACCCGTACAACCCGGCCGATCTGTTTGCCAACAGCCAGATCCCCGGCTTGCGGCCGTTGAACCCCAACGCAGCGCCGGCCACGCTCGATATTCCTTTCATCGATCCGGGTGCTGACCGTCCGCCGCGCATCATGCAATACAACGTGACTCTGCAGCGGGAAATTACACGCGACTTAATCCTTCAGGCGGCCTATGTCGGCAACCGCGGCGTGTGGCTGCGCAATGACTCCATGCAGGATCTGAACGCCATCTCCGATCAACGGCTGGCGGCTTATCACATCGATCTGAACGTGGCGGCGGACCGCTCGCTGATGACGTCGCAGATCAGTTCCACTACGGCCATCAATCGCGGCTTCAAGGCGCCTTATGTTGGCTTCCCGTCGAATGCCTCGGTGGCGCAATCGCTGCGGCCCTATCCGCAGTTCGGGACGATCAGTACGCGCTGGTCGCCGTTAGGCACTTCGTTCTACGATGCGCTGCAGGCCACGCTGATGAAGAGGATGTCGCATGGCATCGATGCGTCGGTGGCTTACACGTGGTCGAAGAATCTGGCCAATACCTACGATGAGGTAGGCACGTCGATCTTCATCAATGACCCGTTCAATCGCTCGAATGCGAAGAGCTACTCTCCGTACGATCAGCCGCAGGTCCTTTCCATTGGCTTCGGCTACCAGATCCCGACGTTTGGCGTTGACCGCAATCATCGCATTCTGCGCGCGGCACTTCGCAACTGGTCGCTGCGCGGAGTGTTCCGCTATGCCAGCGGCATCCTGATCGCCGTGCCGACGGCGCAGAGCAACCTCAACGCGTACCGTTATCGCAACACGACGGCGAACCGCGTGGAGGGCCAGTCGCTGTTCCTGCAGGATCTGAATTGCCATTGCATCGACCCTTCGAAGAAGCTGGTATTCAATCCGGCGGCGTGGGTTGATCCGGTCGCGGGCCAGTACGGCTCGACTGCTCCTTACTTGAATGACTATCGCTTGCAGCGACGTCCTAAGGAATCGGCCAGCCTTGCCAAGACGCTCACTGTGAAGGAGCACTACCGCATCGATTTCCGCGCGGAGTTCTTCAATATCTTCAACCGTACGGTAATGCCGAATCCAACCGGCACCAACGCGAAGTTGACGACCATCATGAACACGACCACGGGCCTGCTGGCGCAGGGCTTCGGACGCATCGATCCGAACCAGGCGCAGGTGGGTACGCCGAGAAGCGGGCAGGTGGTGCTGCGGGTGAACTTCTAGGGCGAGTTGTCAGGTTAGTCTGAGCGGCTGCCGGCCAGATCGAATCGGCCGGGGAAGCGTTTCATTGGGCCTTTGCGGTTTTGGGAAATCGAACGTAATCGGCCAGGTGGATGCCGTGAGCCTCAAAGGTGCGATCCACCACGGCCAGCCGCTCAGATGTTTCGAATTCAATCTTGCGATCTGCGGTTTTGGGAATCCAATGCTGCACCGTTTCGATGGGAAATGGTGAGGGACTCAGAGTGGATGCTGGACTGGATCCAGCATTCAACAACACGCCGTAATCGTTGATTGCTCTGCCGGGGAAACCCAAAAACAATTGCACCCGGGAGCGAATCTGAAAGGGTGCGTAGCACATGACTGCAAAGTCCTGTATTCTGCATTTGCCAACACCAGCAACCTCTGTGTCGTCAGCGGTGATCGTCTTAAACTGGCTTACTCTGTTTCCATAGAGTTCGACTAATGCTGATAACTTGAAGTCCATGGCATCCTTCATATGCCGTTCGAGGAAAGTTCTCGACAAGGGTATCCGCAACCAGTATTGGTCGTGAATCCGATGAAGCGCTGGATTCATAGGGGCAAGAGGCGGCATTCGCTCTCCGCCTGCATACACTTCCACGCGATCCCACACATCCGCCGCTGCTAATTCGGTACTGGATAATCCAAGAACCCGCACCGGCAGGAAGAAATCCCAAGCGGATCTGGTGTCTGTATTGGATGTATTCGGTGGCCACTCGCGCACTTCATCCAACTCAATACGGGCCTTGCCTGAATCCATCTGAACCGGTGCTAACAACTGCTGAGCCGCCACCAGCATTCCAGAGGGTAACAGGCTATCCATTTTCATTAGCAGCACCAGCGTCAAAACCAGACTAATCCGGGCCACCTGGGTGCGGCGCGTAGCATACTGCCAAATCAGGATGCCCCCTGGAACAAGCACAAGCAGAATCGTTCCTGTCAACTGACCAAGCCACAAGGCTTTCGATGTGCTCGCGCCCGTGCCGGAACTCATAAAGGACAATCCAGCCACTCCGGCTAAAATAACAACCGCCGATATTGAAAGCTGCTGGAGATTCTTCGTAACCGCCAACAGTGCGAATAATGGAATTAAGAAGAATGCAAAAACTGCGGCACTCAGGAGAAGTGCGGGAAGATGCTGGGATGCCGATAAACGCTGGTATTCAAGAACCGCCACCATCGTCAAAGTAAGCGGAAGCAGAATTGCAGTGAACGCCAGTCCGGCTTTTGCTATCAGCAGATCCCGCCAATGAATAGGGCGAGCCAACCAATATTGCCTCTCGCCAGGAATTGCTTCCGCATGAAACAGCGTCGACAAGAAAAGAACGATGGAGATCATTACCAAAGGGATCGTCATCTGTGAGGCCTTGATCCAAAATAGCTGCTCATCTTGTGTATGCGGGACGAAATAGTAGATTTCACGCGGGACGTCGAAACAGGCAAGCGACACTACGTACGCCACCATCCACATCCAGGTGTGGCGGAAATCTTTCTTCATGATGTGCCAGATCAGTTGTGTGTTCATTTCAACTCGCCTTTCTTGTTGATTTTGCCAGCGCTACAAAGATGGATCGCAGCGGCATTGCGCGCACTTCCAGGCCGCTGGCATCTGGAAAAGTCTGTTGCACTTCATGCGCGGTGCGCCCGGCGTCCCATTGCGTTTCTACGAAGCGGACAACTGCGGGAGACGCCTGCATTTGCATCCACGATGCGGGCAAACTGGCGGGTAGCGAAGTGATGCCGACCGTCACTTCTATTTCGCGAAACCGTTCCGAGAGCACGGCCATCTCTTCTGAAAACTGCATGCGCCCTTCGTCCAAAAAGCCAACGTGGCTGGAAAAACTTTCAATCTCAGCCAGATCGTGCGAGGAGATCAGAATGGTGCTCTCTTCCGCGTGCGAAAGCAATTCCTCGATTAACTCGTCGCGGACGAGCGGGTCTAAGCCGCTGAACGGCTCATCAAGTACGATCAACTCCGGCCGGTATGATAGCGATGAAGCCAACGCCGCCTTCATCCGCATGCCACGCGAAAGATGCTTCAACTTGCGGTCCATAGGCAGTTGGAAGTGCTCCAACAACTCCCGTTCGCGGGCTACATCCCAGGTTGGGTAAAAAGGCCGCCAGAAAGAGAGAAATTCGGCGACGGTCATTGCCTCGGGCATTTCCTGGCCTTCCGAGACATATCCGATTCTGCCGTACTCGGGCACGCCCAGCTTGCGTGAATCGACGCCCAGCACCGTCGCGCTGCCGGTCGCACCACGCTGCAGGTTCATGAGGATCTGCAAGGTTGTGGTTTTGCCGGCGCCATTGGAGCCGATGAGGGCATAAACACTTCCTCGGGGCACTCGCAGATTCAACCCGTCGAGCACGAGGTGCTTGCCGTAGCGCATGTTCAATTGTTCCGTTATGATTGGATCGCCGGTCATCGATTTCCTCCATCCAGCCGCACCCAATGGGCGGCCAAAGCTGCTTGTACTTCATCCAGATCCAAGCCTAACTTCTTGGCGTTGACAACAATCATTTCCAACTCTGCGCGCAGCAGATCGTTCTTTTCGGCGCGCGTGGAAACAGGGGGCTTGGCGACAACCGTGCCAATGCCCGGACGCACTTCCAGCAACCCTTCCTGGATCAGATGTTGTTGCACTTTATGTGCGGTATTCGGGTTGATTTTTAAAGCAGTGCTCATCGCCCGTACCGAGGGGAACAGATCGCCCTGGCGCAGTTGGCCTGCAAGCAGCGCTTTCTTGGCTGCGTATACTACCTGTTCGTAGAGTGGCTGGCCGGGTTGAAACTGGACTCGGAACGGGATCACATGTGTATGATGACACGTAGTACACCTGGGGTCAAGAACTTTCATTGGCGAGGCTTCGCTTGGGGCGGTGGATTTAGCTGGTAAATTCTGAAGGGGAGTGCGAGAAGGGATTCAATACTTGAACTTCTCCGTACTTGCGGTCTGCCTGGAAATCCTCGCTGAGCAAATAGCGTGCTCCCGCGCGTTGTGCTGCTGCCAGGATCAGCGCGTCCCAGTGGCTCAGTTGGGCCGCATCGGTCCACTTCCAGGCCTGTTGCATCAAACCCAGCGAGGAGTCTACCGGACGCCACTTACTCATCGACTCGACAAGTTTTCGAGCATTCGCGGGGTTCATTTGCATTTTCCAGACCGCGTTCTTGTAAAACTCGTTCAACACTTGCCAACTCAGGCGGCCTGCGCCGCTGCGCCAGAGAAAGTCGAGCCACGCCGCAGCGCGCTCACTTTTCAGGCGATCCACCGGGTCAACGTAGTAAAGAAGTAAGTTGGAATCGACAAAGAAGATATCACCGGCGCTCATGGAGTTCCTCGCGACTCATTCGCCCGGCCGCGCCGGTGGCGGCGAATGGCCGTTCGGCCCTCCAGTTGTCATAGGCCAACCAGTATTCGTCAGACAAACGCATCTGCCGCTCCAACATCTCTCCAACCAGACGAGAAACGGAGGTATTCTCTTCGGCGGCCTTTCTGCGGGCCCAAAGAATGGCTTCTTCAGAGATCTTGATGGTGATATTCTTCGCCACGAAACTAGTGTAGCACGAGAAAAGTGCAACAATTGAGGGGAGGCGTCGCATTATAGTCTTACAAAGAATCCACTGGCTGGCACTGTCATCCAAAGACTTGGGGAGGGCGATTGGTGAACGAATATCTTGGTGAACTGATTCGGGCGCACGCTCCGTTGTTCTGGGGCTCTGCATTTACGGCCGCATTGCTTGTTATTTCTTTGGGCCTGATGGCCTTCGATTCAAGGCTGGTGACGGGGGCGAACCCGTGGCTGAAGCCAGTGAAGTTCGAGCTTTCGATCGTGGCGTTCAATCTTACCGTCGCCTGGATGTTGACCCGGCTGGCGGCATCGGGCAGGGAAGCGCGGGTGATCGAGTGGGTGGTGGCGGTTGCCATGTTCATAGAGATCACGGCGATCGTCGTGCAAGCGGCGCGGGGTATGCCGTCCCATTACAACATCACCACCCCGTTGAATGCGGCGATATTTGGCTCGATGGGATCAGCCATTCTTGCCAACACGCTGGCACTGGTGTGGCTGTGCGTTCTTTACTTCAGTCCGCAGCCGCAACTGCCTCCGGCCATTATGTGGGGTGTCCGGCTGGGAATCATTTTGTTTTTGCTGAGCAGCCTGCAAGGGTTCCAAATGATATCCAATCGCGGGCACACAGTTGGTGCAGCCGATGGCGGCCCCGGTCTACCGTTGGTGCGGTGGAGCACCGTTGCCGGCGATTTACGCATCGCTCACTTTATTGGGCTGCATGCGCTCCAAGCCCTGCCGCTGCTCGGGTTTATTGTGTCGACGGAGAACCGGCAGGCGGGTGTACCGGTTGTTGCTGCGGCTTTTGTGGCCATTCTGGCCCTGTTTATCTGGACTCTTCTGCAAGCGTGGGCGGGCCGCCCGCTGCGGATCTTTTCGGCGTGACGGGTTGTGCTACCATTTCCGCCATGAGCAAAACTCTGAAGATTCGTCTTTTCGGGGCAGTAACATTTCTTGCCTGCGTCATCGCGGCGTACACTTATCAGGCCACGCCGCCTCCTACGCTGACTATAGAGAAGATCTACGACGATCTGTACATGATTGTTGGCGACGGCGGCAATGTCGCGGTCTACATTACCGATGAGGGCGTCATCCTGGTCGATGACAAATACGATCAAGATCACCAGCAGATTATCGCGCGGATTCGCAGCGTGACGGATAAGCCTGTGAAGTACATTTTGAGCACGCACTATCATGCCGATCATAGCGGCGGGAACACTCAGTTTGCCGATCAGGCGGAGATCATCTCCACGCGCAACGCGCATGATGGCATTGTGAAGCACCTGCAATCGAACGCGCCGAATAACATGGTTGCGGCGCGAGTCACGTTCACCGATGAGACCTCTGTGTTCCTGGGTGGCAAGGAAGTGCGCGCGAAGTATTTCGGGCGGGCGCATACGAACGGCGACGCTTTCGTGTATTTCCCGGCACACAAGCTGGTGCACACTGGTGACAGTTTTGCTTCGGCGCCCACCGCTACACCGTTGATCGATTACCCTGGCGGCGCAAGCCTGATTGAATGGCCTAAGACGCTCGATAAGGTGATGAGCACCTGGGATTTCGAGCAGGTGATTCCGGGCCACGGTGCGCTCAGCAACAAGACCGCGATGAAGGCGTATCGCGACCGCGTGGAAGTGCTGCGCACGAAGGCGCAGGCGATCGTGAGGGCAGGGAAGCCGCAGGCGGAACTGGCGAAGTTCATGGAGACGGAGTATAAGTGGGCGCCGGGTGGGCTGCCGCAGTTGTGGAGCGTACCGGGGATGATGACGGAGTTGAAGTAGAAGTAGTCCGGTAAGGGGACGGACACCTCTTTCCACGCGCTCCGCTTGGGACAGATGTGTCCGTCCCCGAGCGGTTTTCTTAAAAAGACACGCCGCGCGGTATCAGACGATGCTCGTAGGCCTGGCGCTCCAATTCCTCGCGGAAGTCGGGATGGGCGATGGAGATCAGCGCCAGGGCGCGCTCGGCGACGGACTTTCCTTTCAGATTGACCATGCCGTGTTCGGTGACCACATACATGACGTCGGACCGTGGTGTGGTGACGATGTTGCCTGGAGTTAAGTCAAGCACGATGCGGCTCCGGCGCGCGCCGTGCCGTTCGTATGTCGAAGCCAAACAGATGAACGATTTTCCGCCCGGCGATGCATAGGCCCCGCGCACGAACTGCAACTGTCCGCCGGTGCCGCTGAGGTGGCGGTGGCCGTCGGACTCCGAGGCGGCTTGGCCCTGCAGATCGATTTGTGTGGTGTTGTTGATGGAGACGACGCGGGGGTTCCGGGCGATGATACCCGGGTCGTTGGTGTAGTCAACGGGGTAGCATTGGAAGTCCGGATTGCGATCAAGGGCGGCATACAAATCGCTTGAGCCGAGGGTAAACGTGTAGACGATTTTGCCCGCGTCCAGCGCTTTTTGCGAGCCCGTGATGCGGCCCTCGCGGTATAGATCGAGCAGGCCATCGATGAGCATCTCCGTATGCACGCCAAGATTGCGCACGCCGCTTTCGAGCAGCAGGCGGCAAACGGCGTTGGGCATGCCGCCGATGCCGATTTGCAGGCAGGCGCCGTCTTCCACTTCCGCGGCGATGCGGTGGGCCACGGCGCGGTCAATGTCGCCCGGCGGGGGATTCGGCAGCTGAGCCGCGGGCTGGTGGTCGCCTTCGATGATGTAATCGACCTCGCTGACGTGAACGCTTTGCTGCGGGCCGCAAGCGTGCGGCAGGCTGCGATTCACCTCAACGATCACCAGGCCGGCCTTTTCAATGATGGCGCGTTGCCACAGGGCAGTGGCGCTCAGGTTGAAGTTGCCGCTCTCATCCATCGGGCCTGTTTGCAGAATCGCAATGTCTATTGGGGCAAGGAAGCGGCGGTAATAGCCGGGCACCTCGCCGAGGTTGAGCGGGGTGTAGTTGCAGCGGCCGGCATCGTGCTTCTTGCGGTCGTAGCCGGAAAAGTGCCAGCTGAACATGTGGAAGTGTTCGCCTTCGGGGTCACACTCCAAAACGGCGCGCGGGCGCATGGAAAGAGTTGAGCGGATCTTCACGTTCCGCAGTTCGCTCTTGCGCGCGGCCAGCGCTTGATCGAAAACATCAGGCTGGCAGAACGCGCTGCCGTAATCGAGCCACATGCCGGACTGGACGAAGCTGGCGGCTTGGTGGCTCGTGATGGTTTGGGCTTTTACGGCAGCGGTTCTGCTAGGCACCTTGGATCTACTTCGCTTTCGGTGCGGTGGTCATCGGAAAGTCGTCGGTGCGGAACGGGGTCACCGGCAGACCTTCCATGGAGAACAGATTGAACACCGGGTTGTCGGCCCAGGCGAAGCGAACGGCGACCGGGGCGGCGACTTCGTCGCTCCAAACTTCCACCGTGTCCTTGCCCGTTACTTTGCCCTTGGCCCACTTCCACTGCTTGTCAGCGCCGCAGACGGCAAAGCCGCGTGCAACGGCGACATCGAACGCGCGCAGGCTGCTACCGAACGTGTCGAGGGTGATGGTTGCCTTGTTGCCGGCCACGGTCATCGACTTATATTCAGGGCTGCGATAGGCCATCTTCAGGCCGTAGTCCTTCACCAGCGCCCAGCGGACGAGGCGCGCGGCGACATCGTGCTTGTTTTTGGGGTGGATGTCCTTGCCTTCGCCTAAGTCGGTGATGACCGCCTGGCCCGTGTTGGCAAGCTTCATTGTCTGCGTTTGCGCTTCGCGAAGTTCAGCCCAGCTGCTTTCGCCGGGGTTCGGTTTTTCGGCCTGATAATCGGCCAGTTGCACCCAGTAGAACGAGAAGTCGCCCTGGCCCTGTTCCTTGCGCCACTGCTCAATCATGAACGGGAAGAGCGATTTATATTCGTAGGCTTTGCCGGCGTTCGATTCGCCCTGATACCAGATTGCGCCTTTGATGCCGTAGCCCAACGTGGCATACAGCATGCCCGCGAAGATGTTGCCGGCGCGATTCTGGCCGGTGAGGAAAGTGTCGGGCCCGCGCGGCGGAGCGGTCTTTTCGCGGCGTGACTTTTCCAGTGCAATCTTGTAATCGGCGGCCGCTTTTTCAGCAGCGGCTTTGCCTGCATCGGAGAGCAGGGCGTCTTCGCGCTTTTTTGTGAATTCCATCAGGTCTTTGAAGCGCGGATCGGCTTCGAGTGTTGAGCGGCGCACCCAGGCTTCCGCGGAAGATCCGCCCCAGCTGTTGTGGATGAGGCCGACGGGCACGTTCAAGGCCTGATGCAGATAGCGGCCGAAGAAGAAGCCGACGGCGCTGAAGCGGGCGACCGAGGCGGGCGTGGCCGAGCGCCATTGCGATTTCGATTCACCAGGGCCGCGTTTGAGGTCGTTCTGGATCTCCTGAGTGCCTACGAGCGGCGCTTCGATCAGGCGCATGGACGGAAAGTTGGTGGCGGCGATTTCGAGCTGGCCGTTCCAATCGCTATCGAGTGAGAACTGCATGTTCGATTGGCCGGAGCACATCCAGACTTCGCCCACCAGAACGTCTTCCACTTCCACGCGGCTGGAGCCTGCAACGGAGAGGTTGCGCGGAATGAACGATGCCGTGATTGGGGCGAGCTTCACCATCCACTTGCCGTCGGTGCCGGCAGTTCCGCTGTAGGTCTGTCCGTCAAACGTAACATTGACGCGGGTGCCAGGGTTGTCCCAGCCCCAGATCGGGTTTTCCATTTTCTGTTGCAGCACCATGTGGCTGCTGATGATGGCGGGGAGTTTGACTTCCGCGTTTAGACACGGCAGTGCCGCGATGAGTAGTAATAGGTGTCGCATAGTTGTAAAGCTTTCACCGATTAGTCTATCGCAACTGCGCCCAAGGTTCTGTGGGCTGGAGGAAAGAAAAAAGCTCGCACAGGAGTTTCCCTGTGCGAGCGCGAAGGAAGAAGTCTATCGTCCGGCCGGGCGGTCGTCGATCTTGGCCGATCGAATACGGCCTTCGGTGAAATCTACCGAGCAGGAGAACCGGAAGCGCTCCTCGCGGCCGTAGCGGCCCTCGCGGTGGACATCGACGCTACCGATTACAAAATCGTTGCGGCCGGGATTGTCTTCAATGGTTGTGCGGCCAAAGTGGATCTCTGCGCCGCGAAACCGTTCGCGGGCCTGTTGTGAGACCGTATCCTGACAGACGCGAATTGCCTCGTCTGTCGGGAAACCGTGTCCATAGCGTTTGAAGTATGCGCCCTCGCGATAGCCAGGGCGGTAACGATCTTCGCTGTATTCGTGGTTGTATTCGCGGCTGCGCTCATCTGCACGGCGTTCATCGGTACGATTGGCGATGGGTGGCGGTGCCGGTTGATAAGCTGGTCCACGGCCTGGGCCACCGTTTCCATTCCATGTGATGTCGAACGTGTAGCCTTCAGATCCGTTATCGGGGTCGTCTATTCTCACTACTGCGACTCCACCGGATGCCGGGTCTCGCACAAGAGACTGGCGTCCGCGTCCGTCCACGCCGGAAAAACGGAAATTGGCTGGATTCACCGGCATGGGAGAGGTGCATTCGAAGCGCCTCCACTGGGCTGGCGCGCCGGCGATAGTCCGTAAGGTGGCCGATCCGCCCCGGATTTCGACTTCCGCCGCCCCATCCACGCGCACCTCGATCGTGCATTTTCCTTGGTTTGGGTTGCCTCCGCCGACAATGGTTGCCTGGCGCTGCGGGTTCTGAGCCTGTGCCGCAGTGCCGATGGCCGCGCTGACTGCTAACAGGATGACGTACTTTTGTTTCATGACTTCCTCCATCCAACTAATTAGCAAGTGGGTGGCCACTTAAGCAAGTGACTGGAATCATGGGGGATTCGATTTTCAATGATGGCGGAATAGGTAAACTTTTCAGGTTTGGTTAGGTAATTGTTGCTTGGTGGCGCCTGAATACTCGATGTGGAGTGACGCCCGGCGGTCAACTTGTTTTTCGAGAAATTGTGACAGGGGAAGGTTTGATAATTAGATTCTTACGGCTCAAATCGTAAACAGAAATACTTAAACAATTGGAACGAGCGTAACGATGTTACGTTGACGTTACGTTCGCTCGTAAGCCCCTGGAATTTCAAGGGAGAAGGCGTCGACTTCCAAACAAACAACGATTGGCGCCCATCCGC
>CAIRSA010000502.1 GCA_903881085.1 uncultured Acidobacteriia bacterium
AAGGCCGAGCGAAGCGAGCCCGAAGGGTTGCCTTGACAAGGGACCCATCCCCGTCCTATTCATAGTTAAGAGGGTGAAGCGGACTCACGCTACGCTTCATTTCTGTGGGTACTCACCCACAAATTCTGCGGTAGAGCCAGAATACCTTTAGCCTTCGATTGCCGCCCGGAATTTATGACAGTCCCGCACGTGGCCACGTGCGCCAAAACGTATGCTACTGTTTGAATCTCCGCGCGTGTCAGCTACGAAGGTTGCAATTTGGAGGCTGGCAGAGGAATGCGTGACGACGAGTCTATAGTCTTTCTCATTCAGAGCGAATCCGGGCCGAGATTGATCGGGCGAAATCTCGAACACAATGGCCATCGTGTCGAGTGGTTTGCCAGGTTTGCGGATTTTTGGAATCGTAAACCGTATTGCGGTATCGGCTGTATTTTGTGTATTGAACAGATTATGGATCCCGGTTGGCTACATTTCCTGGATCAAATTGTCGGCCGCCGTTACGACATGCCGGTCATCTTCGTCGCGCGAGATGCCGATGTTCCCACTGCCGTCAGAGCCATCAAGCGAGGCGCTTTTGACTTCATTGAGGAGAGCGATAAACCGGATGTGCTTCTCGATGCGTTGGCGGCAGCGCTGTTCCATCATAAAAAGGTCGTTGCTCAGCGCCGGCATGTCAACGAGTTGCAGCAGCGCTTCAATTTGCTCACGCCGCGGGAACGCGAAGTTTGTTCCATGGCCGCCAAAGGGCTCTTGAACAAACAGATAGCTGGGCATTTGGGGACCTCCGAACGGACGGTCAAGAAGCAGCGGGGTAGCGCCATGGACAAACTGAATCTCGACTCTGTCGCCGAACTTGTTCGGTTGCTCTACCAGATCGATGGCGTAGAAGCACATGCAGGATTAGAGCGCAGTCTGGGAATTGGGCAGACAATTCCAAGCGTATCCCAGCCGGTGTTGAACACTTCAGCTATTCTGCGATAGTCTCTGGTGAGAATGTTCAAACAGTTTTGGCTCGGATCAGAGGTTCGGCCGATGGGCCAATCTTCGCGCGTTTCCAACATGCACTTCGCCAGTCCAATGCGCCATTCCCTCACAGTTGAGGCGTCAAGCCTGATTCTATTGTCCGAATAACTTTCCGTCGGTTGCCGGGCCAAAACTTACTGCGCTCTAAGGCGGATTGCAAGGATTTCGAGCGTCTCAGTTGCTTGCTTGAGCGCAGGGCGCACTTCCTGGCGCCATCAGAATCAAAGTTCACCCCCGGCAAATCCCGGGATTTGAGCAATTTTGAGCAATGCGCGGCGGCAAAGATGGCATTTATGGCAGTTGCGGCAACGAGGGATCTGCAAATTACACATCCTCCGGCCCGCCCGTGGGTTTGAATCCCACCCTCTCCGCCATATTAACGTCTTTTTTTCCATTAGTTAACGACCTCCTCGATTTCGTGTACCTCTGGTGTACCCTTCGTTTGAGCGAGAACCAGCGGATCGCGGTCCCAACTCCTCTTCACATCGGCTTCCAATTGCTCTTGCCGCGCCCTCACCCACGGCGAATAATGTTTCTCTGTCACCTTGATGCTGCTGTGGCCGAGCATGACTGAACCGAGAAGGCGCAGTTGAACGCATCTGGAAAAGCTATCTCCAACATTTAGCATCGGTTGCATACAACGTGCTCGTCACCTGCTGGGTGACTCGCATTGCGGGCGGTATCTCGTGGGGCAAACCGGGGCAAACCGGGGAC
>CAIRSA010000503.1 GCA_903881085.1 uncultured Acidobacteriia bacterium
CAATGTAAGCGACATTGGATTACCAATCTGCCCTACAGCGGCAGGCGCACCTGAAACACCGTCCGCCCCGGTTCCGAATCCACACGGATGGAACCCTTCTGCCCGCGCACGATGCGCTGCACAATGTCGAGCCCCAGGCCGGTGCCCTCGCCAACCGCTTTCGTTGTGAAGAACGGATCGAAGATCCGGCTCTTCACTTCCGCCGGAATGCCTGGGCCTGAATCCCCGATCTCGACCAACACCGCGCCTGGCTCCACGCAGGTCTTCACCGTCAGCACTTTCGGCCCGTCGATCGGCGGGCAGGTCATGGCATCGAGAGCATTATCGATGAGGTTGGTCCACACCTGATTGAGCGCGCTGCCGTTGGCGCGAATGCGCGGCATATCAGCGGCGAAATTCCGCACCACCTGCACGCCATGCTTGAGCTTATGCTGAAACATGCGCAGCGTTACGTCGATGCCCTTTGCCAGATCCACCTCCGCAACCGGACTCTGGTCCATATAGGAATAGGATTTCACCGCCTGCACAATATCCGAAATGCGCCGCGTGGCCTCTTCCAGTTCACGCGTCAGGCATTGAATCTCATGATCGGCAACCAGGATTTGCAGCGCCAGCGTGGCAGCCTTCTTCGACGCATGCGCAATCAGAGGCGCCAATTGCTCACCAGTGATCGCCGCATCAACCAGGCCGGCAGCCAGCACGCCCGGAATTCCCGACACTTCCAGCCAATCCGATAGCTCGGCCTCGCGATCGGCCCTCTCCAGTTCGTCCATGGTTCCAATAGACGAGGAACATTCCGCGATGCCGTTGGCGAGATCGGTCATCACTTGCAGTGCGGCTTCCGAAACGGGTTCCGCACGTACGGCCAACGCATGCTCCCGGCGTTCATTCAACACGGCACGCAAGCGCGCGGCGGAGCGAACTGCGGCCGACGCCGGATTATTCAGCTCGTGCGCCAGGCCCGCGGAAAGTTTGCCCAGCGCCAGCAGGCGATTTGAGTTTTCGGCGATGCGTGTGGTTTCGCGCGTGCGGTCTGTCATGCGTTCCACCAGTCGCTGAGCCAGCAGCGGCGCGCGATACACCAACTCGCGCAGGTGCAACGCATCCATTGCGGCAAGGCGCGTGAACTGCACGGTCCAAACGCGGCCGAAAGATGTCTTCATGCGCGAAAACGGCAGGACGCCAAGCGGCATACCTGCGGTGCCAACAATGATGCTGGCCGAAGGATCGTTTTCACGCGCAAGGTGAACCTCGCCTTCCAGAATGATGGAGAATTCGCTGACCGGGTCTCCTTGCTGCAGGATGATTTGACCGGCGTCGAAACTACGCACCGTCATCAGGCCGGCCATCCATTCGATGGTTTCGTGCGATTCGCCCTCAAGCAACGGGGCGGCGGCAAGTTCAGCGGCGGTAATGGCCGTTTCCGGATGTGGCATAGCGTTTCCTCAACGATTCCTCATGTATTGGCGTATGAAGTACAGCACAATGGAGCCTTCGCCCACGCTGTTGGCCACGCGCCGGATGGCCGTATCGCGCACGTCGCCGACGGCAAATACGCCAGGCATACTGGTCTCGAGCAGATACGGATCGCGATCCAGCTTCCAGCCCGCCGGCCGTTTACCGCTCTTGACCAGATTCGCGCCTGTTACCAGGAAGCCTTTCTTATCGCGCACCACCACGCCATCCAGCCACTCCGTGTGAGGTTCAGCGCCGATGAAAATGAACAGCGCCGCGGAAGGCAAAACCTCCGTGGTCTTGGTATCAAAGTGGCGCACTTCGATGGATTCCAGCCGCTCACCACCCATCACCGCCGTCACTTCGGCGTTGGGGATGACGGAGATGTTGGGGATGGTTTGGATTCGTTCCACCAGGTAATGCGACATCGATTTTGAAAGCGAATCGCCGCGCACAATCATGCGCACCGAGCGGGCGATCTCAGAAAAGTGAACAGCAGCTTGCCCTGCTGAATTGGCGCCACCCACGATGTACACGTCCTCGTCCTTGCACGAAGACGCTTCTGTGATGGCCGCGCCATAGTAGATGCCCGCGCCTGAGAGCCGGTCCATGCCGGGAACCTCCAGCCGCCGCCATTGCACGCCAGCCGCGATCACCACGCTGTGCGCGGCCAGTTCTTCGCCGTTGGCGAGCTTTACTACGCGGTACTCGCCCTCTTCGGCCAGGCTGACAGCCTCGGCCGGGGCCAGCACCTCCGTGCCAAATCGCGTCACCTGTGCCAAGCCGCGCCGGGCCAGATCGGCGCCGCTTAAGCCAGATGGAAATCCCAGATAGTTTTCAATGCGCGAACTGAGCCCCGCCTGCCCGCCCGCGGCTTCGCGCTCCAGCATCACCGTCTTCAAGCCTTCGGTACTGCAATACAGCGAGCAGGCCAGGCCGGCCGGACCTGCGCCGATCACAATGACGTCGTAAAAGCGGCGGCTCGGAGTCGACACCAAGCCCAACTTGGCCGCCACCTCGGCCAGCGTGGGGCGTTCCAGCACCTGGCTGTCCGGAAAAATAACGGCGGGTAGAAGGGGAGTATGCCCGGCGAAGGCCGCCAATACACGCGGATCTTCGATTCCCTCCGGCTCCATCCAGCGGTAGGGAATCTGGCTCTTGGCGAGGAAGTCTTTGATCTGATGCGTCTCTGGAGCCCAACGCGTGCCCACAATAAAGACGCCTTCGAAGGTCGCAGGATTCGAGGCCTGCCAATCCTCCAGTTGATCTGTCAAGACCGGGTAGAGATGCTCCTCGGGTGGCTCCCACGGCTTCATCAGGTAGTGGTTGAGTTTGACTTTGTTGATGGCATCGATCGCCGCCGAGGAGTCGGCATAGGCTGTCAATAAAACACGTCGCGCAGCCGGTTGCAGCGGCAACACTTCGCGTAGAAACTCCGTGCCGCTCATCTGCGGCATGCGCTGGTCCACAAGGAACAGCGCCACAACATCGCCACGAGCGGTGAGTTGGCGAACCAAGCCAATCGCCTTCTGCGGTGAATCAACTGCCAGCACGCGATAGGCGGGTGTGAACTTCGCTTTGAGGTCGCGCTCTACCGCGCGCAGCACGGAAATATCATCGTCAACAGCAACCAGATATGGTTTCTTCATGCAAGCTTGACCCTTGGTGAAATGATCTCACGTGTTGAGATGATTTCGGCAAGCCAGCCGGACTAACTTTTATTTCGCTTGAGGTTCTCATAGGCCTCGGTCCAGGCGGCCTGCATGGGGCGGTTGAAACGGACGTATTCCTGGTGCTGTTCGCGGCGCACTCCCAACAGTTGGGTCTTGAAATTAACCCCGAAATACTGGCGAGGCGCGGCCATGGGTTGGAAGCCAAACAGCCGCTCATAGATCGGGGCGTGTTCGGCGCGCGGGCAGGCTACCAGCCAACCCACTCGATAGAATTCAGCCAAGGCCGCCATGTTGCCCAACAGTTTCACCAACAAGTCGCGCCGGGCCAAGCTCCCGAAACACAGGCGGCTCGCCTCGACATACGAATCCTGCTTCATCGCTTGGAACTTCTGGTTGTCGCCGAACACGTGACCGGCAGGCGAATCCAGCCAACCGCGGTTCTGAGCCACAACGCTGATGCGAACCGTAGCCAGGGGGCGCTCCCCACCGGCGCGAAGCAGATAGCTGAAGTGATTTGGTTCATGGTCGAAGTGATCGCTAAATTCGCAGCCCGGAATGGGGTCAATAAATCCCCCTCGCAGATAACACTCGTGACGCATGCGAAACACCATACGCCGCAGTTCGGGGGTATTTGCAAGGGTGCATTCTAAGCCCTTACCCGTGGGGCAAGTTAGTGGGAGTTCCAGTGTCATTTTCGATACCTCTGCAACTGCTAGCGAGTGATGGATAAAACATCCGCCAAAAAACAATCCGCAGGGAAAATGTTTACCCAATGACGGGTCCTGATGTTGTATCATTTCAAAGGCAGTTATTTTCACCCGGAGACCGGCCGCTACTTGATCCATCTCCATTTTTTGTTCGACTTACACCGCTCGTTGTCCGCGCACATCCGGCGCTTGGCCCCTGCATGTGCGGCGCTGGCAGCGCAACTCCTCTTGCCCCCAGCCGCTGGAGCCGTTACCGTGCCCGCCGGCGCAATGATTGAGATCCGCTTACAGCAGGAGCTCAACTCCTACTCTTCTTCCAACGGAGCTTCGGTGCAGGCGATTGTGATTGCTCCTGTTTCGGTTCATGGCGAGGTCCTGATCCCGCCTGGAAGCCTGATCAAAGGCGTGCTGAAGACAGTGCACCGGGTGGGCTTTGGGCTCATACGGGAAACCGCCACGATTCACATTGAATTTGAGCATCTGCTGCTGCCCGACGGCACCTTGGCTACCATCAAAACGAAAGTCGCCGAGTTGGAGAACGCACGTGAATTCGTGGACAAGCGCGGCCGCATCCGCGGCATTCGGTCCACGGCTACTCCTGGTTACAGGGCGGCCGGTTTACTGACATCTCTGTCTGCGGTGGATCCCATCGCGCTGGCTTTTTCCACGGCTGCCTTCGCCTCCATGCTGCGCTTTTCCGAGCCGGAGATCCGGCTTCCGGTCGGCTCGGAGCTGCTTGTGCGACTGGCGGAAGATGTGGAAGTGCCAACGCAAGCCCATGAACCGACCCCGAAAGTGACGCAGGACGATGGGGAACGAAAAGGCATGATGAGCATGGTGCGCCGCATGCCTTTCCGCACCCGCACGCTGATTGAGCATAAAGAGGCCGACTTGACCAATGTCGTGTTCGCGGCGCCGCTGGAAACCATTGAACGTGCTTTTTACGCCGCAGGCTGGGTCGCTTCGGCAAACGTCTCGGCCGCCACCCGCTACATGACATTACGCGCTCTGGCGGAAAACCAGTCGTACCATGAGGCGCCGATGTCGATGCTGCTGCTCGGCGAACTACGGCCGGTATTGACCCTTTCCAAAACACTGAATACATTTTCCAAACGCCACCATATTCGCATTTACGAAGTGGGCGAGATGTGGAACGGGCAGCCGGTTTACACTGCAGCGGCGACACAGGATATCGGCATCGGGTTTTCAGCCAGGCACCGCAGCTTCATCCATTTGATTGACGATCATATCGACAATGAGCGGGCCAAGGTGCTGAACGACCTGCTCTACACAGGCTGCGTCACTGGCGCGGAAGCGCTGAACCGTCCGTGGGTACCCATCGGAACTAAGAATGCCACGGGGCAGAGCTTGGTGACCGACGGCGGTATTGCCATTATCACGCTAAACGACTGCCTGAACCCGCGCCGGGCCGATGAGCACATTGGCGACGTGGCAGGTGCCTTTCGCCCCAACGTGGGAGTTCGCATCAGCCGCCAGACCCTGCTCACCATGCGCAATGATCTGGTGCGCGGCAACTTTGTTTGGCAGGGCGTTACGTCGATCATCGACGCACGGAAGTTTTTCCGCAGCCGCGCAGGTTATGACCGCGAACCCCGCCCTGAGCGCCGTGTGGTAGTGGCAGGCGAAACATATACCGCTGACGAAGACGGACAATATCCCATTCTGCGATTCCCGTCGTTGCGCGGCCCTGTTGTTGGAGGCGAGCGCGAGGGCTTTCTCGATCCGGGGTCTGCTAGCCGCACCACGCGGGTGCGCAGGCCTGATGAATGGTGCGCCCCGAACGTGGAACTTGGCATAGCGTCAGGCGGGCTACTGTTCAGCAACTCCAGCGCCGGGGCAGAGGGGTTAATTGTATCGGGCACGAATATGCGTACCGGTGGCAGCTATCAATATGCCGTTACCGCAGGTAACAAGATTTCTCCCGGCTGGGTGATTGGTGGCAGTGTCACCATGAATAGCACGAACTACATTTCGCATGAGTTGAGCTTCCGTTATCAGCGCGGCACGTTCCGGCTTGGCCTTGTTGGGTTGGACAAAATTGGCGAAGACATCGTTGAGCATGTCGAAGAACAGAGCGTAGGACTGCTTACTCGTGAGTTCTCCTACAACACAGTATTTCATTTCCGTTCCCGCGAAAAACGGTTCCGGCCATATGTGAGCACCGGCCCGGCAATGCAGTTGACGCACCTGACGGATGCGCCATTTGTAAAGGCGCGCGGACTGTTTCGCTTCGGCTTGAACAATGTGGGAATGCTGAAAGCTGCCTACAACTTCGGCAGCGCCCCTCCGCTTGAAGGCGGGGGCATCTTCCAGGGCGGAGGCCAAACAGGCGGCGGCTTCAAGTACCGCGTGGCGGACCATTGGATGTTCCGGTTGGACTATAAGAGCACATTCACCAAGCGCCCGGATTTCCTGGCAAAGTCGTTGGTGTCGGCGGCGGATGCAAGTAACGTCGCAAATGATTTCCAACTTGCACCGATTTCCAATACGTCATCGAAAGGGCGACTCGGCCAACAGCGCCTTACCGTCGGATTTTCATTTACCTTTTAATGAAAGGGTGGGGCGGCAATTTGCCTGCCCTGACGCAGCCTCCACTTTCACGTGCGACATTTAGGAGCAGTAAAAATGCGCTCGCAAGCGAGCTGGACCGGCGAATCGCCGGTCCTACCCTTGAAAACATTGGCTTGCCGTGGGTAGGACAGGCGATCCGCCTGTCCAAATTCTAATTTTTCACACCTTCTAACGTGGGCGGTCAGGATGTCTAAGCCTGTTAAACCACTCTAGCTGGAAACGGAAACCACGTTCTTAATCCCGCCAACCTTCCCCGACAGTGGCTCCAGCGCGTTCTCCAACGGAAACCGGTTGCTGATCAGCATCCCCAGCGCTTCCGGCCAGCGTTCGTGGAAGATCCTCAGATCGGCAATCGCCGCCTGGAAACTCTCCTTAGGCGCATTCACCGTGCCAAGCATCACCTGATTCTTCAGCACCAGATTGCGCATCAGCAGATCGGTATCCACCTCAACCGGAGCCTTGCGGCCAGGGACGCCGGTGAACACAAAAATACCGTTTGGCCCCAACGCCTGCAGGAAATCAAACGCCAGCTTCGATGCCCCGATCGCTTCGTAGACTACGTCGAGCGTACCGCCCAGTTCGTTCACAATATCGGGAATCGACGTGGCGTCGGCGTTAATGAACTTCGCGCCGATCGCTTCGGTCACCTGCTGCCGATGATCGCCCGGTGCCGTTTTCGAATAGACCCACACCTCGAAACCAGCCACGCGTAACGCCATCGCACCCAACAGCCCAACCGGCCCTGCACCAAGTACAACAGCCTGATGCGTGCCGCTCCACGGCAGCCGCTGCTGCACTTCGCGCACCTGCGCAATTCCCTTTTCAGCGATGGTTAACGGCTCAGCCAGCACGCCCACGCTGCGCAGATGCGCCGGCAGCGGATTCATGTAGTGAGCATCATCCACCGTAAATTCGGCCATGAAGCCGTGCTGCTGCTTGATGCCGCGCTCGGTGAATTCGCCGGTGTAGCAGAAGTCCTGACGGCCGGCCGCGCAGGCGGGGCATGCCGGGTTGCCGCAAGGACGGCGAACCGTGGTGATCACTATATCGCCCACATTCACGTCGGTAACGGCCGAGCCAACTTCTACCACTTCGCCCAGCGATTCGTGGCCGATGATGAGATAGTCCGAGCCAGGCGGCGGCGTACCGTACTGGAAGGAGACGATCTCTTTATCGGTTCCGCAAATTCCGATGTCGATCATCTTCAACTTCGCCTGGTTAGGCGATTCAATCTTTGGTTCCGGATGATCGATCAGCCGGACTTCTTTTTTATCGGGGAATACAGCGATGGCTTTCATCAGTTATGTGATGATAGCATCCCTTCACTCGGCGGCGAAAAGGGTGCCGCGCCCGAGCAGCCACTTCGGATCCAAGTGGCGCTTCACGCCACGCATCGCATCCAGTTCCGATTCGGAGTATTGCAGCTTCAGTAAGTGCGCCTTGCGCTTGCCCAGGCCGTGTTCCGCACCGACGGCGCCGCCCAATGAAACCGCATGCCTGGCGAAATCGAGCATCAGTCCCTTGGCCAGTTCCACTTCCTCACCAGTCGCCGGCAGAATGTTCACGTGCACGTGCGCATCGCCGATGTGCCCGAAGATCACCGACCGGCCCGGGAAGGCATCGAGCTTCTGGCGATAGTAACTCATCATCTCGCGATTCTTCGCCACGGGCACTGCGTAGTCCGAACCCATCTTCAAAAAGCCGTTGCGCCGCACGGTATCGTTCACCAGTTCCGGCACAGCGTGGCGGAATTGGCGAAAGCGTTCGCGGTCCTGCGCGCTGGCAGCGAACCACGACGCGTCAATCAGCGCGCCGGCCGCTTCCAGGCGGTCTGACCAGGCATCAATGTCGTCGCCCTCTTCTTCGATCAGCAGCGCCGCGCCTTTTGGCGTAGCCGGGAAACGCGGGCGAACCAGATCGAGCGAGGCAGGATCGCAGTATTCCAACATGCGCAGATTGGGCACGCCTCGCCATTTTTCGACAGCGTTGATCGCCTCGTCTTCAGTATTGAAGAAGATGACGCCCGTGAACAGCTCATCGGCGGCGGGCAGCAACTGCATTTCGGCTTCCAGCACCACACCCAAGGTGCCTTCGGAACCAACGAACAGATCCACCCAGTCCATGCCCGGTGTCAGACGATAACCAGCGGAAAGCTTGTTCGTTTCGGGCAGGCGGATGGCGGGAATTTCGAAATCGACCGCTTCGCCGCGGCGGAAGGTCCGAACCTGTCCGTCCATCGTCGCCACGCGCACCGCGCGCACATGCCTACGGGTGTCGCCATACAGAAAACTGCGAGATCCGCTGGCATTGCACGCGATGGTGCCGCCGATCGAGGCCGAGGTCTCTGTCGGGTCCGGCGCGTATAACTGCCCACTGGCAGCTGCGGCTTTATGAATGTCGCGCAGCCACACGGCTGCCCCAACTACGGCATAGCCTTTGTGTATCTCGAGCTTATTGAATTTTTCCAGCGAAAGCGCCGAGCCATCCTGCGGTACGCGCCCACCGGCGACACCGGTGCCTGCACCTAACACCGTTATCGGTGTGCCTAGCTGGAGAACATCCACCACCTCTGCTTCCGTGGCGGGGGTATAGATATGATCGGCGTGTCCGCTAAAGCCGGACGCGTCTTCTACCAATTGCTTCATAACTGTGTGGGTAGGACAGGCGATTCGCCTGTCCCAAGTCTTCTTAGACTTCCAAAATCACCGGCATGATCAGCGGCCTGCGCTGCGTCTGCTTGTTGATGAACCGCTTCAGGTCGACCCGGATCTTTTCCTGAATCACACCCATGTCGGTGCGCTCTTCCGCGCTCGATCCATCCAGCGTCTTCAACACCACTTGCCGTGCGTCAACCAGAATATCGCGCCCTTCGTCTTTAGCGAAGCCGCGGCTCACGATCTCCGGCAGCCCTTCAGCGCGGCCGGTGTGCTTGTTAATGGCGATGATCGGAATCACAAAACCGTCTTCGGCTAAATGGCGGCGGTCGCGGATCACTATGTCTTCCACCACTTCATCGAGCGTTCCGGAATCGATGCAAACGCGGCCCACTGTGACGTTCTTGCCCTTGCGCGCACCAATGGAATCGATCTCCAGGGTCTGGCCCGTTTCCAGAATAAACGTCTCTTCCAAACCGGAATGCAACAGATGCTGCGCCAGCGCGGCGTGCTTCGAAAGCTGACGGTATTCACCGTGCACCGGCACGAAATAACGCGGTCGCACCAAATTCAGAATCAACTTCAACTCTTCGGAGTTGCCATGGCCTGAAACGTGAACCGGCGGATTCATCGGCCCGTAGATCACATCCGCGCCGCGGCGCGCAACGTGATTGATCATGCGGTAAATCGCTTTTTCGTTGCCTGGAATGATGCGCGAACTGAGCACCACGGTGTCGCCCTTTTCAATGGAGAGGCTCTTGTGGTTATCCACGGCCACGCGCGACATGGCCGACATTGGCTCGCCCTGCGTGCCACTCACTACCACGACAACTTTATGCGGCGAGGCCTGCATAATGTCCTGCGGACGCAGCAGAATATTATCGGGGATGCGCAGATGGCCCAGCGAATGCGAAATTTCGGTGACGCTGATCATGCTGCGGCCGAGGAACGCGACCTTGCGTCCACACTCATCCGCCAGATCCAGAATGGTCTGCAAGCGGTGAATCGAACTGCTGAAACAAGCTATGACCACGCGGCGATCGGCGCGCATCATGATCTCTTCCAACCGCGGCCGCACGGCCCGTTCGCTATCGGTATAGCCGGGGCGGTCAACGTTGGTCGAATCGGACATCAGCAACAACACGCCGCGCTTGCCGTATTCGGCGAACGTATGGAGATCGAATGGAATGTTGTCGGTCGGCGTGGCGTCCACTTTGAAATCGCCGGTGTGGATGATCACACCCAGCGGCGTGGTGATGGCCATTGCGACGCAGCTGATGATGGAGTGGGTGACGTGAATGAACTCCACCGAAAACGGCCCGGCCGAGACTTTGTCGCCGGCACGGATCGTGTGCAGCTTCACGCTGTCGAGCATCTCGTGCTCTTCGAGGCGGCGTTCAACCAACGCCAGCGTGAACGCCGTGCCATAGACGGGGATGTCCAGTTCCGAGAGCAGAAACGGCACCGCGCCAATATGATCTTCGTGCCCGTGCGTCAGAAACAAGGCGCGGACGTGCTGCCTGTTCTCAATCAACCAGGTGAAGTCGGGCGTGACAATGTCAACGCCCATCAACTCCGAGTCGGGAAACATCATACCGGCATCGATAACAATGATGTCGTCCCCGTAACGAATCGCCATGGAGTTCATGCCGAACTCGCCTAGGCCTCCCAGCGGTACCACCTGAAGTTTTCGATCTGCCATTAATCTTTAAGCGTAGCACGCTGCAACCCAGGCTAAAATGAAAAAAATGATGACCGCAATTAACAAAGCCGTTTCCGAGGCGGAACTGGCCGCTTGCCGCGTACTGTTTAGCGAGTATGCGGAGTGGCTGCGCGAGGACATCTGCCTTGCCGGTTTCACCGCCGAAATAGCGGCCCTGCCGGGAAAATACGCGCCTCCCGAAGGCGGCCTGTTGCTCGCCACCATCGGCAATGAAGCCGCGGGCTGCATCGCATTCCGCAAATTCGATGACACGGCAGCCGAAGCGAAGCGGCTTTGGGTGCGGCCTCAATTCCGCAATCAGGGCGTTGGCGTGGAACTGCTGCAGGCCATGCAGCAAACCGCCAGGGACGCGGGCTACCAGCGAGTGGTGTTTGATACGCTACCGAAAATGGTCCGCGCATTGCAGCTCTACGAATCAATGGGGTTTCTACCCCGGCAAGGTCCTGACCCGTCTTTGCTGTACTTCGAAAAGAGCCTGTAGCATTTTGCAGCTGCGTCAAAAGGGCCAAGATTGGGGAACGGCAGCGCATACGCCCCCAATCGCAATATGCGGATTGCTGAAAATCGCCAGCCGCAGCAGATGGCCATAGAAATGCACTCCCAGGGATCCAGAGGCAGCATCACCATGAACTTCAAGAAGCTTGCGTTCGCTCTGATTATTCCCTTTCTGGCGGCAGCCGGCTTTGGCGCAACCATCATCGGATTCAGCAGCCCGTACCCCGGCTCTGCATATTCGATCAACGCAGTGACTGGCGCCGTAACACCTGTCCCCGGAATCCCGGCACCGCGCTCAGCACCGGCACCAAGCCCGGAACTATTGTCGAGAACACGGGCGTCAACATCTACCAGGTGAACGTAACAAGCGGCCAGTCAACGCTTTTCGCATGTCAGGCGGCGAACTGCGCTTGGATTGGCGACATGGCGCTCGACTCCGTCACAACCACACTCTACGGGATTGGAACCGTCCCGGCACACACCAGCCCTGCCCTGTTCCGCATGTCCGATTCTGGAGTTCCGATTTCAGGATTCCCCAATAGCACCACAATCAGCTTTGCCTATCTGGGCGACCTGGGCGTAAGTGGAATCTCTACAATGGAGTATGCCCCCGGCGTCGGCCTTGTCGCTACCGACGGCTACAAGCTTTACAAAGTGAGCGAGGCCGATGGGCAGGCAACCATGCTCACCTCTCTGGCCCTGGTGCTACCACCTTCAGGAGGCATCACGCCAATAACAGGACTCGCTTACGATCCCGATTCCGGTAATCTCGTGGGAAGTTCAATGGATGGAGTTGGCATAGGAGGCGTTGGCGTTGCCCGACTCTACAACATCAACTGGACGACAGGGCTGGCCACCTGGCTGAACTCAGCCCCGCCTAACCTAAACAGCATTGCAACGGTAAACAATACGCCGGAGCCGGCGACCTTCGCATTGATGGGTATGGCGATAATGTCGCTGCGCATCGCGCTCCGCGGCAAGAAGAAGGGTTAATAAGTCTCGGTCGGCTCCACGATGCGTTCCAGGCTCATCGTGTAAATCGCCGGCTTGCCATGCCTGTCGCTTTCAAAATAGATCCGCTGGCTGGTTGGCGAAAACACAGGCGCAACCATCTTCGGATCGCTCGCCTTATGCTCACACAACGTAAATTCACGCTTGGTGAGCCGCAGCAACAACAGCACGTGCGGAGAAGCCTTGCTGCCGCTGGCCCCAACAAAAACGGAAGCATCCGGATTGCACGCGAAGTTTACAAACTGCGTGGTATTGGCGATGTACGTATCCACCCCCGAATCCACCACGATCTCACGCAAATTATTGAGTTTGGTCTTGTCCAACGGTAAGTTCAGATAGAGCGCACTGCGCCCATCTGGCGCCCAATGCATTGGGCCGCATTCGCCCACGGCAGTCTTCAGCTTGCGGTTCTGCTGCCCGTCAAAATGTACCAGCCATAGTTCGCCATTTAGGCGGTAAAGCGCGCTAGCGCGCTTCGGACGCGCTTGTGGAGCCTCAATAAGGCCCGACGCATCAACCAGCGTTGTAGGCCCGCCCTTCATCATCGGAATCAGCCGCAATCGCGACCGCCCATCTTTCTTCTCCACTGCCAGCGCATACATACCATCTTCAGAGATCGTGAACCCGCCGGCATGCTCCCATCCTTGCGGCACCTCGTAAACGGTCCGAGGCTTCAAACTGTTGAAGGGGACGCTGACCAATGCCGGGCCGTCGAAGAAACACACGCCGCGATCATCCGGCAAAATGTTGAGCGATGCCGCATCGAGCAACGTTGCATTCGATAGCTGCTTGGAAACCCCGGTCTTGATCTCCATGCGAAACGCCTGCAGAGAACCGGCGCGGTCAGAAGCATAGACCAGAGTCACGCCTTTTTTGGAAAGCGGCCGCCCGAACGAAGCAGGCAGATAACTGGAGTAGGAGGTATCGGTGAGGCGGATGACTTCGAATTCAGTCGTGGGGTCTAAAAAGCGTTTGCGGTCAGCTTCGAATCCGTCGCCGGATCCGGCTTGTAGAAAGGACGGAAACGTGGCGGAAGCAGCGAAAAATCCCCTTCGGGTCCAGTGGCCTAAGCCGGGTCTTTCACGCCCCATAATTCATGATATCACGCGCGAACCGGCCTGCCCGGTTCGCGCGCAATCAATTTACTTGTGTTCGTTCTGAATGTGCATGCCCAGCAGATCGGCGCCAAAGTCGCCGTTGAAATCGCGCCACACCGCGTGGATGTGGTTCGAATCGTTCTGCGTGTTGTCGTACTCAAGCACAAACGTGGGAGCCTGCACACGATAGTAGTGAGGCCCGCCGCGCTCTTCCACGCCGGCCCACACAAAGTTCACGTTGTTGCCGGCCTTCTTCAGGGCGTCCATGCGAGCAACAGCCATCTCTTCGCTCACATTCATGGCGTACTCTTCAACCACTTTGTGCAACAGCGTGCGCTGCGCAGCCGTCATCTTGCCTGCCGATAACCCTGCGGGCTGGTCTTTCAGCATCGCCTTGCGATCCTGCGCCGTCAACACGTCTTTGTAGGCGGTTTTGGTCACGATGGCGATCTTCTTCTGGTCAGCAGTCAAAGCGCTCATCAGGTCGCGAGCCAGATCTTCTTCGCGCGCCAGAACACGAAGTCCCTTGCGCGGCCCTTCTTTTACGATGGCCGGATTGGTGCCGTACATATTCGGGCTGCCGATGACCTTGCCCTTCACGATGGTGAAGTTGGTGGCCATGTGGTGGCCTTCCACGCGATAGCCCCAAGTGCCGGTCTCAGACGGTTCGCCAAAGATGCTGATGAAATAACGCTCCGGATCGCGAACAGGAGTACCCTTTTTGCCTGCTTCCAAAACCTTCAGAATGTCTTCCATGCTCATGATGGAGACAGCCTTCATGTAGCCCTGCTGGCTCAACCCAGCGGCCAACAGCGAATGCGCCAGATGTTGCTGCGCCGGGGTCATCTCCTTCAGCGGAAGACCTTTGCGTTCCCACGGCACAAAGTGCCAGTTGATACGTTCGTCGTCGGTAAATGCGAAGGTCGCTTTGGCCTTCTGCCCGGCATCCAGCGAATTGAGGAACTGCTTGGCAGCCTCACTCATCACAGCCGGGCTATTGAGTCTGGAATAGGCGGATGCTAGCAAAACCATACTTAGGCCCGCAACCAGCAGGCGCAACTTGGCGGCACTCATTAGGTTCTCCGTTCCGGTTATAAACCGCTGGCAGATTGAAATGGGAAGTCTTTCTTGCTGGTGGCGGTGGCCGCAACAAGAGACTTGGAAAGCGTATTGTAAGGGTTAATAGGTGCGCCGCCGCTGCGGACTTCATAATGCAGATGGGGGGCGGTTACCCTGCCGGTGGCGCCGGAAAGCGCGATCACCTGGCCCATTCGCACGTCTTGCCCGGCCACCACATCGAGGCGGGAAAGATGCCCGTAGAATGTGGAAAGACCGTTACCATGTTGAACCACCACCAGTTTGCCATAGGCGCCGCTATATTCGGCTGTAACGACAATGCCATCCGCCGCAACCTTCACCGGAGTACCGATGAATGCCGAGATATCCACTCCGGAATGGAACGCCGAGCCGCCCTTGAACGGATCCTGGCGCTCGCCGAACGGGCTCAGGATGTGGCCTTCCAATGGCCAAAGGTTCGGGCGGGTGTTGGTGTGCCAGCTCTGCGCATACTGCCGATGGAAACGCGAGAAGTTGGCGCTTTTCAATACGTTGTACGTTTCCAGGGTTTCTGAATAGGAGGGAACCAGACGGCCTTCTTCCGTGATATCGGCCGGACCTTCCAGCTTGCTCTTCAGGCCATAAGCGACCGAAACTTCGTTCGCAAACAGTTGCAGTTCAGCAAGTTGGGCTTTGGTTTGGTTGGAGGTGCGCTGAAGGTCCTGATAGCGCTTCTGGAGGGAGGAAACGTCTTGCTTGAGATTATTGTAATTGGCTACTTTCCATGCCATCCGGAGGTAACTGGAAAGGAATCCGGCAACTGAAAAACAGCCTACAAGTGCTAGGGCCAGAACAGCATATAAGGCGGTATGAGGAACGTGAATTCTACGCAAGCGGCCATGTAACGAATGAGCAAGGACAAGTATAAAATATGGTTGCTTCATGCAGTCTCCCGGTCTATCGAAAATTTTCCCCGAAAGCTACAAGTGGTACTGGAATTCATATTATAAACTTTTATTAATGAACTCTTACGATACCAAGATTGCAATTCCATGTCAAGCTATAACTTAGGTGCCCGGCAGCCCGATAAGCCGGGAACAAATCCGATCAAACCAACGTTTAAATGAACAGACGACTATGATGACAGGCCCAGCCCCAAGTGTGTCCGCCTGGTTCGGCTTCAGCACTGCCCTGAAGCTGGCCATCGATTCCATTCTCGCCCACAAACTGCGCAGCTTCCTCACGCTGCTCGGCGTTATCGTAGGCGTCGGCAGCGTAGTGCTCGTCGGAGCCGCCATTGACGGCCTTGGCCTCTACACCGAACAGAGCACCGCCAAAGCTTTTGGTACGGACAGTTATCTCATTGCCCAGGTGGCGCAGGTGGGCAACATGTCGCGCAAACAGCTTCAGGAAAAGCTGCGCTACAACCGCAAGATCCGCGTAAACGACATGAACTATCTGCGCAGTACAACCGGAGATCAGATCATGTACAGCCCCTACGACCAGCGCTCCGGAGAAGTGAAGACCAACGGCCAGAGCTACGATCAGGCCACCATCATCGGCGTTTCCGCCAACATGCCGGACATCCGCGACATCGGCGTCGTCGAAGGCCGCTTCTTCAGCGAAACCGAGGAGCGGGCCGGCCAGAACCTGGCCGTTATCGGCCAGGACATCGTAACCAACATTTTCCCCGAAGGCGCGCCGCTGGGCAAGAAGTTCAAGGTGAAAGGGCAGGAGTTCACCGTTGTCGGAGTACAGGAAAAGCTCGGCTCGGCGTTCGGCAACAGCCTAGATACCAGTGTCTACGTCCCCTATGCGGCATTCACGCACATCTACGGCAATCAACAAAACACAGCCGTCTTTGGCCGCGCCAAGGCAGGCACCGGCCTCGACATGGAAGCCACCACCGACATCAGCCGCGTGGCGCTGCGTGTGCACTTCAAGACGCAACCCGGCAAGCCCGATAACTTCGACATTCTCACGCCCGATTCCATCCGCGGCTTCCTCGGCAGTATCCTCAGCGTCATCGCCGCCGTTGTCGTCCCCGTCACCATGATCTCGCTGGTAGTCGGCGGCATCGTCATCATGAACATCATGCTCGTCAGCGTGACGGAGCGCACGCGTGAAATCGGCATCCGCAAAGCAATCGGGGCAAAGAGCAGTGACGTACTGCTTCAGTTCCTGCTCGAAGCAGTCGTACTTTCCGCTACCGGCGGAGTCATCGGGCTCGCCCTCGGCTACGTCGCCACGATATTCATTGGCCAGGTTTTCGAATTTACTCTGAAGTTGACATGGCCTTATGTGGTGCTATCGTTATTTGTATCGACCGCTGTGGGCGTAGCCTCTGGATGGTATCCAGCCCGCCGTGCCGCCAAACTGGACCCAATCGAGGCCCTCCGTGCAGACTAGGGTAGGACAGCCGACCTGTCCGCAGTAGCCTTGGCGGAGGCGGATTCGCCTGTCCCAATCAAACTAAACCATGCAGATCTCAGTCAAACAAACCGTAGGAATGGCGCTCGAAGCAGTCTGGGTGCACCGCATCCGCTCGCTCCTCACCATGCTCGGAATCGTCATCGGTATCACCACGGTGGTCACCGTCTCTTCCCTGCTCTCCGGCGTGCGCAAGAACATTGTCGTCTTCTTCCAGGAGTTCGGCCCCGACAACATCTTCATCTCGCAGTTCTCCGGCGGTCCGGGCGGCGGCGGTGTCAAGGAACGCAAGCGCCGGCCGTTCCGTGTCGAATACGCCCAGTACATCAAATCTATGTGTCGTAACGTTGAGGATGTAGCCGTCACCCTCTTCATTCCCACCTTCCAGAACGGCAGCTTCATCGTAGCCAAAGTTCCCGGCGCCGAAACTGAGAACATCCAACTCCAGGGCACCAGCGCCAACAGCTATGACCTGCAGCCGCGCGAACTCCGCGCCGGCCGGTACTTCACGCCCGACGAAGAAAGCCGCCGTGCCAAGGTCGTCGTGCTGGGCAACAATGTCGCCCAGGCGTTATTCCCCGAAGGCAATGAGGTCGGCCGCCAGATCAGCCTGGGCGGCGCCGAATACACGGTGGTCGGTGTCTACGCCGCAGCCAAGGGCGGCTTCTTCGGTGAAAACGGGAACGACCGCGTAGTCGCCATCCCGCTCGAGTCCGCGCGCGCCCGCTACCCCGGCTTCAATCGCTTCTTCATCACCGCCAAAGCCCGCACCGGCCTACGCCAGGTGGCACAGGACGAAGTGGAAGGCGCCATGCGCAAGATCCGCCATCTGCAATTCAACGGCGAGAACGATTTCAGCATCACCACGGCCGACCAGATCATCGAGAACTTCGACAAGATTACTGGCATGGTTGTCGTAGTGTCGATCGCCATCTCCTGCCTCGGCCTGCTCGTCGGCGGCATCGGCGTGATGAACATCATGCTCGTCAGCGTCACCGAACGTACGAAAGAAATCGGCGTCCGCAAAGCGTTGGGCGCCCGCCGCGGCGACATTGTTCTGCAATTTCTGACCGAAGCGATGACGCTTACGGGCGTAGGTGGCATCATTGGGATTATTGTCGCCGTTTTCGCCACATTCCTGGTCGGCTACCTGGTCCCAAGCCTCCCCAGCGAAGTGCAAGCATGGTCGGTGATCGTGGGCTTCGTAGTCTCAGTAAGCGTAGGCCTCTTCTTCGGCGTCTGGCCAGCATTTAAGGCAGCAAAACTCGATCCGGTAGAGGCTTTGCGCTACGAGTAAGGCCGCGCGGGGGCTAGAATCGGCCGGGTCGCAGGATGTGAATCCCTTCGTACCTTCGAAAATCCGCAACATTGTAGGTCAGAACGGTCGTGATCTGATTCACTCGCATTGCGGCCACAAGCCTCGCGTCATATGCCGCTTTCCCAGACACTTGATAACGGTCGACAAGTGTTTGCCAATGCTGAAAGATGGAATCTGCCTCAGGCAGGATGTGAAAGATTCTTTGAGCCAAAGCCAACTCGCCTATAGCGAACTTCGGCGACAAGCCAAATCCATTCAGATCTCTCGGACGAGTAGCCACTACCCAAGCTTCCACCAGACTCTGCTTGGCAAGACAAAGCCGCCCACCCTGCCGGAAAACGGCGCGCATTGCGGACTTGGCTTCGGCATAAGAGGCATTGGCTCTATCGGCAGCGCGTAGAATGATGTTGGTATCTACAAGGACATCCATCTACCAATTGTCTTCCCGCCCGTAAATGCTCTCCCTATCGAATGCTTCATCGGGAAGTGGACCCACGGTTGGGAAACTATCGAAAAACTGATCAAATGCGCTCTCCCACGCCTCGCCGCTCAGCAAAGCAGGCTCGGGCGCTAGAGGAACCCCTTCAACCAATCGCTCGCGAACCACGTCTGCCAACGAAATGCCTCGCGCAACCGCCAAGGCCTGAAAGTTCTCCATAACACTAGCCGGTAGAATATCTTCGATGTTCAGAGCCATATTAGATCTCGATTCAATCGTAACAAAAAACAAAATCGGACCCCAGGGTCGCTCCCCCCAAAGTCCGATCAATCCCACAAACCAATCTAAAAAACTAAATCAATTCCGAAGCGCTGAAGAAGAACCCAACTTCAACAGCCGCGGTCTCCGGAGCATCCGAGCCATGCGCGCAGTTGCGTTCAATGCTCGCTGCGAACATCTTGCGGACCGTGCCCGCAGTCGCATTCGCCGGATTCGTCGCGCCCATCACTTCGCGCCACATCGCTACAGCATTTTCGCGCTCTAACACGAGCGCCACAAACGGCCCTTCGGTCATGAACGCCACCAGGCTCTTGAAGAACGGACGTTCCTTGTGAACGCCGTAAAACGACTCCGCCTGCGCCTGCGTCATCTGCAATTTCCGCATCGCCACGATGCGGAAACCGTTTTGTTCAATCAGGGCCAGGATCTGACCCGTCTGACCGGCCGCCACTGCGTCCGGCTTAATCATTGCGTATGTACGTTCCAAACTCATAATCTGCTCTTAACCTTTTCTCCGATTTCAGCCGGGGTGGCGCACACCGTAATACCCGCCGCCTCCATGGCCGCAATTTTGTCGCTCGCCTTGCCCGATCCACCGCTGATGATCGCGCCCGCATGTCCCATGCGCCGTCCGGGAGGCGCCGTCTGGCCCGCGATGAAACCGATCACCGGCTTCTTCACGTGCTCTTTAATGTATGCCGCAGCCGCTTCTTCCGCCGAGCCGCCGATTTCGCCGATCATTACGATTACGTGCGTGTCGGGATCTTCATTGAACAACCGCACCGCGTCAGTATGATTGGTGCCGATGATCGGATCGCCGCCGATGCCGATGCAGGTCGATTGACCAATGCCCAACTTCGTCAACTGGCCGACCGCTTCATACGTCAAGGTGCCGGAGCGCGAAACCACGCCGACATTGCCCTTCAAGTGAATATGGCCCGGCATGATGCCGATCTTGCACTCGCCAGGCGTAATGATGCCCGGGCAATTCGGTCCAATCAACCGCGTCTTCTTGCCCTGCATGAAATCCCACGCGCGAATCATATCGCGCGACGGAATGCCTTCGGTAATGCAGATCACCAATGGCAGGCCCGCTTCAGTAGCTTCCATGATGGCATCGGCCGCAAACGGCGGCGGCACGAAGATTACGGACACGTTTGCGCCCGTCTCTTTCACAGCCTGAGCGACGGTGTCGAAAACCGGCAGATCCAGATGCTTCTGTCCGCCCTTGCCCGGCGTCACGCCGCCAACCACATTGGTGCCGTACGCGATGCACTGCTGCGCGTGAAAACTCGCTTCCTTGCCCGTAAAACCCTGAACCAGAAGCCGTGTGTCTTTATTTACAAGGATGCTCATTGTGCTAACCTCACAACTTTCTCCGCGGCGTCCTTCATGCCATCGGCCACTGTAAAATTAAAGCCCGATTCCGCAAGAATTTCGCGGCCCTTCTCAACGTTGGTGCCTTCCATGCGGATCACAATCGGCACTTTCACATCCAGGTCGCGCGCCGCGTTCACCACACCCTGCGCCAGAACATCGCAACGCAAAATGCCGCCGAAGATGTTGATCAGCACAGCCTTCACGGAGTTGTCGGAAAGCAGAATCTGGAAAGCGTTTTTGATCTGTTCGGCGTTCGCGCCGCCGCCAACGTCCAGGAAGTTCGCCGGGCTTCCGCCCGCGTACTTGATGATGTCCATGGTGGCCATGGCCAACCCCGCGCCATTCACCATGCAGGCGATGGTGCCATCGAGCTTGATGTAGTTCAGGCCGAACTTCGAAGCTTCCACTTCCAGTGGATCTTCTTCGTTCAGATCGCGCAGCTCAACCATGTCCTTGTGGCGGAACATGGCGTTGTCGTCAACGTTGATCTTCGCATCCAGCGCGTAAACCTTTCCGTCCTTGGTCAGCATGAACGGATTGATCTCAGCCAGCGAGGCGTCGATGTCGTCGTAAGCCTTCACCAGCGCCATCATCGCAGCAACCGCTGCGTTGATGCTGCCGGCCGGAATTCCGATGCCAAAGGCCAGCTTGCGCGCCTGGAAAGGAGCAAGCGGCTGACCGGGTTCGATCGTCTCCTTCAGGATCAGCTCGGGAGTATGCGCCGCAACTTCCTCGATCTCCATGCCGCCCTCTTTCGAGGCCATGAAGACGTTCTTACCGGTAGCTCGGTCGAGCGTGATGCCCAGGTACAGTTCCTTATCGATAGGCAGCGCCTCTTCGATCAGCAGCCGCTGCACCAGCCGTCCTTCCGGACCGGTCTGATGCGTCACCAGGGTCATGCCCAGGATCTGCTTGGCCTTGGCCACGGCATCGGCAGTGTCTTTTGCCACTTTCACGCCGCCGCCTTTTCCGCGGCCGCCGGCGTGGATTTGAGCCTTCACCACGACCATTCCGCCGAGCTTTGTGGCCGCAGCCTCCGCCTCTTCAATCGTGAACGCTACTTCCCCGCGCGGCACGGGTACGCCATAGCGGGCCAAGATAGCCTTGGCCTGATACTCATGGATTTTCATAGGATGTCCAAAGGGATTAACTTACAACTATAACATGTGGACGCAGGCCACACGCTTCGCATGTGCGATGGACCGGCGGATCGCCGGTCCTACCCTTGAAAACATTGCGCCTCTATGGGTAGGACAGGCGACCTGTCCGCCGTAGCCTTGGCGAAGGTGGAGTCGCCTGTCCAAATTTTAATTCGCCCGCCCCCCCCAATAAAAAACCGCGGATCCGTCCCGGCAGCAACCGGCACAAATCCGCGGTCAATAAATACACAGCGGCTATTGCTGAACAACAGGCAGCGCCGTTGGAGCCTTCGAAATCGAACCCCGAACGGCTTCGTCAACCTGGATGTTGTTTGCAAAGATCGTCTGGCCAGTGGCGCGATCCATTTCCACACGCGCACGCGAGTAGTTGGAAAGCGCAGTCACTTCCGCACCCTGGGCTGTAGCCAAATCGCGCTGTGCCTGGATGACGAAGTATATGGTAGATGCGCCCAATGCGTACTTCTTCTGCTCAGCGTCGAGCGTCTGCTCCTGCAAAATGCGGCTCTTGTAAGCAGCTTGATAACGTGCACGCGCCTGCTGCAACCCGATCAGCGAGTTCTGCACTTCCACCCGCAACTGGTTCAACTGCGCCTGTAATCGAAGTTCCGATTGCCGCACGGCCAACTGGTCGCGTGTCATATCGGCCTGGGCTGCACGGTTACGCAGCGGAATGTTCAGCGTAACGCCTACCGAATAATCAGGGAAATTGCGACCGAAGACTTGGCCCAAAGCTTTTCCATATCCGCCCAGGAAGAACTGATCCACCGAAGCCGGTGTGCGGAACGAAGGCGGCACGCCAGGCACGGTCGACAGCACAGGCAGCGAGTTCAGTTCGCCAGCCAGAGCGTTATTGCGGAAATCGGCGAAGGCGTCGACGGTGGGCAACAGTGCCGCGCGCGAACCCTTCAGGCCGATCTTGGCGTTTTCGATGTTGATGCGGGACTGCTCGACTTCGGGGCGCGTTTCCATGGCCTTGCTGACCATGTCCTGTATCGGCTGAATCGCTTCGTTCTCCGGCATGGTGATGTGGTCGGTAGCAATCACGCGCGCCTCAAGCAGCGATGGCGACGAGATACCAGTCTTGCTCAGCGCGTTCTTCAGAATCGTTTCCTGCTGGTATAACTGCGTCTCTGAAATTGTCAAATCCTGCTGCCGTGCAGCCACTTCGGCTTCGGCGCGGATGATTTCGATTGGCGCCAGAGTGCCAATCTCAACCTGCTTTTTGTTGTCTTCGTACAACTTCTTGGCCAAAGTCAGCGCCTGCGCCTTCACCTTCACGTCTTCCGTGAAGCTCACCAGGTCCCAATACAGGTTGGAGACACCAACCACGGTATTGATGATCTGCGCTTTGAACGCAAGATCGGAGATCGCCATATTGTTCTTCGCGATTTTAATATTGCGGTTGTTCACAGCTTTGCCGAAGCCCTGCAGCAAGTGCTGCGTCACTTGCAATTCCAGGCTCACCGAGGTCGACGGGTTATAGTCGTTCCTGTTCGCATTCTGAGAAACAAACCCGTTGTTGAAATTGACATTCATCACCGTGCCGCTGGCCCAGCCTTCGGTGAACCCGAAGTTGCCCGTTTTGCGGCCGGTCACCAGTGAATTTGTACCCGTAGTGAACAAGCTGGTCTGCGGGGTCGTAAAGTGGCCCCACAGCAGGTTGCCCGTCAGCGACGGGTCCAGGTTCTGAATAAAGCCCTGCGTTCCAGTGCTGGTTGCGGCGATGGAATTCAAGCCCTGGGCTGCCGAAGTCGTCAACGATGAGACGCCAGCCGCCGATCCACGAATGGAGGCGCCCGATTGAGCGCGCAAAAGATCCGTTTCAGCAATGCGCGGCGAATAGCGCTGCAATTCGACGTCGAGGTTGTTCTCCAACGCCAACGCAATAACATCCTGCAGCGATAAGTAAAGCTTCCCTGCCCGGAGTAATTTTTCCAGGCGTCCGCTGTTGCCGAGATTCACCGGCGCCACATCTACCTGGACGTAGGGTTTCTTCACCCGGTCGTACCAACCCTCGGCCCGCTCATGCATGGAGCGATGTTCTGTAGAAGGCGCCTGCTGCGCCTGCATCGTAGTCGTCAGCGTCAATAGGACGCACAGTAAGCTAGTCAGTGATTGTGTTCGTCGCATGCTGGTTCAAGATAAAGAAGACGATCTTGTCGCCTCTTCTGTTCCGGGAAAATGTCCTTGTATTTATCATGGTAGCGCAGAGTTGCCAAGCCTGAGTGGCGCAGTGAGATAATGGGGCCAGTGAACGATACCAACAAGCACGTCATCGAACTCTTTGAACAGACCGGCGCCTACCTCCACGGCCACTTCCGGCTCACAAGCGGACTGCATAGTCCTGAATATCTACAGTGCGCGCGCGTCCTGCAGCATCCAAAATTTGCCGAGGGCCTGGGCAAACTGCTCGCCGAAAAATTTACAGAGCTCGCGCAGGGCCAATCCATAGCGGTTGTTGCCGCACCCGCTATCGGCGGCCTCATCATCGGCCATGAGGTAGCCCGCGCGCTGGGTGCTAGATTTATTTTCACGGAACGCGATGCGGCAGGGAAAATGACGTTGCGCCGCGGCTTCGCGATTGAGAAAGGCGAGGTCGCCGTAGCCGTCGAAGACGTCATCACAACGGGCGGAAGCCTGCGCGAAGTTTACGAAATCATGCAGGAAGGCGGGGCCGAGGTTGTCGCCGCGGGCTCCATAATCGACCGCAGCGGTGGCCGCGCGGACTTAGGTGTCAAGCGCGTCGCACTCGCCACGCTGCAAGTCACCACCTGGGCGCCCGAATTCTGCCCTCTGTGCGCGCAGGGCCAGCCCATCGTAAAGCCCGGCTCGCGCCCGTCCTGATGCGCCGTATTAAGATCGTTCTCTCCTACGACGGCACCGCCTACTCCGGCTGGCAAAAACAGCCGGACCGGATAACCATTCAGTCGGTGCTGGAAGAGATTCTCGCCGGTATCGAAAAGAAGCCCGTCACTATCTATGGTTCGGGCCGCACCGACGCCGGCGTCCACGCCTATGCGCAGGTCGCCGCGTTCAATCTGGCAAACCCCATCCCCACGGACAATTTGCGCAAGGCGATTAACCGCCTCTTGCCGCAGGATATTCGCGTCACCTCCGTTGCCGATGTGGGCCCGGACTTCCATCCGCGCTTCGACGCCATCGCCAAAACCTACCAATACACCATCTTTCGCCCCGAAGTCTGCCCACCGTTTCAGCGCCGCTATGTGCATCACTTTCCCTACCCGCTCAATGAAGAGGCGATGATCGCCGCTGCCCCGCTCTACGAAGGGGAACATAACTTTGCCGCCTTCGCCGCCGCTGACGATCGGTATAAAAAAGGAGCTTCCACAGTGCGCCGCATCCATGCGTCGGCGATGTGGCACGAAGACGGACTGCTTATGTATCGCGTCCGAGGCAGCGGATTCCTCAAACATATGGTTCGCAACATGGTGGGAACACTGCTTGAAGCCGGCAAAGGGAACTGCCCGCCGGAAGCCCTCCGTTATCTGCTCACTGGAGCAGGAAAATGTGGCGCCACGGCCCCTGCCAGCGGGCTTTTCTTAGTCAACGTGGAGTATCCTGAAAAGAATGAATCGAGCACAACAAACTCTGACGGCGATGGCCGTATTGACACTGCCCCTGATCTGCCCCCAGATGATCGCTCAAACCCCGGGAACCCCGGCTGACGACATCAACTTCGCCGTGGGCCAACTGCGCAAATCGCGCATCAATTTTATTAATGCGATTAATGGGGTGAGCGACGCCCAATGGAAATTCAAACCCGCCCCGGGCAAATGGTCGATCGCCGAATGCGCCGAACACATCGCGGTGGCTGAACCGGAATTGCTGCGCATGGCCAAATCAGCGTCGTTTGACCCTCTGCCAGCGGGCATGAAACTTCCAGGAAAGGCGTTCGATCGCGAACTCCTGAAAATGATTGCGGATCGCTCTCAAAAAGCACAGGCCCCGGAGGTGCTGAAGCCGACTGGCCGCTTCAAGGACCAAACGGCGGTGCGCCAGGAGTTCTGGCAGATGCGCAATGAATCGATCCGCTTCGTGGAAACCAGCACGGCAAATCTTCGCGATCACGGCTTGATGAACGAGGCCATGAAAAGTCCGCTCGATGGCTTGCAATGGCTGCTGCTCATCTCTGCCCACACGGAACGTCATATCTCGCAAATCGAAGAGATCAAGGCCTCGGCGGGGTATCCTAAATAGGTATGCGCCTTTTTACAATTAGCTTACTGTGTCTTTCGACGTTGTTCGCCGCGGAGTTGCAACGCGGCGAGCGGGACCGCTCAATGAGCCATCTTCACGCGACGAGAAAACAGTTCCTGGACGCCATTGAAGGGCTTTCAGAAGCGCAGTGGAATTATAAGCCAAATGCAACCACCTGGTCCGTCGCCGAAGTAGCCGAACACATCGCCATCAGCGAGGAAACCATTGGTGGGATGGTCTACAAGATGGTTGAGGGTCCAGCCAAACAAGTGGACTTGAAAGCGAATGATGAGGCCATCATGAAGGGCATGGTGGACCGGAGCAAGAAGTTCCAGGCGCCTGAAATGTTAACCCCCACACACAGGTGGAAAAACCGCGGGGAACTGACTCGAGATTTCAAAGCCAACCGCGATAAGCTGATCGCTTACGTGGATAAGACCAGCGATGACCTTCGCCACCACTCCGCGCCACATCCAGTGTTCAAGGAAATGGATGCATACCAGTGGGTCCTGGTGATCTCCACCCACGCTGAACGTCACATGTTGCAGATTCTCGAAGTGAAATCGAACCCCAACTTCCCGAAAAATTAAACGGCGATCCCGTGCACTGCTTTCGCCCGCAAGAACCGGGCCACGGTCGAAAGCAGTTCATCCGATTGCACAGGTTTCGGCACAAACCCCTGCATGCCTGCCTCCCGCGATAACGCCCGGTATTCACTGGAAGAATTCGCAGTAAATGCCAGAATCGGAATGCTGTCGTAAGCGTGGCTCAGACGAATCTGTTTCGCCGCCTCAATTCCAGTCATCACCGGCATTTGCAAATCCATGAGGATCAGGTCATATTTCTTTCGCGATACAGCCTCAATCCCTTCAGGCCCGCTACTGGCGCAGTCCACTTTATATCTGCCGCGGTCCAGAATGTGCCGTACCACTTTCTGCGCTACTTCATTGTCTTCCACAACAAGGATATTCGCCGGCACATGATCGATCGAAAGCACGTTCGGCGAATCCGTTTCCTGGTGCTCGGAAAGCCTCACGGGAATCGTAAACGAGAAGTTGCTGCCGACGCCTGGCGTGCTCTCTCCAGACAGCGTTCCACCCATCAGACTCACCAGCTTCTGTGACAGAGCTAGCCCCAGCCCCAACCCCGCATACCCGCGGGACAGTCCGCTCTCCAACTGCCGGAAAGAGTCGAAAATCACACCCATTTGCTCATTGTAAATGCCGATCCCGGTATCTCGCACAGCCACCGTGAGGGAAATCCCACCCGCTGGATTTGTGTCGACCGACGCGCAGACTTCAACATCTCCTTGCGCGGTGAACTTGATGGCGTTGCTGAGCAGATGCCCCATCACCTGGCGCAGGTGAACCGCGTCTCCCACTACCACCTCAGGAAGATGCTCGTCCAAAGTGCAAAACAGATTCAGCCCTTTGTCGTCGGCCTTAAGAATGTGCTCAATCACGGTAGACCGAATCGTCTGCGCCAGATGGAACTCTTCCTCGTCGATACTGACATTTCCGGCCGCGAGGGCCGAATACTCCAGGGTTGCGTTCAGAATTTCAAACAGGTTTTCCGCGCACAATCTGGTCGCCGTTGCGAATTCGCGCTGTTCACCATCCAGCGAGGTCTCCAGCAACAGATCCGTCATACCCAGAATGCCGCTCAAAGGGGTACGAATCTCGTGATTCAGGCTGGTTAGGAAGTGGACCTTGAGTTTGGAAAACTCGTCCTCCTTCTCTGGAGCTTCCCGCCCGCTGCCCGCTGCCGACATAACCACCCCAGGTGCCGTCATGATCCCCGCCTCTACCACCGATGTCTCGTATTGGCCGCCTGCCGTCATACTAGTTCATCGGCAGGCTAGCCCACGGAGTTTAGTTAATTTCTAATCTTCACTGCCCCAAATATTGGTGATTGCCCCCAACGGGCTCTTTTCGTCCCCACCGCTACGGGCTGGCGCCAGTTCCCGCCGCATCCGCTCCAGCGTCATGCTCTGCACAATCACCTTGCCGGGGCCCGTCATTGTCGCCAGAAACAACCCTTCCCCGCCGAAGATTGCCGTCCGGATGCCGCCGGCAAGTTGAATGTCGTATGCCACCGACTCATCGAACGCCACCAGGCACCCCGGATCCACCTGCAACATCTCCCCCGGTTGCAGAGTGAACTCCACAAAATCGCCTCCACCGTGTATAAACACAGCGCCTGGCCCTGTTATCTTCTCTAAAATGAACCCCTCGCCGCCAAACAACCCTGCTCCGAGTTTCTTCACAAACGCAATGTTCAACTGCGCGCTCGATTGAGCGCAAATGAATCCATCCCGCTGCACCAGGATCGTCTGCCCAGCCTTCAACTCAAAGGATTGAATATGCCCCGGATAGGAACCGGCAAACCCCACTTCACCATTCCCCGAGGAATAGAAATACGTGAGAAACAGGCTCTCACCCATCACTTTACGCTTCAGCGCGCCCCAGATCTTCTCGCCGATCGTGTTTCCGCTCATGCGAGTTTCCCAGGTAACATTCGCCGTCTTGTACACCATCTTGCCGGCTTCCGCGTAAACCTCTTGCCCCGGCTTCAATTTCATCCGGATCACCTGCAGATTACTGCCTTGAATCGTATATTCGAGTGGCTCAACCGCAGGCGCAGGAGCCGGCGTGATCGCCCCACCGCCCCCGCCGAGTTGCTGCCCGCAGGAAGTACAGAAACGCGCTTCGTCCGGCACGCGTCCACCGCAATTAGTACAAAATGCCATAAGTTAATAGCTCTCCTAGTGGTTAGAATGGGTTTAGAAACTGTACCTTAATTATGACGAAGCTTGCATGTGCCTTGTTCCTCGCTTTCCTGACAGCAGTCACGTCCTTGGCCCGCACCGATCCGGCCATTTGCGGATCTCACGCCGCGCGTGCCCAGGAAGAGATGTTCCTCCATCGCAGGGCATTACTCGAAAGGGCCAAATTGGGTCCGCGCGCTGCCGCAGCGCCCGCCACCAGCCATGATTCCGGCAACATTGTTGTGCTGGAATCAGCCGACGGCGTGCTTGCCAAACGCAATAGTTTCAATCTGGACACCTACACGTTGCGCTTTCAGTTGGCGGCCGGCCAATATAAGTACGACGTCCGGCCAGGAGGGTTCGACGCCAATGCGGCGACGGGCGGGACCTATGCCGCCGGCCTGGGCGACGATGACTCGCGCCAATTCACGCTGCCCTTCCCCTTCACTTTTTTCGGTGTGACTTATAACAGCGTCTTTTTGAACTCCGATGGCAACCTCACGTTCGGGGAGGGCGACAGCGCCACAGCCGATCGTAGCCTTGGACGCATGATTGCAGGCCCGCCGCGGATTTCGCCGCAATACGAAGACCTCGATCCATCTCGTTCGGGAAGGGGCGTTCATGTGCTGGCCGATTCGACGCGCTGGGTGGCAACGTGGAATGTGGTGCCCGAATACACTGACTCGGGAGTGGGAAACCTGCAGACATTTCAGGTCATTCTATACCCCGATGGGAAGATCGAATTCTCATACAGCGGCGCCGCGCCAAGTGCTGCGGTGGTAGGAATCGCGCCGGGCCGGCTTCAGGGTTCTTCGTCGCTCGCTTCGTTTTTGAATTCCCCGTCCACCGGATATACCTCGGCAGTGGCCGAGCGGTTCGGCGGCACGGACGAAATCGATCTGGTTACCGCCGCGCAAAAGGTCTTCGAAACACATGAGGACACCTACGACTACCTGGTGTTCTATAACACGCTGGGCGTTCAGCTCCCGGGTGCCGTGGCGCAGTACACGCCGGTGCGAAACTCGCGCACGGGCATGGGCGACCCGCAGGTGGACGATGGCCTCGAGTATGGTTCTCCACGCCGCCTGCAGGGAGTGATGAACATGTCCTCCATGGACCAATATCCGAACAATCCCAACGGCGTCGTACCGCTCCGATCCTTCACTGGCGACACACCGTTGACGATTCTGGGCCACGAGGCCGGACACATGTTCCTTGCCTATGTGAGCGTGCGTGAACCGGAGGCTCCCAGAGCAAAGCCCATGCTGACCTCCGATTTGTTCCATTGGAGCTTCCGCTTCAACACCGAAGCCTCAGTCCTCTCGGGCAATCGGATTGCTGATAACGGCCTCGACGCCTTCCAGCGATTCACTACCACTGCCACTGTGGAGGCTTACTCCCCACTCGACCAATATCTTATGGGCCTGCGCCAACCCGAGGAGGTGCCACCGACATTTTACGTGAAGGACCCCGTGCCCTCCAGCGTGCTCATCAGACTCCCGCAAGTGGGCGTTAGCTTCAACGGCACACGCCGCGATGTTACCATCGAAGAAATCGTCGCCACCGAGGGCCGCCGACGGCCTGATGCAACCGTTTCGCAGCGCCTGTTTCGGTTCGCATTCGTTCTGATTGTACCTGCGGGGACCACGCCGGCAGACGCGCAGTTGCAGCAGATCGAAACCTATCGCAGCAATTTCGAAACTGCTTTCGCCAAATATGCTGGAGGCCGGGCCACAGCGGACACGTCGCTCAAGAAGAGCACGCGGCTATCTTTATGGCCAATGAGCGGCGTGCTCTCGGGAAAGTCGATTACAGCAACGGTTACGCGCTCCCAGAAGGACTCTACACCTCTCAGCTTTTCCATTTCGGCGCCGAAGGGTGTAGCCGACGTCCCGGGCGCCGTCGTTATTCCGGCCGGCGCCACTCAGGCGTCGTTCACCGTACGCGGACTCCGCGCCGGAGTCGAAGAGTTTTCGTTTACGCCTTCCGACCCCGGATACGAAAATACGCTCTCGCGGGTGCAGGTGATGGATGGGGCGGCTCCTGGCTTCGCATTATCGCTGGTCAGCGGCGATCAACAGGTGGTCAATACCGGAAAGGCACTCACCGCCCCGGTCGTAGCCAGGTTATCGGACGTCAATCATGTCCCATATCCCGGCGTGCGCGTCAGTGCCGCTGTAACAACCGGCGGGACGCTTGACCAGGGATCGCAATTGACCGATGAGAATGGTTTGGTGAGCTTCAAATGGAGTCCAGGCACAGGTGCACTGAATGAGCTGACACTGACCCCGGATAGCGCTTCTCCAGTTGTGGCTGTCGCCTTAAGCAAACCCGCCTTCACCCAGAGCGGGTTGCTGAATGCGGCGTCATTCCAACCCTCGATTGCGCCCGGATCTATCGCCACGTTGTTTGGAACGAATCTGGCAGGTGCACAAATCGCCGTGGGCGGCGTTTCCGCGCAAGTCTTTTACTCGTCCAACCGGCAGATCAACTTCCTGATTCCGGCCAGCCTGCCCTCAGGCGCGGTGGATTTCGGTGTAGCAAACGCTGCCGGAGTTTCACCGGCCGTGAAGATTAATCTGGTTGCATTGGCGCCGGGGATCTTCTTCGATGCGGCATCGGGCTTTGGTGCTGTCATCGATCGGGGTCAGCGGGTGTTTGAAGTGTATGCCACCGGCTTCGCACCCGGGCAAACCGTTGAAGCAGATGCCGGTGGAGTTCCAGCTCAAGTTCTGTATAGCGGTTCGGCGCCAGGGTTCCCCGGCCTGATGCAGGTTAACATTCAAGTAGCAAACAGCGTGGCCTCCGGCGCGCAGAATCTGCTTCTGCGCACCGGAGGCCAATCCAGCAATACGGTCAAGATCAAGGTGAACTGACTATTGCTTCACGGCGATGGTGGTGGTAATGCGGCCGCCAGATGTGTTCTGGTTACTGGGAATACTATCCACCGTAATCGCTACCGGGACTGCTGCGCCAGGCGGTACAAGATCCGGGACAATGAGGTTCAGCTGGAACAATCCGACGAACCCCGGAGTAAGTCCGGCATAGATGATCTGCGCGTCTGTTAGGATCGATGTTCCGATCACAACAAACGGCTTTTGATTCATTTTAACAGCAGCAGTAGGCGGCATATCGTCAGATTGATTGGGTGAGATTTGGCCAAAACCGAGACCATAAATCGTGATTGCCTTGCTGCGCGCAATCTGAGTCAACGAAGTGTTGAGCGTGACCCCATCGTCATTTTGAGCCAGCACCTGCCCGGTTCCGGTGCCGCTGTAGGTGAGAAAACCTGGCGTTGCCGTGGCCATATTAACCGTTCCGGCGGCATACAACAGACCGGTTGAGGCTTGCAAAACCTCTATACTCATTGTTCCTGAGCTAGGAGCGGAATATGGCACCTGGAAGTTAATTTGAGTTGGGGATACATAATACAGCGGCACCGGGTTTCCGTTGAGCGTAACTTGAACATCCGCAAGCACACGCGGAGTTGGGTAGCCGCCATAGGCGGCGGTGTTCTTGCCGAAGGTTGCTCCCGTTGTCGGGAAGAGAGAGGCAATCAGTCCGGGCGAAAGCGGCCTGGTCAAATAGCTCGCCGCATTCACAGCCCGATCGATATTTGGGAAATAGAACCCAACTCGATTGGTGGAATCGGCGATCAGCAGGTTACCGAAAGCATCCAGTGCCACAGCCAACGGGAAGATCGCACCGATCGCGGTTTCCGCTTGCGGATTGATGGATAGCAGATCGAAGCGAGGATAGCGCAAGGCGCGGTTGTTAGACGGATCGGTCACCCAGATCTCGCCGGTCTGCTGACTAACCGCTATGCCTTGAGGACTGCGCAACCTGTCGTTCACGCTCAAGCCGGTGACAACTGAAATGGCGGGACTCGGATCGTTGCTCGCCGTCACCACGTGGTTATAGATCAATATCCGGCCATTCCCGGTATCGCAAACATAAAGCCGGTCGTCGCTGTCGACGGCCATGTGCATCGGCGTATTCATTCGATTGTCTGCTGCGGAGGCAGCACTGGTTGAAAAATCCGCCTGTCCGACTACAATCGTTGCCTGCATACCAGTGCTAAAATCGCCGCCTGCTGGCTTGCGGAACAGCAGTACCCGGTTATGGAAACGGTCAGATACAAGCAAATGCCCGTCCACGGAAAACGCAATCCCCGTTGGCGCCCCCATGGTAGTGCGAGTCGCAACCGGAGTGGTAAAGTTATAGCTCGATTGCCCGATCAAAAGGTTCGCATGGGGAATGCTGACTTGGGGCACGCTGAAATCGGGCTTCGGGAAGCGCAACACGCGTCCATTGCCTGAATCGGCGACCCACACATTGCCCGCCGTATCCACTGCAACTCCGACCGGGGCAAACAAGCCTGTATCGTTGGGCTGATTGCGGTCGTTTGCGGGGGCATTGATCTGGCTGTGCGATAAATCCAACTGACCAATGACGTAATCGGCAGAATCGCCTGGCTTCACTTTGCGGGCGTCCTTAAATCCGAGAATGCGATTGTTGTAGTATCGGCGATGTAAAGCCGCGGCGGATCGGAACTCTGATCTACCACCACGCCACCGCTTGGAGAATAAGTCGCAGTCGAACCGGCTGTGTAAACTTGGCCGCTATATATATATAACTCCCGGCCTTCCACAAGATTGGGAGCATTCAGGTTAAACGCAACCTGTCCAAATACGTTGGTGGCGCTGCCAAGCGCAGGCGATCCGGTTCCCTGTTGCGGAATCACGATCACTCGATTGTTTCCGCTATCTGCCAGATAAACATCCGTTCCGGCAACGAAGGCCGCAGCCGGACTCAAATAGGTGGTTGCCGAAGCTTCCTTCTGCGGACGCGGCGCCTGGGTTGTTATATCGATCTGCGGGGAAAGCAGATCGGGCTGTCCGAATACCGCCTTTGCCGCCGGAGAAGGCTGATCGGTTGTCTCCGCGGCCCAGGTGTCGTAGGGATCAAAACGCAGGATCCGGTTCAGTAGCCCGTCCGCGACGAATAGATTGTTATTTAAAACAAAGAGCCCGGACGGATTCGCGATGAACCATTGGTTAGGCAGTGGCCGCGAAGGTTGCCCCTGCGGCACGGGCGCAACCACACCAACAATGCGCGAGGCGTCCTTTCCGTTCCGGAAGGGCGGTTCGTATACCAGCACCCGTTGATAGCCGTCGGCAACGAATAACCGGCCGGCCGCATCCATCGCCAACGCTGCGGGCTGGTACATGCCCGTCTTGCGCTGCTGAACAGGCGGGAGCAGAACAGTTCCGGCGATCAAGGGATCCTTGCTCGAAAAATCAGGCTGTCCCAAAACAAGGTCCGCGGCAGGTGAGTTGCCGGTCAGATTAGCCGCGGGATAGCGCAGTACGCGATTATTGGCCGGGTCAGTGAACCACAAATTGCCGGCTGTATCGAACATAAGAGACGTCACCAGGGCCGAACCGTTCGAGGCGCAGCAGGTCCAAATCGATTTCTCGCTGGGCTTATTATTGATGTCACCCAGATTCGGGTTGCGCGAGGTGAGGGAAATCTGACCGATGATCATATCGGGTTGAATAATGTCTCCGCTTTGCTGGGCGGGTTTCGGATACCGCAGGATTCGATTGTTTCCCGTATCCACCACATACAGGTTTCCGTTTTTATCCACCGCTAGACCTGTCGGCGAATTCAAGCCAGTGGGGTCGCTGGAACCCTGTATCGGGCCGCTGGCTAGCGTTGAGCTCTTATCTTTCTGGCCGATGACAATATCGGCGAAACTTCCGTTCGGAGCCTTGCCATTTTTCCAGCCCATGACGCGATTATTGTTGGTGTCTGCCACATACAATATCGGCGGGGTAACACTTACGTCAACCGCGACGGCTTGGGGTCCATATAACTCCCGGCCTTCCGCCAAGTTGGGAGAAGTGGTTGTGATCTTTAAATTCGCCTGCCCAAACGCACGTGTGGGAATAGGATTCAGCGTGACCTGGCCCATGCCGGCGGGCGCCACGGCCAGCACCAAAGCAACCAAGACAGAAATGTTATGACGAGATACAAGTTTGTTCATAGGGTTTTTGGGAGGGCGCGGGAACCATCCTACACTTGAAAGTACCATATCAGACGCGGACCTAACCAGTACCTCTTATCGGGCCTCATATCCACTATCGGCAATTTGATGTAAAATCTTGAGATGAATCGCAGAAAGTCCATCACCGCAGTTGCCGCCGCGACCATCTCCTCCACCATACCGGCAGCCGCGGCAAGCGCCGGCATCCAGCTCCATGTCGATCTGAATGTGGACCCTTCCAAGGAAAAGGAGCTACTCAAAAACTTTGCTTCTACGTTTCAGCCAACCATCAAAAAGCAGCCAGGATTTATTGAAGTAAAATTGATGAAACTGCGCACTGTGGCAAAGGGTGTGGGTCCCGTGAACACGAACTTCCGACTGCTCATCAGCTTTCAGAATGAAGATCAGCGCCAGAAATGGGTCGCCAGCGACGACCACCAGAAAGTGTGGCCGTCAATCGAAAAGACCTTACGAGGAGAGAAACTCAGCGCGGTACTCTTCGATTTGGCGTAAATCCCTGTTACAATTGATACAATCCAATGCAGAGAATTGGCCGTTATGAGGTAATCGGCGAGCTCGGACGAGGGGCAATGGGAGTGGTCTACAGGGCCCAGGATCCAGCCATCGGACGCACCGTCGCCATCAAAACCATCCGGCTTTCGGACTTCAGCGATCCGGCAGAAAACTCCCGCCTCCGCGATCGCCTGTTCCGCGAAGCACAATCGGCCGGCATACTCTCGCATCCGGGCATTGTCACGATCTACGACATTGCGGAAGAAGGCGGATTCGCCTACATTTTCATGGAGTATGTCTCCGGGCCAACGCTCGAAAAGATCCTCTCCGACCCAATTCCGCCTAAGCAGGATTTCGTAATCGACACCCTGCGCCAGGTAGCCGCCGCGCTCGATTATGCCCACAAAAAGGGCATCGTCCATCGCGACATCAAGCCCGCCAACATTATGGTTCACGAGGACGGCACGCCTAAAATCGCCGACTTCGGCGTGGCCAAGATGCTGTCGCAGAACATGACACAGGTAGGCGCCATTATGGGAACGCCTAACTACATGGCGCCTGAACAGGTCCAGGGCAAGCCAGTGGACGGCCGCGCTGACCAGTTTTCCCTGGCCGTTATCGCCTACGAAATCCTGACCGGCGAGAAGCCCTTCGCCGCGGAATCCCTGCCGACCCTCCTTTTCAAGCTGGTTGCCGAGGATCCGCCGCTGCCGCACCGGATTAACCCCACGCTGCCGAAGGAAGTGAATCCGGTCATCCTCAAGGCGATGGCCAAGACCAATACCGGACGCTACGCCAACTGCCTGGAGTTCATTGCGGCGTTGGAGTTGGCGCTGGTAAACCGCCCGGATTGGCAGCCGATGACCGCCGGAACAAGCCAAAGCATCCCGACCGCCGCGCCCACCAACATTCCTACCGGCCAGCATCAGACCGCGACGCAACCGCAACCGCGTGTCGCACCACCGGCACCGCCGATGGTGAATACCCCGTTACCGGGCACCATGCGCCAGCCGGTAACGCCTCCGCCACCCCCTCCGCCGCCGCAGCCTCAAGTGCAGGTGCCGATCGTTCCCGGTCCGCCGCCGCCGCGGGTGCAGCCACAACAGCCAAAAAGCAACAACGGGATGAAGACGCTGGTGGCAGCACTTTTCTCGATCATCGTTGTCGGTGGGCTGATCTTCGGGCTACTTTCTCTGCTGGAGCGCAAGAAGAACGCAGAGACGCCGATTCAGCAGCCCGAGCAGCCGCCGGCCGCGGAAGCGGAGAAAAAGCCCTCGCCATCCGGCAAGAAGGACTCAGACAATCAGTCCGGCGGAACGACGCCCCCGGCGCCTGCGGACCGGCCAGAGGCAACCTTGCCCGCCGTGCGGCGAGAAACAGAGAACAGTCCGGCCACGCCACTGTCCAAGGGCGATTATGTAGTCCGTGTAAATACCAATCCGCCTGGTGCCAAGGTTGTTTTCGACACCAGCCAGTCCTGCACCAGTCCGTGCATTTACGAGCTTCCCGTCGGCCGGCACACCATTTCCACGGTGCTTGATGGTTATGGTACGGCGTTCCGGATCTTCGAACTGCCGCGAGACTCGACTGTTAACATCGATCTTCCCAAGCCCTCAGGAACGCTCATGATCAGCTCCACGCCTTCCGGAGCATCCATCTTTATCGACGGACAGGAGCGCTCTGAGAAAACGCCGGCCGTGATCAAGCTGCCAGTTGGCAGGGTGAAACTCCGCGTGACCAAAGAAGGGCTTGCGGCGAAAGAAACAACCGTTGAAATCAAAGACGGCGGCAACCCCGAAATCCATATCAACTGGGAATAAGTGACCTGGGCGAGTGCCACTCCAATGTCTCTTACATTGCGTGGATGAGGCGAGCTTCCGATTTGGTGAGCGATTCATTGGGGCATTGAGGTGGAGGGCAATTGGGGCCAGACAGCCCATTTTCGGCATCCACCTTCGCTAAAGCTATGGCCGACAAGAAAGCGGCCGAAAAAAACTGTGTCAGACCCCAAATGCGACGCGTCGTTCTAGTCAATGTAAGCGACATTGGAGTGCCACTCTGCCCCACGTTTCTGCCCCACGTTACTGTAGGGCGACGCGAACTTTGCCGGCCGGGCCTTCGTAGATCAACTCGACGGACTTGATGCCTTTGGTGTTCTTGCCGGATTGGAAGAACAGAATGCCGGCGACTGGCAGCGGCCGCTCGCCTTCGATCAAAGCGGCTTTCTGAGCGCGCTGGGCGATATTGCGTTTCACTTCAAAGGGAATCGGGGGGGGAGAGGGTGGCGCGCTGTCGGCACCGCCGCCTTTGTCTCCGCCACCGGTGCTCATTCCACCCTTCGACTTCTTTTCCAGGGGTTCGGCAGGAATGTATTCGGGATCCTTCAACGACTTGTAAAGCATCTCGACGTGGGTGATCGGCATCGGTTTTTTTGCGCCGTTGATGCGGAGGGAAAAGTCTTCCGGAGAAACCTTGAGCTTCGCGTCGGCGGGTCCGAACACTGCGACCTCCACGGACAGATAATCTTCCGAAGTCAGCGGCCCCTGCGATGTAGGGACGGAATGACCGGTGAACTCCGCCGCGATGGTGAACTTGCCAACGTTGGCCCGGCCCGCATAGTCGGTTGGCGCGGCGCGCGCGGGAATTGGCTTGGCAGGCGGGAACTGCAGCTTGCCTTCGCTTTCCTGAGGCGCCGATTGTGCGGCAAGGCTGAGCGCGGAGAGCAGTACGGCTGCGGTACGGGCACAGGTCATCGTAACGGGAAACGTTCTCATAACAGATTACAATTTATCACATGCAGCTGTCGCAAACGTGTAGCAGCGCGGGATGAGATTGGCGGCCGGCTTGGGTTACCCAGAAGGCCTCTTTTTTGTTTTCATTCAGTTAGCCGGACAGCAACCCAAAATCAGAAATAACCCACGAACCCAAGAAACCGGTTTTTTCCACAGGCCAGATGATTGATATGGGATGAGTTATTCGCGCTTGGGTTGGTCTTGGGTAAGCCAAGCTTTTGGGACTGGCGATTATCGATTGATTTTGCATGTTTTCGGCTCCTTTTTTCGGTGGCGACGGGGGAATATGCGCTGGCGCGGTTTCCTTTCGCCTGGACAAGGTTTATCACGACGAGTGGAGCGGAATTCCGAAGGATTCTGTTAACTGATTGCAATTATGCGAGAAATAAACTTCAATTCGTGGTGAAATGCGCTTCCAGCAGCGGCTGGCGCGGCCAATCGGCGAAAACAAACAGTCCTAGATGGAGGGTGACTTCGAGAATCTGCTGGCGAAAGATTGCCGAATCGATGACGGCCTGTCAGTTGGAGTGCAACCGGTCCGACACAATAAAAAGTTCCTGGAACATCATGGCTAAATTTTCCGCGTCTACGAGTCCAACACAACCAGCAATTCCAATTCCGGGTTGGCCAAATCGGCCGGAACATAGATGCCCAGCTGTTTCGTTTCGACGATGTCATCCCAGCCAGGGCCTGCTTTATTAATGCTGAAATACTGCATGTCCACGTGGGTAGAAATAGCCGCCGGCGGCACGCCCAGATGTGTGAGTTCCACTCCTGGCATATCACGCTTAACTATTATAGGCAGGAATCGTGCGGAACAGACTTTCAACAGGGTCGGCGATTTCTGGAGAACGGCCACCTCGCCAATACTAAATGATATGTCAAAGACCCACTTCGAGCGATCCAGACAGCGCGCATCGGTAATATGTGCCTCGTAAAAAAACTCGGCCCTCTTCATCAGCGGGATGGAGATGCAATTTGTTGGGATGATTGTTTCCAGGTGCGCGCGGACATGGGGATCGAGCGACTGGGCAACCAGGTCCAAGGCCTGCTGTTTACTGCGGGGGAAATGGACGCTTTCGGGCTGCGGGCGCTGGTCCTGTTCGAGCGGGGCCGGAGTGGCGTTGTGCGCGTGCTGGGCTTCGGCGGTACCGGCCTGCTCGCGGAGCTTGTTGGCTTCGGCCTGTTCCGCCCCGTGGAAGAAGAAGAAGGTTCCATCGCCAGACTTTGTGCAGGGCTGCGGGTCCTGCCGGCCTTCGGATTCCCGGGCCACTTTATCGCGGACGAAATCGGCAAGCGTGTCAAAGGTGATGAGCTGATCCGCATGGCGGGCTGCGTTGCCCCGCAGGCCTTGGAGTACGGCATGGGAGAAGAGGCCGTGACCGAGGCTGGGGTCCTCTACGGCTTGCTGATCGTCACGGCCGGCGGTGAGGATCTGGGTGACAGGATCCTTCCAGAGGTGGAGGCGGGCGTCTGCGGTGTGGGTGTCTGGTTGGATGGCGCGGGTTTTGAGGAAGCCGCTGAAGCAGGTATCGAGCAGGATGAGTTTGTGCTTGGGAGGGAGTTCGTCGAGTGTTACGAACAACGGGCCCATGCCGATCGCTTCGGAAGGGGGCTTTGGGAGATAGGGCGATTGACTGGTGGGCCACGTGCCGTTGATTTCGGATTGGGGGAGCAGAATGAAGCCACTTTTGCGTCCGCCGCCGCCTTCGACGGGGACACCGTGACCGGCGAAGTGGAAGATGAGTCGATCGTCTTTATCCATCCCCTTGCTCATTTCGTCGATGAGATGGTTGATGGCCTCGCGCGAAACTGCCGGGCCGAGCAGCGTTCGGATATTTTCGGCGGGGACGCCGATTTCGGGGAGGAGTTCGGCGAGTGCGGTGGCGTCAGCCTCGGCGAAGCGGAGATTCGGAATGGGATCTTTGTATGTGTTGACGCCAATCAGCAAAGCCCAGGATGTGCGGAATAGTTCTTCGAATTTGTATTTTCCAGGGCGACTGACGCCAATGTAGCGATCCACCGAGAAAGTATAACGCAGTGATTTTGGCGGTTAACCGGGTTGGGGTTGGGGCTTGGCGAGTGCCACTCGGCGAGCAGAGTACCACTCTACCCAGTGAGGGTTTGTTCGGCGACGGTGAGCATGCCGCCGGTGCCGCAGGCGCAGTCGTAGAGCAGGTAAGTGCCGGATTTGATCTGGTTTTCGACGGGGAGGAAGGCGAGGTTGGCCATGAGGCGGACGGCGTCGCGCGGGGTCCAGTGCTGGCCGACTTCTTCGTTGTTATCCTCGCTGAATTTGCGCACCAGTTCTTCGAAGATGGTGCCCATGGCGTGGTTGTCGATGGCGGCGGGGGAGAGGTCGATATCGGGGTCGAGGTCGAGGAATTTGTTGACGAGGGTGCCGATGGCGTCGGCTTTGGAGAGGGTGGAGCGCTGGTTGCGGAATTTGAAGTTTTCGAGGATGTCCTGGACGTTGGGGGAGAAGCCGTTGAGGTAGTCTTCGAAGTCGGCGAGGAGTTGTTGCTGGCTCCCGCGGGATTTCAGGTCGCGTAGGGTGAAGCGGGAGGTGTTGTAGAAGGCCTGGGAGGCGGCTTCGGCGAGGGCGGCGGTTTGTTCGGTGACGCCGGCCTGGTCGAGCATGGTTTTCGTTTCGAGGACGGCTTGTTTGGTGGGTTCGAGGACGGCGTCCATACGGCGGATGACGTCGGGGTATTAGCCACGTTTGAAGAGATCGCGGAGGATGTTGTCGGCGATGCGCCAGATGAAGCTGATGATTTTGTTGTGCGTGGCTTGGTCTAAGTTATTGCGTCCTTTTAGAAACGGTTATGCCGGGATAATCGGGTGTTGGGTGGGAATACTTCAGTAATTGGCGCCGAGCGGCGGGTGGCGAATTCGTTTTTATTTTGCGGTCTGGGTGCGGCATATATGACGGAAGGACCATTATCTCTGATTGGGGTGGGGGTAGTGGGGGCTATGGCGGAAATGGTGGCGCGATGAGTTAGAATTTGGACAGGCAAATCGCCCGTCCTACCCACGGAGGGATTTCGTATGTTCGGAGGGTGGAGCGGTATGAATGAGCAGTTTGGTGAAGAGGCGTTGGGGACCGGCAGCAATACGGATTTGATGCGGCTTCGGAATATGGGGGCTCGCGCCACCGATGTTCAGTTTTGGAAGAAGGCGAGGGTTGTTTTGCCGGGGACGAAGCGGATTTGATTAGCTGGCGGGCCGAGTGCCACTCGGCCGCAGATTGCCAATCTGCCCCACATCGGAGTTACTTGGTGGTGGTGTCCGTGATGTCAGCAGGCGTGGTTTCGCTGGTGGGTTGGTCGCGGAAAGAGGGAGCCTTGGGCCAATTGCGTGCGGCTTCGGAGCGCTTCAAATCCTCCCACAACGCGTCGAGGTCGTAATTGAATTGCTTCGCGTGCTCTTCACGGATCCGCCATAACTCTTCCAGTATGTGGTCGCTCATTGGTTAGCCCTCTCTCTTTTATTGTAAATGGGGACAGTGCGGTCCGTCCCCTCCGTCCCCTCCGTCCCCCACTTCCAACCAACGTCCCGCAGGAGTAATATCGAAGCAAGATGACTGAACGGCGAAACTTCCTTACATTGATGGCCGGGGCACCTGCGGCAGCAGCTGCGATGCAGACTGGCGCGGCGGCGGACGACCATGCCTATTGGGTTACCATGCTGCGGCGCATTGCGACTCCCGTGTTGCGCCACATGAGCCGCGGGACCCTGAAGGCGAGTATGCCCGTTGAGGCGCGGCCTCAAATGAAAGACCGGCCGGAGTACACGCATCTGGAAGCGATCGGACGCACGCTGACCGGCATCGCTCCGTGGCTCGAACTGGCCAGCCCACCGATGGCGGCAACGGCACGCGAAGCGATCGCGCAAGCGGTGGACCCGAAAGGGCCGGACTACTGCAACTTTGAACACGGACAGCAGCCATTGGTCGATGCCGCTTTTCTGGCGCATGGCATGCTTCGCGCCCCGCATGAGTTGTGGGAGAAACTACCGGCCGAAGCGAAGCGCAATGTGGTGGCGGCGCTGATCAAGACGCGCAAGATTCAGCCGGGCCAGAATAACTGGCTGCTGTTTGCGGCGATGGTGGAAGCGTTCCTGTCCAAGGCCGGCGAAACGTGGGACAGGCCACGCGTGGAAAATGCGCTATCGAAACATGCCGAATGGTATAAGGGCGATGGCGTATATGGAGACGGCGCAAACTTTCACTGGGATTACTACAACAGCTTTGTGATTCAGCCAATGCTGCTGGATGTGCTGGATGCGTTCGGGCGCGATGCGACAAAACAAGTGGCGCGTGCGCGGCGGTATGCGGCGATTCAGGAGCGGTTGATTTCGCCTGAAGGCACGTATCCTCCGATCGGGCGGTCGATCGCGTATCGCATGGGTGCGTTTCAGTTGCTTGGGCAGATGGCTTTGCGCAAGCAGTTGCCCGAAGGAGTTTCGCCGGCGCAAGTGCGCAGTGCGTTGACGGCGGTGATGAAGCGGCAAATGGAGCGGCCTGGCACGTTCGATAAAGACGGCTGGCTGCAGGTGGGTTTGGCGGGGCATCAGCCGTTGCTGGGTGAAACGTACATTTCCACCGGCAGCTTGTATCTGTGTTGCGCAGTGTTTTGCCCGTTGGGACTGGCGGCGAGCGATCCATTTTGGAATGCGCCGTCGGCTCCCTGGACGGCAAAGAAGTTATGGGATGGAGTGGATGCGATGGCTGACCATGCGATTAGCGGGTAGGGTGACAGAGTCCACACTGTTATAAACTAGCAGCATGAACCATATACTGCGCGGGATGATTCTCGCGTCCGCACTTTTTATTCCTGCTTTCGCACAGAAGGGCAACCCCTTCGTGGGCCGGTGGGATTTCAACATTACAAACCAAGGCACCACTCGTGGCAGCTGGCTCGGCATCTCCGAAAAATCGGGCAATGTCGAGGTTTGGTATCAGCCTACAGGCGGCAATGTCTACCAGGTTAAATCGTTCAAGATCGACGGCTCGCACCTCAGCGTAGTGATCACCGCGGCCAATGGCAAGCGGCCTGAAGTTTCGTGGGAACTCGACGCCAAGGGCGAGAAACTGAGCGGCGTGATCAAGCGCGGCGAGGCGACGCAACCGCTGGAAGGCGTGCGCGCTCCGGAGCTGAAACGCAAGGAACCGAAGAAATGGAACAAGCCGGTGGCGCTGTTCAACGGCAAGGACCTGACTGGTTGGGAGCCGATGGGTGCTCCGTCAACCAACCATTGGACGGTGAAAGAAGGACTGCTGGTAAATGAAGACCACGGCGCGAATCTGAAATCGACGGGGAAGTATGAAGACTTCAAATTGCACTTCGAAGTGTTCTGCCCGGACCATGCGAACAGCGGGTTCTACCTGCGCGGCCGCTACGAAGTGCAGCTCGAATCAGAACCTCTAACGAGCAACCCTCCAGAGCGCCGCATCGGATCGATCTATGGACGCATCGCACCGAAGGGCGACCTGCCGCGTACTCCGGGCGTGTGGGATACATTCGATGTGACCTTTGTTGGCCGCACCGTGACGATCGTGCGCAATGGGGTGACGACGATCGACCATCAGGAGATCGAAGGCATCACCGGCGGCGCGCTGGATGCGAACGAAGGAGAGCCCGGCCCGTTCTATATTCAGGGCGATCACACGGGGGGATTGAAGTTCCGGAATATCACGGTGGCTACGCCGAAAAAATAGAGTGTTGGGAACGGGACTGAAGTCCCGCGCAGGCTGAAGCCCGTCCTACAGGGACCAGGCTTCGGCGACGGTCCATGCTGGAATGCCGCCGGGCTTGGAGGCAACCAATGCGCCGACGCGATTGGCGAAATCGGCGCATTTGGCGGGGGCCCAATCGCTAGCCAGGCCGTGCAGAAAAGCGGCGGAGAAGGAGTCCCCTGCCCCGACGGTGTCGGCGACCTCAATCCTGTAGGACGGAGCTTCGAGGTAAGTGCCGCCTACGCGAACCGAGCAGCCGTCCGCTCCGCGCGTGATAGCCACGGCCTGCCAGTTCATCCGCTCAGACCAATGCGCGGTGAATTCCGCGAACGAGGTATGTGGGCGGCCAGCCATGCGGTCGATCTCTGCGGCCTCGGTATCGTTCAGCTTCACTACGTCGGCCTGCTCCATCAACTGCCACAAAAGATCGGGAGTGTAGCAATCGCGGCGCAGGTTGATGTCATAGAATTTGCGGGCGCCGGGAGCGGACTGAATCAATAGCCGGGTCTGTTCCAGAGTGTGCGGATAGATCTGGTGCAGCGTGCCGTAATATATCCAGTCCGGTTTGCAAGCAGCCACGGCATCAGTCATCACCACCTGATCATATGCCGCGGGCCGGTGCATGACGAAATCGGGATGGCCAGCGGCGTCGAAGCCGACGGTAACCCTGCCGGTGGGAAAATCGACGGTCTGAATGTACTGTGGCGGAAGGCCCAGATCGGCGGCGCGGCGAATGGCCTCGTGGCCGCGCGCATCATTGCCCACGGCGCTGAGGAAGACGACGTCGTGTCCGCACTTGCGGGCATGGACAGAGAAGTTGAAGGTTGCGCCGCCAAGGCGCTGGGTGGCGGGAAAGAGATCCCAGAGGATCTCGCCGATGCTGACGATGGTCACCTAACCAGTGTAATCCGGTGATAGGATATTTCCATGTTTCGTTTACTGATGTTGATGGCATTGGCCACAGCCGCATACGCCCAGCCGGGACGGGCATGGATCGTTCTTGGACAGACACATGTGGACGGCAGCATTGACCACGACCGCATCGCTGTGAATGGCCGCCCCGATGAGTTCCGCGGCCTGCGCCTGCTGGTACAAAACAACGGTATCCGTTTTGACCGCGTGCTGGTGCGTTTCCGCGACGGGTCATCGATGCCATGGCACGTGCGCGGGCATATGGCGTCTGGCTCGCAGTCGCGGGTGTTAGATGTTCCTCCGCGCCGCGCGATCGATTTTGTAGAGTTCTGGTATGAGCGCGGCAATTGGCGAAATCCGCGCAGGCCTCGGCTTACCCTCTTTGGGCTGCGCTAGCCGCGATGCGAGGGAACGTTTTGCCCGGGGATTACGTCGTGATTGATAACGATGCGGATTCCGCGCATATGAGAAGATAAGGTGTTATCACATGGTGCGAATCCTTGCCCACCCAATCGGGAAATTCTTTGTCGTTCTCTTTGCCATCCTGCTTCTAGCCGGCGTTGGAACCTTTTCCTACTTCTACATTAAGTATTCCAAGCTGATCGATGAAAAGCTTGCAGCGGGGCCGTTCCCGAACACCTCCATGCTATTTGCAGCGCCGAGGCAGGTTGCCGTAGGGGATGAGACATCGCAAGAGGAGATCATCGCCAGTTTGCGCCGCAGCGGCTACAGTGAATCATCCAGCAATCGCATGGGGTGGTATAACCTGCGGCCGGATGCGATCGAAGTGAACCCGGGCGTGGATTCCTATTTCCGGCAAGAGGCCGCTGTCGTCAAGTTCGCCGAGGGCAAGGTATCGAAGATCATCCTCACCAGCGACACTACTGACCGCACCGTTTACCAGCTTGAGCCGGAACTGGTCACCAACCTGTTTGACCGCAAGCGCGAAAAGCGCCGACTGGTGCGGTTCGACGATATCCCAAAGATTGTGGTGCAGGCCATTGTTTCAGTGGAAGACAAACGATTCTTTCAGCACGCAGGGTTCGATCCTTTGCGTATTGCCAAGTCGGCTTATGTAGACGTAAGCAAAGGCTACATGGCGCAGGGTTCGTCGACGCTGACGATGCAGTTGGCACGTAATTTCTGGCTCAGCCCGGAAAAGACATGGGAGCGCAAGGCTGCGGAAATGATGATCACCATTGCGCTGGAACAAAAGAAGAGCAAGGAAGAGATCTTCGAATATTACGCAAACCAGGTGGACCTTGGGCGGCGCGGCAGCTTCAGTATTCGTGGCGTTGGCGAGGCAGCGCAGGCGTATTTTGGCAAGGACCTGCGGGCGTTGACGATTCCCGAGGCAGCAACCATTGCCGGACTGATCCAGCGGCCGAGCTTCACCAACCCGACGCGCTGGCCGGAGCGGGCCAAGTCGCGGCGCAATGTTGTGCTATCGCTGATGCGCGAAAACGGCTACATCGACGACAAGCAGTACGCCGATGCCACGGCGGCAGAGATGACCGTAGTGAAGGGCGGATCGGATTCCGCGGATGCACCTTATTTTGTCGACCTGGTGAACGATGGACTGATCGAACAGTTTCAGGATTACGATTTCCAGAACAGCTCGTACCGCGTTTACACCACCATCGACATGAACCTGCAGCGGGCGGCGGCCGAGGCCGTGCGGGCGGGCATGGCCGAGGTGGACGAACAATTGAAGCGGCGTAAGGTGAAGACCGAAGCGCAGGTGGCGCTGGTGGCGCTGGATCCGCAAACGGGCGAGATCAAGGCTCTGGTGGGCGGACGAAATTACGGACTCAGCCAGTTAAATCGCGCGCTGGCGAAGCGGCAGCCGGGCAGTTCGTTCAAGCCGTTTGTCTATGCGGCGGCGATGAACACGGGGCTGGAAGACGGGGCGAAGGTCTTCACGCCGGCTTCAACCATTCTGGATGAGCCGACTACGTTTTGGTTCGACAGCAAGCCGTATGAGCCAAGCAATCACATGGGAGAATACTTCGGCACGGTGACGATCAGGCAGGCGATTGCCAAATCGTTGAATATTCCGGCGGTGAAGGCGGCCGAGGCCGTAGGCTACGACAAAGTAGTTAGCCTGGCGCGGCAGGCCGGCATGAATCTGAATATCCAGCCGACTCCGGCGATTGCCCTGGGGGCGTATGAAGTTACGCCGATTGAGGTGGCGGGGGGGTATACGATCTTCGCCAACAAGGGAATTTATGTAAAGCCGAACTGGATTTCAGCGATCCGCAGCGACATGGGGCGGTCGATCTTCGAAAATAAGCCGGTGCGCCGGCAGGTACTGGATCCGAGGGTTTCCTACCTGATGGTGAGCCTGATGGAAGAGGTTTTGCGATCGGGCACAGGAGCAGGCACGCGGGCGCGCGGCTTCCTTTTGCCGGCTGCGGGCAAGACCGGCACATCGCACGACGGCTGGTTCGCGGGCTTTACCTCTAAGTTGATTTGCGTAGTTTGGGTCGGCTTCGACGATAACAAGGAGCTGCACCTGGAAGGCGCCCGGTCCGCTTTACCGGTGTGGACTGAGTTCATGAAGAAGGCTCACGAGTACCGCGAATACCGCGGGGCGCGCGCGTTCAGCGCACCGGACGGGATTGTGAGCGTGGAGATCGATCCGATGAGCGGCCAGTTGGCGACCGGGGCTTGCCCGAATCCGCGTTCAGAGGTTTTCATCACCGGGACACAACCGATTGAGGGATGCCATTTGCACGGCGGCGGGGGATCGCGGACGGCGACGCAAGTGGCCGGTTGGGACACGCCGGTTGCAGACCAGGAGAAGGCGGAAGAGGTTCAGGATCGACCAAGAAGCCGCGTGGTAAAGACGAAACCAAGGGTTAAGGCAGAAACGGCGGAGGCGCCAGCGCCCGCCCCGACTGAGGAGCGGAAGGGGTTCTTCGGGCGGATCAAGGATTTGCTGAAGAAGTAGTGGCGTGAGTGCCACTCGGCGCGCAGAGTAACAATCCAATACTACTCGTTTTTGATTGGCCACGCGTTATACGCTGGCGGATGGGATTATCCGAAGAATCCAAGTCGCATCCTCAGTTCCAGCTGTGTTTATCCGTGGTTAACTTCTTAGTGCTCGTTTTGGGTTGATATTCTCAAGAACATTAACCACGGATAAACACAGATGGACACAGATGAACACAACGCTGAATTCCTCACCGCGAAAAACCAGTGGCATTGGATTGCGAATCTACAGTGCGGCTATTGGATCACGTCAGTGACTTTGCCATCCACCAGGCGGACCGCTCCAAGCGTTGTACCATTGGCGCGATAACGATAGACTTCCGCCAACTGGCTGTCTTCTGGAATCGTAATTCTCGAAGAGGGAGTACCAACTTTGGCAAGGAGTTCTTCCCGCTTCATACCAATCTGAATAGCGCGGAACTCTGACGGCATCACCTCAGGAAGCGGCGGTGCGGGGGGCATCGTGGCGAATCGTACGGTGGCCGCCGGCGCGGTGGGGCGCGGCTCCTCCTTCTTGGCAACCTTTGTCCCGGCGGCCTGCTCAAGGAGCGAGCTGGCTTTGCCCATGATATTGCTTGCCGCATCGGAAACCGGCTTTCCAGCTACGCCAGCCACGCTACCGCCGGAAGCGGCAATCGCATGTTCAAGAATCACCTGAGGAAAGGCTGCGGGGACAAGCAGGAGCGCAAAGAACGTAAATCGAAGCATAAGACTCCTTAAAGATTAAATAGCGTAGGGTTCGATGAAGGAAAGATACAAGTAAGAACGGAGTTTTTCCAGGAAGCGATCGGCATCGGAGATGCTTACCCAACGGATGCTTGCCTCTTCACCCTTCTCCTTGAAGAAGCCGATACCACCCTTCGAAAGGCGGGCATCCTGCCATACATCCACCACCTGGCCATCGATGGCAGTTATGAACTTGTCGCCCTTCACTTTCACTTGCACGTGATAAGGCGTGTCTTTGTCGATGGCTATAGGCAGAGGCAGGGAGATCCGCTTGCTTTCCCGGCCGCGCAGCATGGAGAAGCGGACAATCTCCGCTGTTGGCGAACCAGCCGTTTTGCTCAGGTTGATTTTTGAAGCGTAATAATTGCGGCTGTCATTGGCGCGGAAGGCCCAGCCCAAGCTCTTTTTCTCAATCTGTCCTTCGAACTCCAGCCGGTAATCGGTCAGGTTCTTTGAATCCTCCCATATCTTCAAAGCTCCCAATTTGACACCGAATTCGCTCAAGCCCCAGTCGCCCGATCCAACGGAAGGGCCTTGCCAGTTGCGAAGACCGGCGCGGAAGTCCTCCTGCAGGCGAACCTGCGGCTTCGGTTTGGGGATGCGTTCGAGTGCCCCCTGCAGGCTCTGCCAGATTGCATTGCTGCCTGAACCGGAGCGGCGCTGTGCCGGGGCATGCTGGCCCGACTGGTCCATCATGGCCACGATGATCACGCCCAGAACGGAAAGGCCCAAGGCCGTGAAGGTGGACGGGCCGACAGAGGACGTCGACTTGGCACTGGCCGCTTTCGCCGGCGCATGATCCAGCCAGGCTTCTTCAAATTCTCCGTTTAAATCCGGTTCATCGCGCAGAGCTCGAGCGGAAGGAGTCCGAGCCATACTGCGGTGTGCGTCGCAGCAGAACTCGCTGTCCTTGAATCTCCTCATGAGGCCGATATTTTTATGGCACAAATGGCAATGCATAGAGAACCGCTTAAATCTATCGCCAGAGAAACCCTGGCAATAATATTGTGCACCAGATATTGTCGAATTGAAGCCATCCTAGGATTGTTTAGTACCCTTACTAAGGCATTCTGCTGGGGTTTGGAAACTCAGGTCTCATCCTGGGTGGGTTATGTGGCTTGTCCAGGAGGTGTGTACGTGTCCGGAAGTGTCCGTACGCGCCGGATGCGCGGTCCTATAAGGTTTTTCTTCTAAGGTGCGGAGATCGGAGATGGTTGCGCATGTCTTGATTTGCGATAAGCTGTGAACAATGCTTACTGAGCTTTCTCGACGCGCGTTTGGCCTCAGCGCGCTGGCGCCTTTGTTGCGAGGGGCATCCCCGCGGCCTCTGTTTAATGGAAAGGACTTCAGCGGCTGGCGGAAGGCCGGCAACGGCATCTGGAGCATAGAGGACAGCCTTGTCGCCGGGCGCTTCGATCAGGCCAAGCCAGGTCCAGGTTATCTTATGACCGAGGAGGAGTTCACGGATTTCGACCTGAAAGTAGAATACTGGATTTCGAAAGAGGGCAACAGCGGCGTGTATGTACGTGAACCGAAGCGGGCGTGGGGGCCAAAAGGTGACGACCGGCCGGGCTTCGGTGCGGCGGGCGGCTACGAAGTCCAGATCGATTATAACGACCAGAAAAACTATACCGGCGCCCTGTACAACTTCAGCCCCGCAACGAAACATACAGGCGGCGAAGAGCAGTGGATCGCGATGCGCGTGCTGTGCGAAGGGCCGCGCATTCGCGTGTGGTCCGCAGGCGAGCTGGTGAATGATTTTTCGCCTTCGCGCTGTCTGAAAGGCGTAATCGGGTTGCAGATTCATGGCGGGAAGCCGCATGATCACATAGTGAAGTTTCGTTCCATAGAGGTGACCGTATGATCGATTCGCGCCGGGGATTTCTTGCCAACATGGCGGCCGCGCCGTTGGCGGCTGCACAAATGCCGCCGAAGCGGCTGAATATTCTTTACGTGCACTCGCACGATTCGGGGCGGTATCTTTCGCCTTACGGATACGCGGTGCCAACGCCGAACCTGAAGAAGCTGGCGACCGAAGGGGTGTTGTTCCGCAATGCCTTCAGCGCCGCGCCAACGTGCTCACCGAGCCGTGCTTCGCTGCTTACCGGACAATGCGCGCATCAAAACGGGATGCTCGGCCTGGCGCATCGAGGCTTCTCGCTGACCGATCCGAAGCGGCACGTCATTCACACGTTGCATGCGATTGGATACAAATCCGTGCTGGCCGGCATTCAGCATGTGGCGGCCAAACCGGAACAGGTGGGCTACACGGAGATTATGCGTCCGGCATCGAAGAAGGCTGCAGACGTGGCAACGCAGGCGGTGGCGTTTCTGGATAGCAAACCTACGGGGCCGTTCTTTCTCGATGCCGGTTTCCAAGAAACGCATCGCGAATATGACGCGCCGACGGCGGAAGACGATGCGCGATATATTCAGCCGCCTGCACCGATGCCAGACACGCCGATAACGCGCAAAGACATGGCCGGCTTCCACGCCAGCGCGCGCAAGCTGGATCGCGCGGTGGGCCGCATTCTGGATGCGTTGGCGCGCAACGGACTGGCGGAAAACACGCTGGTCATCAGCACTACCGACCACGGCCTGGCCTTCCCGCGCATGAAGTGTAATCTGACTGACACGGGCTGGGGAGTGTCGATGATCCTGCGCGGACCTGGGGTGTTGCAGGGCGGCAAGGTGGTGGATGCGATGGTGTCGCACCTTGACATTTTTCCGACGCTGTGCGAGCTGATGGCGATTCCGCCGCCGGCGTGGCTGGAGGGAAAGTCGCTGCTGCGCGTGCTAAGCGGCACAGCCGCCGAAATCCACGACGAAGTATTCGCCGAGGTGAACTATCATGCCTCGTACGAGCCGGCGCGGGCTGTGCGCACGCATCGCTACAAGTACATTCGCCGCTGGGACGAGCGCCATCTGCCGGTATTGCCAAACTGCGATGACAGCCCGAGCAAGAGCCTATGGCTGGAGTATGGCTGGAAGCAAAAGGCGCTGGCCAGCGAAGAGCTGTATGACCTGGTATTCGATCCGAATGAGCAGAATAATCTGGCGGGAAGCGAAAAGGCGTCCGGCGCTTTGAAAGAGATGCGCGGACGGCTTGAGGCTTGGATGAAACGGACGAACGATCCGTTGCTGCGCGGCGCGGTGGCGGCGCCGGCCGGAGCAAAAGTGAATCCGGCCGATGGGACCTCTCCGCGTGAGCCCGTGGTGGACGCGCGGGCTAAGTAATGCCATGATCAGCCGCCGCCAATTATTGCTCTCCGCCGCCGTGAAGCGGCGGCCGCCAAACGTGCTATTCCTATGTTCCGACCAGCACTTGACCAGCGCGGCGGGCTGCTATGGCAGCCGCGAAGTGCGCACGCCGAACATCGACGCGATCGCCGCGACGGCCACCCGATTCAACCATGCCTACTGCCAGGCGCCGGTGTGCGTGCCGTCGCGCGGGTCGATTATCACCAGTCAGTATCCGCACAAGCACGGGGCGCGCATTCTGCAAGACGCGCTGCCCGATGATGCGCGCACGGTGGCGCATTTTTTCAAGGAGCGCGGCTACGCCACGGCGGCGATCGGCAAGATGCATTTTGTGGACGAGACGCGGCGTCACGGGTTCGATCACCGGCTGCACGAAGGTAGTTTTCTGGAGACATTGACGGCCGAAGAACGCACGCAGTTCAAGCGCGATCAGGGCGGCGCGGAGGGGGTCGAAGGGCGGCCATCGCCGCTCGCTGACCGCTTTTTTCAGGACTATTGGTTCGCCGATGAATCAGTGAAGTTTCTGCACGCGAACCGGGACCGTCCGTTTTGTCTATGGACTTCTTTCTTCATGCCGCACACGCCGCTAGTGCCACAGGAACGCTTCTTCAAATCGTATGATCCGGCAAAGCTCACGCTGCCGAAACGTTCGGAGCACGAATTGGAAGCGGGCTTTCAGGGCCACTTGATTCGCGCCCGCGAACGGGGCTGGTACGGGCAGACGGACGCGCAGTTGCGCCAATCGTTGCAGGGCTATTACGGCAACGTATCGCAGATGGATGCCTGCGTGGGCAGGGTGTTCAATGCGCTGCGCGAACTCGGACTGGACCGCAACACGGTGGTGGTCTACACGTCGGACCATGGCGAGATGGCGGGCGCACATCGCATGTGGACCAAGCACAACATGTATGAGCAGTCAGTCAACGTGCCGCTGATGATCAGCGCACCGCGCGATGTGCGGGCCAACGCGCTGGCAAACCAGATGGTGGAGCAGGTGGATCTGTTCCCCACCCTTGCCGACCTGTGCGGCTTCGCGCCGCCCCGAGAATTGGCCGGCCGCAGCTTTGCGCCGCTGCTGCGAGGGAAGCGCTTTCAGGCGCGCGAGTTCGCATATTCGGAGTATTACTTCTGCCGCAACGTGTTCACGCGCGACGACCGCTTTGTAGGCAAGCCACCCATTGTGATGGTGCGCACGGACCGCTGGAAGTTCAACTTTTTGAGTTGGGAGCGGTGCGAGTTGTTTGATATGCAGACGGACCCCGGCGAGTTTGAGAACGTGGTGGACGCGGTTGGTAACGCCGGAATCGTGCGTGAATTGCGCGCGCAGGCAGAGCGGGTGTTTGGGGGGTAAATGTCGCGCCCACTCCATTTGGTGCAAGAATGTCAAATGGGAGAAATCATGACCTCAATCCAAACAAAATTCGTTCTGGCTGGCGTGCTCGCCGCTCTTGCTGTCTCTAGCGCAATCTCGCAGGAACCCGCGGGCGGAACCGGCAAGGACCTGCAAAAGAAGGCATCCAAGAAGCGGGCGCTCCCCTTGCAGGCCACGCGCAAGATCGAGTTCACCACGGATGAGGCCACCTGGCTGTCACTCGACGTGTCGCCCGACGGCAAGACAATCCTCTTCGAGTTGCTTGGGGATCTTTACACAGTGCCGATCGGCGGGGGCAATGCAACGCGCCTGCCCGTGAGCGACACAGCCCAGAAAGATGGCGACACCCCGGCCTTCGACAGCCAGCCGCGCTTCTCGCCCGACGGCAAATGGATCGCCTTCCTGAGCGACCGCGATGGCAACGACAATGTCTGGTACGCCAAGGCGGATGGCACCGAGCCCAAGCAGATCACGCGCGATAACCGCATCGCCTTCCGCTCCCCCACTTGGACTCCAGACAGCCAGTACATCGTCGTTTCCAAGCAGGCGGGCTCGGACCTCTGGATGTACCACCTCAAGGGCGGTTCGGGCGTCAATATCACCGGTTCCCGCGCCGCTGGCGCCGCCCCCGCCACGCCGCCCACGCCCGGCGCGGCTGGGCCAACGCGCTACGGCGCGGCCTTTTCCCCCGATGCGCGCTTCCTGTATTTCGCGATGAAGAGCGTCCCCGGCAGCGTGTACAACCAGATGAGCTTCGGATGGCAGATCGCCCGGCGCGACATGCAGACGGGCGAGGTCGACACGCTGACCCAGGCCGATGGCGGCGCAATACGTCCGCTGGTGTCTCCTGACGGCCGATGGCTGGTCTACGGAACGCGTTACGAAACCCAAACCGGCCTTCGCATCCGCAATCTTGAAAGCGGGGAAGACCGCTGGCTGAAATACCCTATCCAGCGCGATGACATGGAATCGACCGCCACGCGCGACCTGCTGCCCGGCTACGCCTTCCTTCCGGACGGCCGCGACCTCATCACCACATTCGACGGCAAAATACAGCGCGTCAACGTGGCCACCGGCGATGCGCGTATCGTCCCGTTTACCGCCAAGGTCTCGCAGGACTTGGGCCCGCTGAACCGCTATCCCCGCCGCGCCGAAGATGGCCCGGTCCGGGCGCGCCTCATCCTCGACGCATCTCAATCGCCCGACGGCCGGAAGCTGGTCTTTTCCGGCATGACGCATCTCTACACGATGGAGATCCCAGGCGGAACCCCGCGCCGCGTCACTACCAGCGACCTGCCGGAGTTCAAGCCGGCCTGGTCTCCAGACGGCCAATGGATTGCCTATGTCACCTGGGATCGCGATGGCAAGGGCGCCATCTGGAAAATCCCCGCGGCCGGTGGACAGCCGCAGCAACTGACTCGCGTCTCCGCCTTCTACACCGACCTCGCCTTTTCTCCCGACGGCGCGCGCATCGTGGCACGCCGCGGCAATGCCTGGATGCGCGAGCAGAGTCCTAGCGAGTTCGGTGGCATTCGCATTCCCCTCGACCTGGTGTGGCTGCCGTCTTCCGGCGGCGATGCCAGCATGATCGTCCCGGCGCGCGGACTCGGCCTGCCCCACTTCACCTCCGACCCAAATCGAATCTTCTTCTACTCCGCCCAGGGCCTGGTCTCCATGCGCTACGATGGCACCGACCGCAAGACCCATCTGCGTATCACAGGACGTCCGCAGCCCGGCGCCCCAGCTGGGGCGCAACCCCCAACCGCTTCTGAAGCACTGCTCAGTCCCGACGGTCATTGGGTCGCCGCGCGCTACAGCAACCAGCTCTTCGTTACCGCGATGCCACAGGTCGGCGGGGAGGCGCCTTCCACCAACCTATTCTCGCCGGCCGTCCCTACCGTGCAGGTCACTGACATCGGCGCAGACAGCTTCGGTTGGTCCAGCGACGGCAAGACCCTCACCTGGACCACTGGAGCCACCTTCTTCCGCCGGCCTTTCGACAGCCTGACTTTCGAACCTACGCGCCCGCCAGACTCCACCGCGAATGCCAGCGGAGAGGCGCGCCCGCCGGACGCCGCGCCCAAGCCGCCCCGCGAGCTGGACAAAGCGGTGGAGTCCTTCGACGTGAACATCGAAATGCCCCGCCACAAGCCGCAGGGAGTCATTGCCCTGCGCGGCGCCACTGCCGTGACCATGAAGGGCGACGAAGTCATCCCGAACGCCGATATCGTCATCACGGATAACCGCATCACCGCCATTGGCAGGCGCGGCGCCGTTACGATTCCATCGAACGCCAGACAATTCGACATGAAGGGTCACTACATCACGCCGGGCTTCGTGGACGTGCACGCACATTACGAGATGCGCACCCAGGGGGTGCTAGAAAGCCCTAATTGGAGTTATCTGGCAAATCTGGCCTACGGGGTCACCACCGGCCTGGATGTGCAGACCTCCTCGAACGATCAACTGGCCTACACCGATTTGATCGAAGCGGGAATCATGATTGGCCCGCGCGCGTTGTCCACCGGGCCCGGCGTCTTCAGTGGCACCGACTTCCAGAACGCGGAATCGGCGCGCTACACGTTGGAGAGATACAAGAAGTATTACCGGAACTCCAATATCAAGTCGTACATGGCCGGCAATCGCAAGCAGCGCCAGTGGGTGGTGCAGGCGGCCAAAGAGCTGGAGTTGACCGTCACGACCGAAGGCGGCCTCGATTTAAAACTCGATTTGACCCATGTGCTCGACGGCATGGGCGGTAACGAGCATGCCCTTCCCATTGTGCCCCTGTTTCGAGACGTGGTGGAGTTGATCGCGCAGTCCAAGACGCATTATACGCCGACCCTGCTGGTGTTGTACGGCGGTCCGTGGGCGGAGAACTTCTATTACGAGACGACCGAGGTTCATGACAACGCCAAGCTGGCGCGCTTCGTCCCGCACAATTTGTTGGACGATAAAACCCGTCGCCGTCCATGGTTCCGCCAGGACGAGCACTCGTTCCCCAAGACCGCGGCCCAGGCCGCCAAGATCCAGCGCGCCGGAGGTTTGGTAGGCGTGGGCGGGCATGGCCAATTGCAGGGGCTCGGCTATCACTGGGAGATGTGGTCGCTCGCCTCAGGCGGGATGACCCCGCGAGAAGTCCTGAAGGCTGCCACGCGCGACGGTGCGGAGATCATCGGACTGGGGCAGGACTTGGGGGTGCTTGAGCCGGGCCGTTTCGCTGACCTCGTCATCCTGACTAAAGATCCGCTGAAGGACATCAGGAACACCGACTCCGTCCATTATGTGATGAAGAATGGCGAGCTATATGACGGCGACACGCTGAACCAGGTATGGCCAGTGGAAAAGAAGATTCCGCAGTTCTGGTGGTGGAACGACAAGCCGGCAAAATAGCAGCGGCAAAACAAGCGGCTCTCGAGCGGACCGTATCTTCACTTCCAGCTTGAGCCCGGACTGGGAATGTTCGCTGAGCAAGGAACCAGCGCTCGTGCGATGTGCGCTGAGTCCTTGCATTTCCAGGCTTGCTGAATGAGCCCCATGGATGCATCAAACGACATTCCTTTAGAATTCGTCAAGGATGATGCTTAATTCATGGTTTCCTATCGAGCGAGAGCTGCAAGGAAAGACCGCGTTAAAGACTCGAAAGCGCCGATGGCATTCGGACCAATCCATGGTTCTTTTCTTTGCCCAGGGAACGCTCGAATCAATGTAGGCAGAATCTGCTATCATGCTGGCATGGGAAAGCAGGCAAAATCATCGTTCCATTACACGATCCGAGGGGTCCCTGCCGAAGTGGACCACGCTCTTCGAGTCAAGGCTGCGCAACGGAAACAGAGCCTGAACCGCGTCGTACTCGATGAATTGACTCGGGCTGTTGTTGGGAATCCTGTAAAGGCAGATTTCTCGGACCTCGTCGGCAAATGGGTATCGGACCCGGGATTCGACAAGGTGATTTCCTCCCAACGTCAAATTGACGCCGGCAAGTGGAAATGAGAATTGCCCTAGACACGAACCGGCTGACCGACCTGTTCCAGGGAGATGCGGCGCTTGCGGCGTTTCTTGGCAAGTGTGACGAAGTTTGGATTCCGTTCGTCGTGCTGGCGGAAATGAAAGCGGGGTTTTATGGGGGCACGCGCCAAACGCAGAATGAGGCCTTGCTTGCGCACCTGCTGGCACGCGAGACCGTGGCGATTCTCTTCGCCAGTCGCGAAACGACCGAGCAATACGCCCGCTTATTCGTGCAACTGAAGCGCGCCGGCACGCCGGTGCCAGATAACGACTTGTGGATCGCCGCCGTGGCGATAGAACACGATCTGGCTCTCGTCACGCGGGACCGGCATTTTGACAATCTGCCACAGCTTCGCCGCGCGGTGGCATGAGAGAGAAGCTTTGGATCAGCATTTGCCACCAATCTGAACCCAAGCTAATCAGTCGATACGGTATCCAGCCGAGTCAAACTGCGGATTGATTACCCGAGAAGGAGCAGTTGAACGCATCTGGAAAAGGTATCTCCAACATTTAGCATCGGTTGCATACAACGTGCTCGTCACCTGCTGGGTGACTCGCATTGCAGCCGGTATCTCGTGGGGCAAACCGGGGACAGCCCGCATGATTCCGGCAAAAACG
>CAIRSA010000504.1 GCA_903881085.1 uncultured Acidobacteriia bacterium
GCCAATGATGACAGGGGCTTCGGCATTCCGAGCCCTTGTTAGCAGGGAAAATCCTGCGTGTCCCGCACAAAATGACCCCAGCCCAAACTTTTCTCCCCAGACGCACCGAATATTTACCGTTGCATGCGCTTTTTCATCGTCTCAGTTGCTGTTAGTTTATTTGTCCCGCTCATGTCCCGTTCAACTTTTGCGGCTTCCTCGGCTGAAAATTCGGGACAAGTGCCATTTGTCCCGTTTTCTTTACCATGTGAATACAACGCCCCCCACTCCGCGCGGGCCTTGCTGGTGGCCTCGGCATCGCGCTTTGTGGCTTGTAAACCGGCGGCCCGTCCCGCGTAGGCGTGCATCCCGGCATCCTGATTCCACTGGAAGCAATACCCTAACCCCTTCGGAATATCGCGGCGGCGCATGTCCTGGCCATGCATGATTGAAACGCCCGTTTCATCCTTGTCGATTCTCAAATTGGCAAACGCTTTCCGGTTCAACTCGCTGCCCAAATGCCCCCGCGTTTTCCCTAATTCAGTGCCGGGGTTTTCGTGCAGAATGCAGACAATGCCGGTTCCGTACCGGTGGCAAAACCCAAGTAGCTTGCTAACCAATTCTAACGATTCCGCTTCATCGTTAGGGCTGGCGCAAATGTCGGCCACTCCATCCAAAATGACGAGGGAAACACCCAGGTTTTCAAATTCACGTTCGAGCGCAAGCTGAATGATTTTCAGGCGCTCGCCTCGGCTGAATTGAACCAGCGGCAGCGAAACAAGCCTGTCGCCTGCCTCCGTCAATCCTGAGCGCCTCACGGCCCGGCAGACGAGCGCGTGCCAGTCTGCCGGAGATTGCTCACTGTCGATATGAAGGATTGCCCCGGTGTCATTCTGGCTGGCCCATTCAAACGCCAGCGTGTCACCACGCAGCGCCCGGCGGCCACGTAGGGCGGCACCAATTACGGCGGCAACGACGGCGCTCTTTCCGACTTTCGACTTGCCTTGAATCACTGACAAATTTCCAGCGGCAGCAATCGGAACGTCGCCTAATGTGACCAAGATTTCATCCGGCGGAGGAACGCTTTCAGGTCTGAACCGGAGCGCATAGGCTCGCTCAAGTAGTTCTGCGGCGGCCCGCGTTCCTTCCGTCGGATCGGGCTCGGACGTCGGCCCGCGTTCCGCGTCGGCCTGCGGGTCCTGCCAATCATCGGGCGGTGAATCGTCGGCCTCGGGTGCCTGCGGCTCAAACTCAAACGGCTCGGCATCTAACGCCATTTTGCGCAAAACCTCGGGGCCGTGTGCCTGAAGGATAGAACGGCAATCTTGTTTCGTGGCAATCATGGCTTTGACCCTTTCCAGTTAGAAACACCCGTTGCGAACGGTGCCAACATTCCGGCCACCTTGAGGGCGGCAGCTTGGCCGGGCGGGTCGGGGTCGAAACACAAGACAACTTTTCTGTTAGCAAACAACGGTGCCCACGCTGGTGAAAATGAAGTGCCCGGCGATGCAACACAAACGGCGTCGCCGTCGGCTTCTAACCCTGCGGCAATCAGTGACATGCAATCGGTTTCGCCTTCGGTTAGATATACCGTTTGCGTCTCGGGGCGGATCCACTCGAAACGCCAAGGTGCTTGCGCCTTGCCGCAAAGCCACACAAAGCGGGACTTTCCGTTAGGGTCTGGGTTTCGCCATTTCAGGCCGTTCGGATAAACATAGCAAAGCCATCCGGTAGATATACCAAGTCCGCACTCGCCCCACGATGCATATCTGAGTGTTTCGCGGGTGAAACCAAGGCTTTCGCATATCTGGTCAATGATCGGGTCGCCGCTGTGGAAATCATCGCTCCACGCCAACCGGGCCGCGCGGATTTTCTCACGGTCGGCAGCGCATAACTCAAACGGCGGCTCGGGTTGCTTGGCGGGTCGCTGCGGTGGCGTGGCTGGCCGTGTGGCGGTTCCTGCGGGTTGCGATGATATATGAACGCCAAGCACGGCGGCAACGTCTGCAACGGCCTCTGGGAAGCTAGCGGCACGGCCTAGCCAAATCGCGGTTGCGTATATGTCGCCGCTGTGGCCACACGGAAAACAACCGCAGTTTTCGAGCTTGGCACCATACACC
>CAIRSA010000505.1 GCA_903881085.1 uncultured Acidobacteriia bacterium
GGAAATGGAAATTCAATTGATCCCGAAGAACGGCTTACTAACGTGCGCGGCTCGGTTAGCAGAAGGCAACCATTAACCGAGCCTCGCACGCTAGTAAGCGGTTTTGGAGCGTACTATTACCCTTCGAGGTCAGGAGTTCTGACCTAAACAGGGGACAGCCCGCATGATTCCGGCAAAAGACGCAGGAAACATGTAGGCAGTCCCCAGTTTGCGCAGTCTCGCCACCCATCCGAATTTGCCGTCGCCTGCTCTATTTAGGATTCACCTGCGGATGGCCGTGCAACTTTAGCGCAAGCCGCTGACCTGTGTTGAGTTCCAGCGACATCGACGCTCACCCGATGGGTGAATGTTGGCGGAAGGGCCAATCGGGCTCAAGCCCTTGTCGCAAGAATTGAAAGCGCATCCCGCAGGCTGAACGCCCAATGTCGCTTACATTGCACTTATGAGGCGCGCTTCCGATTTGGTGAGAGATTCATTGGGGAATTGCGGTGGAGGGCAATTGGGGTCAGACAGCCCATTTTCGGCAAATACGGCCGAAAAAAGGTGTCAGACCCCAAATGCGACGCGTCGTCGGCCCAATTCCCCGTCGAGGTCAGAATGTCTGAGGGTAGACCCGGGGCAGTTATACCTTTTCAATCACCTTCAGCAACCCCGTCAGCGAAGTACGGCTTGCCATCGCCTTGCCCTGCGGGTGCTTATAGTGAGTCTCCAAAGTGAACGTCCCCTTGAAGCCCGCTTTGAGCAATGCGCGGATCTGGCCCAGGTTGTCCATTTCGCCATCGCCGACGGCGGTCCATTCCACTTTGCCCGCGGCGTTGTGCTTGTAGTCGCGCAGGTGGACGTGCATGATGCGCGCCGGGTCGAGCTTCTTGTAGCCATCGGGGAACGACTGCTCGCCGGTTTCGGCGGCATTGTTCGGATCCCAGGTGAGGCCAAAGTTATCGGCCTTCACCGCCTTCAGGAGATCAGCCGAATCGGCGCCCGACCACACATAACTGCTGCCGACATTTTCCACGGCCAGTCGAATGCCTTTGGCCTTGGCGCGACGAGCGGCTTCGGTCACCAGTTCATAGATGCGCGGATAGGCGCTCTTCTCAGGCTTTTCTCCATTCTTGAACGTGAACGCGAAGACGCGCATTTTATCGGCGCCCAAAATCTTCGCACGCTCCATGGCGCCATCCAGCAGTTCCCACTGCTTATCGAGTGCAACGCGGCCTTCCGCAGTGTCGGGTGGCAGCGGGACCTTGAAGAAGCCGGTGCCGAGGATCGACAATTTGATCTTGTTCTCTTCGAAGATGGCGTGCGCTTCTTTCACCCTTTCGATAGGCTGGGCCGTGTTGTACTTGCCCCAGATATTGCGCACTTCGGCGTAGTTCAGATTAAATTCGCGAAGGAATTTCGATGCGACGGCGGGGTCCTCGTCAATCTCGTCGGTTGTGACGCCGAGCTTCAACTTGGACAACTCCATCGCGGATAGACGGGAGGCGATTGCCGTTGCCATCAGCAACTGGCGGCGTGTATAGTTCATATCCAGATTGTATTATGAGAGGATGCGTCACGTGTTTATGCTCGTCCTCTGCATGCCTGCGATGGCGCAGCCGAACCTGGGTCGTGAGATCTTCAAACAGCTGATTGAGATCAATACCACTGACTCCGTTGGCGACAATACACAGGCCGCACAGGCCATGGCCGCGCGCTTCAAGGCGGCTGGATTTCCTGATATCGACATCTCGGTCCTGGCGCCTGTCGCGAAAAAAGGCAACCTGATTGTGCGCTGGCGCGGCACTGGCAACGCGCGGCCAATTCTGTTTCTTGGGCATCTGGATGTTGTCGAGGCGCTGCGCTCCGACTGGTCGTTTGCGCCTTTTGAATTCCGCGAGCAGGACGGCTATTTCTATGGCCGCGGCACGCAGGATATGAAAGCCGACGATGCCACTTTGGTGACGGCGTTCCTGCGCTTGAAGAAAGAAGGCTTCCGTCCTGCGCGCGATTTGATTCTTGCCTTGACATCGGATGAAGAAGGCGGCAATTCGAATGGTGTGATCTGGTTGCTGAAGGAGCACCGCGCACTCATCGACGCCGAATACTGCATCAATCTTGACGCTGGAGGCGGCGCTCTGCGCAAGGACCAGCGCTTGTACATGTCGGTCCAGGCGGCGGAGAAGACATCTGTACATTTCAAGCTGGAAGTAACCAATCCGGGCGGGCACAGTTCGCTGCCCACCGCGGAAAACGCCATCTACCGCCTGAGCGGGGGATTGCAGCGGTTAAGCCACTTCCAATTTCCGGTGAGTTTGAACGATGTGACGCGATCCTATCTGGAACGGATGTCGGCCCTCGAACAGGGTCAAACATCCGAAGACCTGAAGTCCATTCTGAGTAATCCGAATGACGATGCGGCGGCTGCCCGGCTTTCGGCGTCGCCATTCTTCAATGCGCAATTGCGGACTACGTGCGTTGCCACGCAATTGGCTGCGGGGCATGCGCAAAACGCCTTGCCGCAAACCGCGACCGCCAATGTGAACTGCCGTATTCTGCCAACGGACAGCATTGCTGGCGTGGAAGCGAAATTGAAAGCGGCGCTGGCCGATCCATTGATTAAGGTGTCGCCCGCAGGTGGCGCGGGAGTGAGTCCAATCTCAGTGCCTGAGGGGCAGTTGCTCACGGTTTTGAAGCGGTTGACGGAACGACTGTGGCCTGCGACGCCTGTAGTTACGGTGATGGAGACGGGTGCTAGCGATGGTAAGTTTCTTCGCCTCGGGGGCATTCCCACTTATGGTGTTTCGGGCATCTTCAATGACCTGGATGACATTAGAGCCCATGGCCGCGATGAACGAGTCCTGGCTAAGTCTTTTTATGAAGGCATGGAATTCCAATACCAGCTCGTATCGGAATTAGGACGGCAGTAGGGCGGGCCTTTAGCCTGCGGAGGGCTTCAGCCCGACAACGCGGAGCGGGACTGAAGTCCCGCGCAGGCTAAAGCCCGCCCCACTTATTCCCAGGCGAACGCGGCCATCGAAAGCGACCCGAACTCAAACCGCCGGTGAAGAACGCGGCCCTTCGGATTCGTTGCTGCTCCCAGCGGCGCAAACAGCGGCAGAAAGTGCTCAGGTGATGGATGGTTCAGCCGCGGATGGGGACTGGTCGTCTCCCAATCTATCAATTCCTGCGTACGTCCTTCGACGATGGAATCGCACAACCAGCTTTCAAACGCCTGAGCGTGCGGAGGCAGCGGAAGCCGCCCCAATTCCGCCAGATTGTGCGTTGCGCTGCCACTGCCGATGATCAGCAGGCCTTCGTCGCGGAAGGGCCGCAGTGCTTGCCCCACGGCGAAATGATCCTGGGCAGAATGGTAACGCTGCACGGATATGGGGATGACTGGGATGGAAGCATCCGGATACAGCAGCACCAGCGGAGACCATACGCCGTGATCGAAACCGCGGGTGGGATCGGTGTCTGCATGCAGTGCCTGGGCGATGGACTGTGCAAGCGCGGGGTCGCCAGGCGCCGGGTACTTCACCTGGTAGAGGGCCTGCGGGAAGCCCTGGAAATCGGAGATGATAGTCGGGGCTTGCGCTGTGCCGACTGTTACGCGCGAGGTTTCCCAGTGCGCCGAGATGCAAACGATGGCGCGCGGGCGCTCCATCGTTGCGCCAAGCTGGCGGAAGAACTGTTGCGTAGGTCCGTCTTCCAAAACCAGACTAGGCGCGCCGTGCGAAACGAAGATAGAGGGCAGCATGCTGCTCCCATTATCGGAGAAGGGGCAGTTGAACGCATCTGGAAAAGCTATCTCTAACATTTAGCATTGGTTGCATACAACGTGCTCGTCACCTGCCGGGTGACTCGCATTGCGGGCAGTATCTCGTGGGGCAAACAGGGGACAGCCCGCATGATTCCGGCAAAAGACGCCGGAAACATGTAGGCAGTCCCCTGTTTGGGCAGTCTCGCCACCCATCCGAATTTGCCGTCGACTGCTCTATTTAGGTTGAACTCTTGGGACAGCCTTTTGGGGACATTACGCTGAGGCATCTGATCCCGCTTGGGCGCGCTGAAGATCCATGGCGAACTTCAGTAGAGCCACCGCGAATCCGCGGGTAAAACGTGAATGTGCCCGGAGAGCCGCTCAGAAGGTGTGAAGGAATCTGTTTGACCCCAAATTGGGATATCAAATGCCGGTTAAGTTGGAACAGTCGCGGCGAGGCGGTGGTCCAGGCGTTGGGACATGGGCAATCCAATGCCACACTTTTGCGCAGGAGCAACTGCGAGGCGGATTTAAAACATTGCCCTTGCAAACGAGTGGGCAGTCGGGATGTCTGATATTAGGCACCGGGCCGAACCCGTGACGGTGCGGCCTCCGATAAGAACCTGTAGGCCGTGCACTTAGAAAACTAGGTGGCCTTGGGCTGTTTGCCGCAAAGAACAGCCGAAAAGAAAAAGCGAGTGGGATTTATACAAAAACGCCCGGTGGTGACTGGCCCCGGTCCAAACCCTCGGATTGCGGCCGGATCTTACCAGCCCGCGCAGGCCGCTTTATCCTGCACGCAGCCGATAACTTCGCGCACGGCTTGGCCCATCGCTTGCGTCTTATCGCAAAGAATACACGGTGGCGAAAGGAGGGAGACCGGCTTTCAGAGGTTCCGCCCGCAAAATTCCAGCGCCTTCCATAATTGTGACCATGCGGTCACACTCCAACTTCGCAATCCGCTCAACCATCCCGCTGGGCCACCTGATCTCCAGCGCCGCCGTAAGCTCCGCTCCCAACCCGAAATGCAGCCGGAAATCGTTCACCGAATAAAAGCTCGACTGGCTTAACACCGCCTGCGCCTGCTTCCGTTTGCCGTATATCGCGATCACCGTCGCTCCGATCGCGCTGCGATTCGACTTCGTGCCGATTAGTTTCACCTTGAGCCAGTGACCTCCGCCGGTGACATCGTTGCGCAACAGCGACGGCGGCTCGTTCAGATTGATCACCACCACATCGATATCGCCATCGTTATCGAAGTCGCCGAAGGCGCAGCCGCGGCTGGAATGCGAGGCCTCAATGCCTGGCCCGGCTTCGCCGATCATCTCCTCGAACTTACCGCCGCCCAGGTTGCGATAAATCACGCGCGGCGTGCGGAAGGGATATGCCGGGACCTTCGCCTCCAACTCCGGATAGACATTGCCGGTCACACAGAAAAGATCGGGCAGCCCGTCGTTATCCACGTCGACGATGCCCGCGCCCCAACCGACAAACCGAGTCTCCGCGCCCAGCCCCGAAGCGAGCGTCACATCGTCGAAGTTCGCCTTGCCGTTGTTTCGATATAGCACTGGCGTGTCGTCGGCGAAGTGCGTCTTAAAAATGTCGAGGTGGCCGTCGAGGTTGTAGTCGCCAATTCCAATGCCCATGCCGGCCTGCTCCATGCCGTCCTGGTTGAGAGCAACGCCGCTTTCCAGCCCAATATCGGTGAAGGTTCCGTCGTGATTATTACGCAGCAGGAAACTGGCGGTGGAATCGCACGCCACGTAAATATCCTGCCAGCCGTCGTTGTCGAAGTCCGCCGCCACCACTGTCATGCCGTAGCTCCCCTTGAGCTTGGCCACTCCCGAGGCTTCAGATACATCGGTGAAAGTGCCGTCGCCATTGTTGCGGAACAGCTCCATCTTTCCTGGGGGCAAGCCTCGAGGGCCGCAATTGACCGGCACGCCCTTCCAGTTGCAGTAGGCAGTTTCCCCCGGCTTGGGAACGCGCTTGAAATCAAAGTCCAGATAGTGAGCGATGAACAGGTCGAGAAATCCATCGCGGTTGTAGTCGACAAACGCGCAGCCGGATCCCCACTGCGGCGTCTTCTGCAGCAGCCCCGCGGCTTCCGTAATATCGGTGAAGGTGCCGTCGCCGTTATTGCGATAAAGAACGTTCTGTCCCCAATAGGTGATGAACAGATCGTCCCAGCCATCGTTGTTGAAGTCGCCCACGGTAACAGAGGATGCCCATCCGGTGCGGCGCAGCCCTGCCTTGTCCGTCACGTCGCTGAATGTGCCATCCCGATTGTTGCGATACAGGCGGTTGGTAGCGCCTTCGGGCGCACCCTCGATGCGCGAACCGCCAAGCACGAAGATATCGAGCCATCCGTCGTGATCGTAGTCGAAGAAAGCGACGCCGCAGCCGACAGTCTCAAGGATATAATTCTTGCGGTCCGTGCCGCCGTAAATCACCGGCGCCCGCAGTCCCGCCTCCTTCGCGACATCGGTAAAGCGCGCATGAAACGGCAGCCCGGAAGGCTTGGAGCGCGGCGCAGGCTTGATTCCACGCGTGGCAATTCCCTGCCCTTTCGAGACTGCGCGCGAAGCTGCCGCCAGTGCCAGAAGCTCTCGTCGCGTCATTTCGTTTGGAACGCCTTTGTCTCGCGGTCGAGGCTAAGCGCTTTCAGCTCGCGCACGCGGTCCATGGCGCGTTTGGACTCCTCCGTTCTTCCCACGGAGGAGAGTGCGCGGCCGAGTTGATAGAAGATCGCCGATTCGCTCCCGTTCAATTCCGCCGCCTGCTGCAACAGTGGTATCGCCGCAGCGTTCTGGCCCGCTTGCGCCTTCGCCTTCCCCAGGTAGAAATAGGCACCCCAAAACCCCGGATTCAATTGCCGCGCTCGCTCCAGATGCGGCAGGGCCTCTTTCTGGCGGTCCTCCTGCAGTAGTTCCGCGCCGAGAAAATAGATCGCCTCGGCATCATTCGGATTTTCGCGGGTCGCCACGGTAAGCTCCTTCACGGCGTCAGGACTGCGCAGACTGACCAGGACTTTGCCGAATTCGCGGTGCACGCCGGCCTGTTTCGGATCGATCTCCAGCGCCTTGCGACAGTATGCGGCGGCATCGTCGAACAGTTCGCTTTCATAGTACGCCTTGCATAGCGTGAAGTTCGCCAGCGCCGGTGGAGCGGTGGCAAGAAACGCGTCAAAGGCCTGCCCTGCCTGCTCCGGACGCCCCTGCTTCAGATAGCCGATGCCGAGCAGATACAACAGGCCGGTGTTTTCCTTGACGAGCGATTCGAATGCCGCGACCGCTGCATCGATCTGGCCGGTGTGCAGTTGACAGGTGGCCAGCAGTCCGCGTGCCTGCGGGTGCATGGGCGCGGCCTTCACCAGACCCTCAAAAACATGCCGCGCCTCTGCATAGGACTCCTGTTTGATAAATGCGAGGCCAAGGTTGAGCAGCAGTCCCTTGTCCGACGGACTCAACGCGAGCGCACGCCGGTAGACCTGCACCGCGCGATCGAAGCGGCCCATCCGCGAATAGACGACGCCCAGATTCCCCATCGCCCCGATGTGTTTCGGCGAAGCCTTTAGAACCTGCTGAAAACCCGCCTCGGCAGCCGCGTAATCTCCGCTCGATAGCGCGGACGCGGCGCGCTCAAACACCTGTGCTAACGGATCGGCGGCGAGCAGCAGCCACAGTAGTGCGACCATAGTGTTATTCTACTGCTACACAAACTCCGGTCAGGCACGCATCAGAAATAGAACTTCATGCTCAACTGCACATTGCGGGGATCGCGAGTAGAAGTAATCTGACCGGCGGACCCTCGAGTATTCGCAGTCACCCGATCGCCGGGATTGGAAGCGCTCACACCGGTATTCACCCCGTACCACTGTGTGTGGTTGAGCGAGTTGAACGTTTCGAAGCGGAATTGCAGCCGCATCCGCTCGTTGATCTGTACGTTCCTGAACAGCGAGGCGTCCCACTGATTGATATGCGGTCCACGAAGGATTCCCTTACCCGTATTGCCCAGCGATCCGTCAAGCGGACGCCCGAACACCAGCGGATCGTAGTAGTTCAGCCGGTCCTGCACGGCGGGAATCACATCGCCGCCCAGGTAATTGGCCCGCACCGTCCCGTTGAATACCATACCGGGATTGCCGCTGGATGTAATCGTTAAGGGGAAGCCGCTCTGGTACTTGTAGATGCCTGAGACTTCCCAGCCATTCAACACACTCTTCGCGAACTTATTCTTCAGCCCCATCTTGTTGGTTAGTTTCCCTATTTCGTAAACATAGTCAATACTCAATACATGCGTGCGATCGAACCCGGCGATGCCGTACTCACGATTGCGATTCTGGAAGTCAGCAATGATCGTCGTATCGGAATCCACCATGTCCATCGCCTTCGACCAGGTATAGCCCACGTTCATGGTAAATCCTGTGGTGTACCTGCGGCTGAACCTTGATTGCAGAGCATTGTAGTTGCTGTTGGCACCGAAGTCCGTATAGTTCAGGTTGCTGTAACCCTTGTACGGAACCACAGCGTTGTTCAGGTTGCCTGCCGCGCTCAGAATCGTGTTGCCCGGCGCAGTGGTGCTGCCCAATGGCAGTTGATTGATGTTACGGCCATATTGCATGTGGCGTGCCATGTTACCCACATAAGTAAGTTGCATTGACGTTTTGCTGAACAGTTGTTGCTCCAGAGTGAAGCTCCAGGAATAAATGGTCGGGGTCTTGGCTTCCTGGTTAAACGCAACGACCGACACCGGGAAGCGCGTACCGCCGCTCACCAGCGAAGGGCTCAGCGTGTCGACGTTCCCGCCATAGACGGTGGGCGTGTAATTGAGCGGCGGATTACCTAGTCCGCCGAAGTTGAAGACGTTTTGTTGAATGCGTTCGTAGAAAGTGCCGCCGCCCCCGCGAATGGCGGTCTTGCCATTCCCGAAGACATCCCAGGCAAAGCCCAATCGGGGCGAGACCTGATTCTTGCGGTGTTTGGCGAAGCCGGAGGGAATACTTGCCGAACCTTCCTGCACCATTCCGTTGAACGGATCGCCGATTCCCGGAAGAATGCGGCCCTTCTGCGGCCCGTTTGCGATATCGATCTGGACGGCCTTGGCCTTGTCGTACAAAGCCGGATCGAAGTAACTCGCCAGATACTTGCCATAGCTGTAAGTTGGACCCTGGTAGACATAGCGCGCGCCATATTCGAGCATTAGGCTACGTCCGATGCGCCAGGTATCCTGGGCGAAAAACTCCGTACCAAGGAAAGCGAAGCTGCCATAGTAGATGCCGTTGGTCTGAGCGGCGCTGAGGTAGTTTCCCAGCAGCATGTTGGCCAGCCCGTTGTTGGTGTCATTCGGATTGTTGACCCCGGTGCCGAAATTGAAATTGACCGTGTCGGTCCATGTGGGCTGCTGCCCGTTGACGTTGCGGTTGATAAAAGCGCCGGTTTTGAAGGCGTGTTTGCCGCGGCGATAAGTGATGCTATCGCTAAAAGCAAATGTCTTTCCTTCGCTCGTCCAACCTGCGGCGAAACTGGTGAAACTGCACGGGGTCCCGCAGCCGCTCATCGAGGGGAACTTGTTGTCCTTGTTGACGCCAGTGTAGAGCTCCTGGTAGGTGAATCCAAGTTTGCCGCGATCATAACTAGCCGGATCCGTACCGGGCACCACGTCGACAATCTGCGTCAGGTGGTTATAGGTGAATACGAACTCATTGGTCATCGACGGAGAGATTACGTTGACCATGTTCACGCCCCAGCTTGATCCTGGCTTTTTGCGGTACTCCGGAAACACCGGGAACGAAGTGCTGTTGAATATGCCGAGGCCCGTGCTCTCCTGTTGCGCATCGTCGGCCCATCGCAGGAAGATGTTGTTCTTCGGGCTAAGCGTGTAATCGATGCGAGCCACCTTGGCGTTTTTATTGAAGAGGTAACTGTCGTTCAGAGGCACGCGCACGGATTCGGGCACGTTCGGCGTGTCCGGCGCACCGTTACGATCCAACCGGTTCAACACGTTCAGAAAGCCCACCGCGTTCTTGCTCCAGGCGCTTTTCGGCACGATATTTCCAGGATACGGAATGCCGCCCGTGATGTTACCCGCCGCGTTGCGCACGATGGAACCAGGCTGGAAAACAGTACCAGTATTGAAAGTGGTTCCGGAGATGGTTGCTGGACTGCCATTGGCATTGAAGCGGTACAGTTTTGAGAAATCACCCTGCAGCAACTCCGGCCGGTAGGCATCGACGAATGCCGCTCCATTGGGGCGGGTTGCGCGCGTACCTTCGAAATTGAAGAAGAAGAACAGTTTCGTATTGGCGCGCGACGATACGTGCGGAATATAGCCCGGGCCGCCGAGATTTCCGCCGAACTGGTTGTAACGCAACTTCGCCTTCGACTGATTCTGCAGATTGCGGAAATAGGCGTTGGCGTCGAGCGCGTCATTGCGTCCGAAATCATAAGCAGTACCGTGGAACTGTTTCGTGCCGGCTTTTGTGGTGGCGCTGATCATGACACCAGCACTGCGGCCGTATTCGGCGTTGAACGTGCTCGTCTGTAGCTTGAACTCACCCACAGCGTCAAGGCTGACCTGCGTGTACTGGCCATCGTTAGCACCTACGTCGGTATTGATGCTGCCATCGAGCGAGGCGTTATTCATACTGCCGCGCAGTCCGTTGGTGTTCCAGTTGTTGGTGCTATTAAACGCCAGGCGGAAGTCGGATTGGTCATTGCTGACAACTCCGGGCAGAGTCTTCATCAGGTTCTGAAAGTCGCGCCCGTTCAGGCTCAGTTCGTTCACCTGCTTGTCCGTGACGACATAAGAGTGTTGCGCCGTGGATGTTTCCACCAGCGGCACGGAGGCATCGATGGTCACCGAATCGGTCACCGCGCCAACCTCCATCACTACCTTCCCCAGGTTCACCGCCTGTTGGATATCGAGCACCAGGCCCCGGCGCTCCATGGTCTTGAAACCCTTCAATTCCGCGGAAACTTTGTAGATTCCTGCGTTCAATGGGCTTAAGTCAAAGGACCCGTCAGCCTGCGAAGAGCTCTCGCGGATGACGATTCCCTTAGCCTCATCGGTTGCTCTGATTTTGATGCCTGGAATAGCGGAGCCTTGCTGATCGAGCAACACTCCACGGATGGATCCGTTCTGCGCAAACGCAGGTGTTAAGGCAAGAATTAGCCCAATAAGAACGTAGAAAACTTTCATTGATCCCCTTAGAAGTTCATGATGACCCGCCTATCGTATCATAATCGGCAAATCTCTAAAGGCGTAAGCTTGGACGGTCCTGCAAATCTGGAACACCCACTTAGCGGGAATTTACCCGGAATCTCAGCAGTCAACAAACAGGCCCTTGGCGGATTCCATGCGTTGCTCAATTCAATCGATCAGTTCCAGCACGGCTTCAGCAGGGCGACAGGGACGAACGCCCTTGGGAGTTACTACAACGGGCCGGTTGAATAGGACGGGATAATCGGCGAGGAAGCCGATCAGGTCGGCATCGGTCCATTTGGGGTTATCAAGATCAAGTTGCGTGTAGAGGGCTTCTTTGTGGCGCATGAAGGCGCGGACCTCCAGGCCGGAGCGGCGGATTATGGCTTTGAGTTGGGCCTGGGAAGGGGGCGCAGTGAGGTATTCGATGATTTCCGGCTCGATGCCGCGTTCGCGCAGCAGGGTGAGGACGTTACGGGAAGTGCCGCATTTGGCATTGTGATACAGCTTGACCGATTGCATGATTTGAGTCGTTTCCATCGCAGCATAGCATAGTGGCATCATTGAGCTGAGATGAAACTCCTCCCCGGCGAGGAACGCCCAATGCGTGCGCCCCCTCGGATCGATCTTGATGGTTTATGGCCTGTTCACACAGCAACTGGGGGGGCCTGAAAGGCAAGAGCGAAAAACGCCGCCACACCCAGAAAGACGAACGCCACAATGTAATTCCACGCTATTTTCTCCTTCAGAATTGTTGTAGCGAAGACGATGAACACAATGAGGGTGATGACTTTCTGGATAATCTTGAGCTGGAATCCCGAGAATTCCGCGTAGCCGAGGCGATTCGCCGGCACCGCGAGAACTAGCAGGAGGATGGTAGTCATAACATTGCATTCCAAAATTGTTTATCGCTTATCTTCAGCATAAGGCAATGCAAGATACCGAATGCTGACGCTGGGTGGGCCGCCAAGCCCAGCACAAATCTCCTTGCAGACTGGATTCGAAAACTTCCGGCCCATGCGAATCGCGCACCACCCCGTCGCGATCGGATTTGGGATAATCATTCCATGAGCACTCTACCCGTTGCGCGTTTGACAGAGGGAGAGTACCTTACCCTGGAAACGGCGGCGCAATACAAGAGCGAATTCGTTGGCGGCGAAATGTTTGCCATGTCGGGAGGGTCAATCCGGCATTCCAATCTGGCCGCACGTGTGCTCTGGAAACTAGGAGCGCAACTGGACGGATCCGGCTGCGCTCCTTTCACTTCAGACTTGCGTGTTCGAACACCGCTTGGCGATCAGTTCTATCCGGATGTCTCGGTTGGTTGTGCGCCCATCCAAAATATTGACGGAAGCGTGGACGTGTATACGAACCCCGTCATCATCGTCGAGGTGCTTTCCCCATCGACAGCCAACTATGACCGCGGCCTGAAATTTGTTCTGTATCGGGAAATTCCTTCGCTCACCGATTACCTCGTCTTTCATTACGATGCCATCCATGTGGAACACTACAGCAGGCAACCGAACGACTCCTGGCTGCTGCAACATCATCATGGCGAAGATGCGCGAATTCAGTTACCGTCGATCCGCTGCGAACTACCGCTGGGTCCAATCTACGCAGGCGCCATGGACTGGCCGGGGTAGCTGCACCTACTTCATGTGGTCGGGATTGCTCCCGGATAACGCCCTCGGAGGTTGCCCCAAAACGGCGAAGGTGAACAGCAGGCCGCCGCAACTTGCCGATCTGAACAATCTGCCGAGGCTGCAGGCGCATCGGCCCAATGGCAGACGGATCTGATACACTGTCGGACAAATAGATATGAAAGATCAACGCATCACGGTGCGGGTTTCCCCTGAAATGCGCCGCCGGCTAAAGGCCGTCGCGAACAGGGGAGGACGGCGCGAGTCCGATCTCATTCGCGAAGCAGTCGAACAGCGGATCGCGGCCGACGAACTATCCCCTACCGCGTACGAGTATGCAAAAAAGGCAGGATTGATTGGTGCGGTCAAAGGAACAGTTCGAGACCTGAGCACGAACCCGAAATACGTTGATGGGTTTGGAGGCTCTTGACCGGCCGATTGCTGGTAGACACTGGCCCGATCGTGGCCAAACTGCTGGAATCCGACGAATACCACGAAGCATGCGTCGATCAGCTTCGAAAAATCAGGGGACCGCTGCTCACCTGTTGGCCAGTGATTACCGAAGCTGCTTGGCTCTTACGTTCGTACCCGCAAGCAATCCTGCGGCTTCTTTCCTCGTTTGACGGCCGCCCTTTTGAGATTGAGCCCCTGGGCGCGGGGGATCTTCCCGCAATTGCGGCAATTCTCGCCAAATATAAGAGTCTGGGACTACAGCTTGCCGACGCGTCACTCCTTCACCTGGCAAACCGTGAGGGAATCGACCTGATCTTCACCCTGGACCGCCGTGATTTTGGTGTCGTGCGCCTTGCCAAAGGGAAGAAGCCGCGGCTGATTCCTTGACGCCGCTCATGGTCCCCGTTCTGACTAAGGACATAGGGGAGTTTGAATGCATTGGTCAACAGTTCGGCCTAGCACACCTATACGGCAATTCTAAGAGCGCCAATGCCTTAAATTGGAATTTCGCGACACGACTATCAGGCTGGCCTGTCGTTTGGGTAGTGAGTTTGATAGTCTGGTAGAGAAAGCGCCCGATGGAACATTCAGCATCGTTTGACTTACCGCAGTTTATGTTTTCTAACTTTCCCGGCGTGGACTTCGGGGGCGATCTGTTCGGCCAATGGCCCATTGGCATTCGGTTTGAGATCGGCTCCGCGCAGGTCGCGCGGGCGACTAATCTCTATGAGTTCGTATTTGGCCAAGCCGTTGATTGCATTCTTATTTCTCAGGAGTGGTCGCCCGACGACCACCTTGCCGAGCGATTTACCCAATTGTTTTCCACGCCCGGCATCTTCGCTATCTCTCCTCCCACACAGTTTCAATCTTTAGCTGTTTCACCCTTACATGAATCACCATATTGTTTGACATGGACTCGGTTACCGCCGCTGTCGTTCAATGTGGCCTTGATGTTTCAGGCCATTGCTAATGCTGATCTAGGAGGCACTCCTCGGATTGCCGGAAGAGTCTATTTGATCGACTACCGGGCAAAGGTCATCATGCATATGTACGATGACAGAGGGCTTGATATTATTGCTACCAATGCTTCTGACCTGCTACCCGTCTATGGTCGGTTCAACAATTGGATACTCGAATATGAGCGGCACAGAATAGAGTTTCGCTTTAAGAACTTTCTTGCAGAATCGCGCGCTCAAGAGGGAGAGATGGCATAGTTGGGTTATATGGACTCTCTTTGGTCATCGACCCCTCACAGAAATCAACCCTTTCCGCGTCTCAAAACCAATCCCGAAACTGCGACCGCCTGACCGTCCTCAAGCCGGTACGTCTACTTTCGGATCCATGAAACTCTGTCGGCAGACGAGCCGTCCTTGTCTTCAAGACCGGATCCACGACGGATTCGCGAACCCACACCGCAGGTTATTCCCAAGGACCAGGTGTTCCCATCGCCCCACTATTCGATGTGTCTGGAAGTGTGCGCAGCCGGTCAAGTCGCGGCCACTCCTCAATGTGGGACGATAAGATATACTGCAAAAGGCCGGGGCAACCCGCAGCCCTCTCGATCACCGAACTCTATGTGGATTGTCCGACTAGCCCTCGCCCGGCCCTACACCTTTGTGGTGATGGCGATTTTGATCGCGATGCTCGGTGTCACCTCCATTTTCACAATGGCGGTGGACATCTTCCCGTTCATCGACATTCCAGTGGTCAGCGTGTTGTGGGCCTATTCCGGCCTGTCGCCTGAAGAGATGGAAAAGCGTGTCGTCACTGCGTTTGAGCGCAGCCTCACATCGAACGTCAACGACATCGAACACATCGAATCCCAGTCCTACTATGGCTACGCCGTGGTGCGCATCTACTTTCACCCCAATGTGAAAATCGACATGGCCGTGGCGCAGACCACCGCGACGATGAACACTTCGCTGCGCCAGATGCCGCCCGGGATGTATCCGGCCAACATCCTGAAGTATGACGCCGCCAGCGTACCCATTCTGCAGCTCGGCCTTTCCAGCAATACGCTGCGCGAGCAGGAGATCTTCGACCTCGGCAACAACTTCATCCGCACGCCGCTGGGAACCGTCCAGGGCGCGTCCGTTTCCTACCCCTTCGGCGGCAAGCAGCGGGCGATTATGGTGGATTTGAACCTTGAGGATCTGTATGCCCGCCAGCTTTCTCCCATCGATGTTTCAAACGCCCTGAACCTGCAAAACCTCATCCTGCCAGCCGGCACGGCAAAATTGGCCAACACCGAATATCAAGTGAAGGTGAACAGCAGCCCGCTGAAACTCGCCGACCTCAACAATCTGCCGATCAAGACTATCAATGGCGCGACGGTGTATTTGAAGGACGTGGCGCAGGTCCGCGATGGCTTCAACCCGCAGAACAATATTGTACGAACCAATGGCAAGCGGGGTGTGCTCATCACGATTACCCGCAACGGCAATGCCTCCACGCTCGCCATCGTGAACGCAGTAAAAGCAGCGCTGCCGCGCATTCTCGCCAACGTCACGCAGGAACTGAAGGTGGTTCCACTAGCCGACCAGTCGCTTTTTGTGCGCGCATCGATTGAGGGCGTGGTGAAAGAGGCGCTGATCGCCGCCGGCCTCACCGCCATGATGATCCTGCTGTTCCTGGGCAGTTGGCGCAGCACTCTGATCGTCAGCATTTCGATTCCGCTTTCGATCTTCACATCGCTCGCCTTACTGAATCTGATGGGACACACGATCAATGTGATGACGCTGGGCGGACTGGCGCTGGCCGTGGGAATTCTGGTGGACGATGCGACCGTGGAAATCGAGAACACGCACCGCAACTTTGCCATGGGCAAACCGATCATCCGCGCGGTGCTGGATGGCGCTTCGCAGATCGCCGTTCCCACCTTTGTCGCCACGCTTTCCATCTGCATCGTTTTCGTCCCTGTGTTGCTGCTCACCGGCACGGCCAAGTACCTGTTTGGGCCCCTGGCGCTGGCGGTGGTGTTCGCGATGTCCGCCTCCTATCTGCTATCACGAACGCTGGTGCCGACGATGATGGCTTTCCTTCTGAAGTCCGAAGCGGTGTCCTACCACGAGAAGGCCGCGGAACGCTCCAAAGGATTTCTGATAGGCATCCATCACTTGTTCAACCACCTGTTCGAGAAACTGCGCTACCGTTACGTGGGTTTGCTCGCATGGTCGCTCGCGCATCGCGGACCTGTGCTTACCGCTTTCATGTTGTTCTCTGTTGTCTCGCTGGGTTTGGTCAATTTCGTAGGGCAGGATTTCTTCCCCAACGTTGACTCCGGGCAGATGCGACTGCATGCGCGATGCCCTGCCGGGACGCGTATTGAAGAAACGGAGGTTCGGTTCGCCGCACTGGAACGGGAAATCCGCAGCGTAATTCCGGCGGAAGAGATCGACACGCTGATCGACAATATCGGGATCCCGAACAGTTGGCCGGCCATCGCCCAGGGTGACATTCCTACGATTTCGTCCGCCGATGGCGAGATCATGATCTCACTGAACAAGGAAAAGCACGGCTCCACGCGCGATTACGAAGTGTCGCTGCGCAAACATCTGCGCGAAAAGTTTCCCGACATGTCGTTCTTCTTCCAGCCCGCCAACATTACCAGCCAGATTCTGAGTTTCGGACTGCCTGCGCCGATCGATCTGCAGATTGTCGGACGCAACGCGGAAGCCAACTACAAAGTGGCACAGAAGATGGCTGAGCGAATCTCGCACATTCCGGGCGCGGCCGACGTACACGTACATCAAGTGGTGCGGCAGCCCGAAATCAGGCTGAATGTGGATCGTACCAAGGCGGCGCAGTTGGGTTTGACGCAGAAGGATGTCACCAGCAGCATGCTCATCTCGCTCAGCGGCAGTTCAGGTGTGGCTCCAAATTTCTGGCTGAACTGGGTGAATGGCGTCAACTACTCTGTAGGCGTTCAGACGCCGCAATACCGCGTCAACAATCTTGACGCAATGCTCCGCACACCGATAACTGTTGCAACAAACACGGTCACTACCACAACTGCGGGCTCCCAAGCCGGCGCGTCCGGCATGACTGCGGCATCCGTCGGCGCGTCTCCGGCAGGTGCGTCGCGCGCCTATGGAAATCCCGGTTCCGATGGAGGCACCACACAGTTGCTATCGAATCTCGTATCCGTTGAGCGCGCCGCAAGCCCAGTCATCGTGAACCACTATAACGTGTGGCCCGTTTTCGACGTGTACGCCAACATAGACCGGCGCGATTTGGGAGGCGTTGGAGCGGAGGTACGCAAGATCGTGAAGGATGAAGAGCCTCGCTTGCCGCGAGGCACTTCCTTCGAATTGCGCGGGCAGGTGGAGACGATGCACTCGTCATTCTACCGGCTGGGTTTGGGCATGGTCTTCGCCGTGGCTCTGGTTTACCTGCTGATGACGGTGAATTTTCAATCGTGGCTGGACCCATTTATTATCCTGACGGCACTGCCCGGCGCGGTCGCTGGAATTCTGTGGATGCTCTTCGTCACCGGCACATCGCTCAATGTACCATCGTTGATGGGGTCGATTATGTGTATCGGAGTGGCTACGGCGAACAGTATTCTGATGGTCACTTTTGCAAACGATGAGCGTGTCACTACTGGTTCGGCAACGGAAGCGATTCTGGCGGCGGGACAAGCCAGGCTGCGACCCGTGCTGATGACGGCGACGGCGATGGTTCTGGGCATGCTGCCGATGTCGCTGGGACTGGGCGAAGGCGGCGAGCAGAACGCGCCGCTCGGCCGCGCTGTCATCGGAGGCCTGATGTTCGCTACAGTAACCACGTTGTTCGTCGTGCCGATCATCTACAGTTACTTGCGCACCAAACCGCCGGTGGATCATGAGCAGCGGCTCAGAGGGCAGGAATGAGACACTTCGAACAAGATGCCCCGGGCATTGGGGAAGAGGAACGGCTGCGCCAGGAAAACCAGGAACTGCGCCGCCAGCTTACTGCACTTAAACACGGCGAGGAGTTACCGCAAACCTTGTGGAAGCCCTCCTGGATTACGATTCTGGCGATTGTGCTGATTCTAACCGTCGTGGTTGTTTTTGCATTCCTGGCAGGCTACCTTCCTTTCCTAAAGCGTACGACGGCGATTGCGGCCGAAGCCCATCAACAGGAAACCGCGCTACCGCGAGTCGAAGTGATCGAAGTTGGCCGAGCCTCTTCCTCAAGCGAGATGGAATTACCCGGCAACATCCAGGCGATCAATGAGGCGCCGATTCTGGCGCGCGCCGACGGCTACATTGGCCGCATGTTTGCGGATATCGGCGACCACGTGAAAGCGGGGCAGCGGCTGGCCCAGATCGACGCACCGGAACTCGATGACCAGGCGGTGCAGATTCGTGCCAATCGCGATCAGGCAAATGCAGCGCTGGAACAGGCCGAGGCATCCTACGAGCAAGGCAAAACCGACGCCGAACTCGCACGCGTCACGGCCGAGCGCTATACCAGGTTGGCCGCACAGGGAATCACCTCCAAACAGGACAACGATCAGTATCAGGCGCAACTTCAATCGAAAGCCGCGGCCGTGCGTGCCCTGGAGCGTGGAATCGCCGTGCAGCGTGCCAATCTGGCCGCTGCCAGCGCCAACCTGGAGCGAGCACAGAAAGTCGCGTCATACCGACAGGTAAAAGCGCCCTTCGACGGTGTCATAACGTTGCGCAATGTGGATGCGGGCGCGCTTGTCACCACCGGCAGCACGCTCATGTTCCGAATCGCCCAAACGGCCGAGCTGCGAATTTTCGTGAATGTCCCCCAGACCCTCGCGAGTTCGGTCCGTGTAGGGCAAAGGGCGCGGATTCGAGTGACGAATGTCTCAGGGAAGGAGTTTACCGGGAAGGTAGTTCGCACCGCCAGTTCGCTGGACCCAACCAATCGCACGCTGCTTACGGAAGTGCAGGTTCCCAACAACGCGGAGCTGCTCATGCCTGGCCAATACGCGACAGTGAATTTGATCAGCCCTCGCGTAAGTGCCCCGCTGCTGATTCCCAGCGATGCACTGATCGTTCGCGGCGACGGCACCAGTGTGGCTGTTGTGCGCGACAATCATACGGTGCATCTGCAACGGATTCTCGCGGGGCGCGATTATGGCGACAAGCTGGAAGTGATCAGCGGGTTAAAGATAGGGGACCACATCATTCCCAACCCTAGCGACGTGCTGCTCGAAGACGCAAAAGTGGAAGTAACGCTTAAGAACGCGGTGCCGGCCGTGGGAAAGTAGTTCCCATTAACGAGGTAGGACAGAGTGGCACTCCAATGTCGCTTACATTGCCGTTTCTTTTGCCTGCCGCCTCGGCACTCGTGCCGAGGCTAGGCTAGGTGTTGAAAACAAGGCGTCCCGAAAAGTCGGGACGCGGCAGACACGAGTGTCCGCGCCACGAAGCGATCCCGGACATTCGCCAGGTTGCCTCCAATGTTAGCGACATTGGAGTGGCACTCTGCGGCCGATTGGTATTCGGCCCTTTTCGCTCAGTGTCAAAATAAGACGCCGGAGCCGATTGCCTGTCCACCTTCGCTAAAGCTATGGCGGACAGGTCGGCAACAGATTACAATTCCAAGGCCACTCGCCTTTCGTGGGCGCATTTGCGCGGAGATTTGAGAACATAGCGCTCGCAAGCGAGCGGGCATGCGAATCGCCTGTGCGAATACTAATTCAAAAACTATCTGAATTGAAAAACGAGTGGAATTGGCATCTGCGAGCAAGGATTCTGCCCTACATCCAAATCCAACCGATCACTTCGCTGGCACCGTCAGCCCAGCCAGAATCTCCGGCGTAATCGTCTTCCCCAACAGAAAAAACTTCCGCTCGGGATGCCACAGAACATTCTTACCCTTGCGCGTAGTGAAGCTCGTATACCCACCAATATCCACCCGATTCAAAGGGCCAATCCCATTCCCCCCGTTATCCATCAACAACCGCGACTCGCTGAACCAAACCGGCTGCTCCGCCTTCGGCCGGAACTCGCCCAGCGCGATGTACGCCGGCCGCCGGTTCGATTTCGGCCCACCCGAATTCCCCGGCGCAACGCCATTAAACTCCGGATGATGGATCAGCAGGTAACGCCCATCGGCCATCTGATAAATCGGGCAGCAGAAAATCGGCTGCAGCACCGGCTTGCCAAAATCTTTGCGCGACATCGGCCGCGGCGCGCACCAGTTCTCACCCCCATCGCTTGAAACCGTGTACCAAATGTAGCCGGTCATGCTACGCAGCGTGCAGAACATTCTCCCATCGGGCAGCGTCACCAGACTCGGCTCCTGGCAGATGCTCAAATGCGGATTCATGCCATGCCCAATGCGCAGCGCCTTCTCGCCCGACGCAAACCAACTGATGCGTATATCCTCCGGCCGCGGATTCGCATCGATGTTCTCAAAGCGCATGAACTCCGTCACTGCCTCATCGCTCCACGGGGCTTTCACTACCGGCGCAGTGCGCACCGCCCGGCTCACCCACCGCGTGAAGCCAGTGAACCATCGCCCCTGGCCATCGCGAATCGGCCGCTGCCATACAATCCAATTGGAAGGATACTTCGTGTCCGGATGATCGTACACACTTCGCGCCATGGGAATGGTGCCGGCCTTTGACCACGTCTTGCCGTAGTCATCGGAATAGGTGCAGTCCATCGTACCCGTCACCTGCGCATGATAATCGGCGACACCCTGATACTGGTTATAGACAACGTAGATGCGTCCAGTTTTCGAGATCAGCGGAAAGCCCCAGCTGGCCTGATTCCCTTCCCCCTTGCGCACGGAACCCGCGATGCGCCGCGGCTCCACCCACGTCACGCCATCGTCCGCGCTGCGCGAAAACATAATGCGATGATCTCCCGCGCCCTCCGCGGTACTCTGCGTCCACACCGTCATCATCGAACCATCCGGCCCTTCGAACACCAGAAAATGTTCGTTGCCGTTATCGCCCGAAGACCCATCCACGCTCTTCGGCACATAAACGGTATAGTCCGATTGGCTGCGCCGAATCTCCCGATCCAGCGTCGTCTTCAAATCCTCCGCCCGCACCGCCAGCGGCAACCCCGCCGCCACCGCCGCCGACTGCAACACGGCCCTGCGGCCAATCTGATTCGAGTTCTGCTTCACTGCACTCATGCCTCTAATCATATAAAGAGCGAAGGGCCCAATGGCAAAGACGCGAAAGCAGTGTTCGTGATCGCAGTTAGCTTATCTGTACTCTAGTAAGGGAGCGGTTCTCAGGGCACATTCACGTTCTACCCGCGGATCCGCGGTGGCTTCGCAAACTCACCCCCCCACACACGCGAACCCCGCCCAATAACTCAGACCGGCGAAAGGTTGAGCGGTCTCGCCTTCACGAATCTCGTCCTCGAAATCGTTTAGGAATCGCCTGCTACGCGCCTCGCGCTCGCCGAGCAGATTCAATATCTCATGAATCTCATCGATGATTTCTGTGCTGCTGGCGCCGTAGAGCCAGCGTTGAGCATATACGAGCGACCCAGCGGCATCGGAACCGCCCGCCAGCAGCCTCACGCAGAAGCGGCGCATCAGCAGAAGCGTCACGGCATCGCTGACTTTCCACTGGGCCGCCACAACCGTTCGTGCTCCGGCCGCCAGAAACGCCGCTGGAAACCCAATGGATTCGTCGGGCGTTTGCCAGGGCTCCGCCGAAGCGGAGTTGCATGCGGAGAGAACCACAAGTTCCGTCCCCTTAAGCTTGAGGGCGGGACGCAGCAAGCTCTCCACTTGCAGTTCCTCGTGGCCCTTGAGATGGACGATAGAATTCAGTGGCGAGAACGGCCTGAACGTCCCGTGACAAGCAAGGTGAACATGGGTTGCGCTGGCCAAGTGCTGCTCCAACATCGCTAGCGTCGGCGTGTCAGACAGATCGACAGCGTCAATACCTTCCCTCGTAAACAGCGCTGAGAACACGGATGATTCGACTCGCGAAAATGGCAGTCCGGGTAGTGCATCGGTGCCAGGATCACCCAACGTCATAAGGGATTTGGCCTTGTTGCCTTCCGAACGTTGCCCCGCCGGCGAAAGCAGTAGCGCGCGCGCCGACGGCAAAAGGCGTAACTCCAAACCGGCTGGAACGGTTGAAACCTGGATTGGAAGAAGACCAACGTCGCCTAGGCCGACCACGGCGAGCTTGCATGTGCTATTGCGGCTGCACCAGGCTGCGAGTGGCCCCATCACGTGCGAATCGAGCGTGGCCTGGATCTGCCGCAGCGATTCCTCCAGATCGCCTTCTTCCGCCCCGGCACAAAGCTTGACGAATCCATTGTCGCCATAGAGCAGAGCCTGAACGGTCGAACGAAGCAGGCCGGGCAGCGGCAGAATCTCGACCCTCTCGCACACGATGATGGCAGTGGAGCCCCAGGCGGATGCCAAAAGGTACATGATCGGGAATCCCGCTGCCTGCGCAATCTCTTGGATCTGAGTGCATGTGAGCCGCCTGTACAGCCCCTCTCTGGCCTCGACGGAATTCAGAAGAGTGGTCAAGTGCGCGCGTGCCTGCTGAAGCTGCTCCCGGGCAGCTGCAAGCTCCTGCTTCAACTTCGCTTCGGCGCCATTCGGATCGGCCGTCGCACGCGCCTTGATCGAGGCACCAAAGGCTACGCCCAAATAATTCTCCAATCGCCGGACGGCGCCCGGGGCGCCCTCGTCCTGCAGATTGAGCACGCGGCGTTCCAGTTCAAGAACGGCCGCTTGCGCTTCATCCACAGCTGTTTTGGTCTCACGAGGAAGGGAGGAGGTACGGATGATAGCCGCTTGGAGTGCTTCATCCAGCCAGCGGGCGCGGCCTACCTCGGCAAGCTCGGCAGCCTCAGCGGCGTTGCCAAGCTGAGCAGCCGCAAAAACCGCGAAATGAATGGATCTGGTGACACCCTCAAGCTCATTCCCGCGGGACACGTTGGTTCCAGCAGCGTCGACCAGACCGGCACCAATACGTGCAGCTTCGCGGTTGGCGGCAAGCGAACTCGTCCAGTCGCCACTTTCGTGACAGACACGTCCCAATTCACGGTTCAGGATGAGCCACAATTTAGGGTCTTGTTCAGGCGAGACGGCGCTCAACGCATCACCAAACGCAACTCGAGATCTTTCTTGTAACTCCCGGTTGTGATCCTCCACGCCAACGCGGCCAACCAGCCTGGCATACCCGCCAACCCATTTGGCCCAAAGCAGCGGAAGGCTGTCGCGTTGGATCTGCCCGATAGTTGATGAGTGATCGGCAATTGCCTTTTCCATGTTGGCACGATCAGCGGCGAACGCGTCCAGGTCCCAGAAAAGTGCAGACTCCCGTTCGGCCGCCTGGGCCCACGCCGCTTTGCCTTGCACGCCGTAGGTTTGGGCCAGCGCATCGGCCTCCTCCCTGGCCTCCTCGGCCAGCTGCTGGGCATGGGCAAGTGATGCAGCGCCTACCCACTCCGGAAGCGCCTGGGCAAGGGCACGGAGCACTTTGATCCGGCCGATCGGGTCTCGTTCCGGAGTTCGAAACAAAAGGGCCTGCTGAAGAACATCAACCGCCTCATTGACCATCATCGTTCGAACATGGGGCTCTTCCGATTGCTTCATCAGAACGACAGCCAGGTTATAGAGAGCGCGCCCATACACCTTAGGATCGAAGGCTTCTCCGCGCGCCTGAACAGAGGAGTCGTCCACCACCCGCCGGAGCAGTACGATTGCCTTGTCGAGGTTACTATATCGGTCACCGTGACCTGCCTTCGACAGCAACAGCGCGTAATTCATCCGGTTGGAAATAGAGTTTTCAACCAAACCGCGCTTGTCACAGAAATCGATTAGCACATGGAAGACGCTCTCAGCTCTATCCAGATCTTCACGGTCCCCGCCCAGCTCGTATCGCCTGACAAGAACGTTTACGGCTCCCGAGTTGCCAAGCAGCAAATTGGATTCCGCGATTTGCTGTTCTTCCGCAAGCGAAATGACCGCGCCATAGCAGTCTCCTGCGTGCTTCAGCGACTCCCACGGATCGAGTTGCTTATTCTCCAGAAAGAAGCTCCCAAGCCGCAAATACAAAGCAACTTTGCGGCCCGTGTCGTCCGGGGAGACTTGATGAAGCATCCGGACGCCCCGCTCGATGTCGCCCAAGTCCGCGGAAGTTGGCTCCGTTGCCTCGAAATTGGCCAATTCTTCTTCGAAAGTAGCCATGGGTGACTAATCCTCCAGTTGATCCGAGGAATCAACGCGGCCGAATCGCAATGGCCCGCCCTTACCAGTCGTCGCGGGGCCTCTCGTCGATCTGAAATCCAGGCTGAACAATCCTCTCAATCCGCTTGTCCGCAGCAATGGGGAGACGCGCTCACCCACGATCTTTGTGGCAAAGCTCCCGGTGGCACTCACAAGCTGCGACAGTTTGCCCTGCGCCAGTGCTTCCGTCCCGGGCAGCGATGCATCGAGCCTCAATTTCGCGGCAGCACTTCCGCTGCCGGAAACCAGCACGGTGGCGGCAGCGGCTTTCACCACTTCGGTCACCACAACGCGGCTACGCTGCCATGCACCGACCTCATAAAGGTGAAGAATCTCCCTCTTAAGAGTGTCAGTGCTCTCGAACTGTTCGAGCGTATGCTCCCCGACCCGAAGAAACACGGCACCATCCCGGCTGAACTTGATCTCTACTTCTCCACCCAATCCCTGGATAACGGATTCCCCGCCAGCCCCAGAAGTTACTTCTACGCCTTCTCGGGAGCTGAACTCAAGCACTTGACTTCCACGGCCCTTCCTGACAGCCAGGCCGCATATACCCAACGACTCCAACGTGTCGGTGCGTTTGAACACGCTGCCCTCAAGAATGCCTACATCGCCAAGTTTTACGTCGTAGCTCAAGGGCCAGGTAGGCAGAAAGTCCAAGTGGTGCTTCACTTCATCGGCGTAAGTCTTCAAGAATCCCGGTAGCACGCAAATCCTCCATTCGATTGATCCGAACGAAAAGAGTATAACATCGTATGCAATCCCTCCAACCGTTGAGTCCCCATCGTGGGCGCGTCCTTCGCCACTGTCCTCATCTTCGCGATATCCCAGTCAAACATGCATGACATACCGCCGCGTAAGACGCTATCTTACCTGTATGAAGGCCACGGTTTCATCGAAAGGTCAAATTGTTTTGCCGGCGGAGTTCCGCCGAATGGATTCCGTTGAGCCGGGGCAGGAGTTCGATGTCGAGCGTCTCGACCAGGGCGACTACCGCCCTGTCCGGCGCGCGGCGCCGCCCAATCACGGTACCGTTGACTGGCTGCTCGACTGTCCGGTAAAGGATTTCTTCACGCCCATCGAGTCGGAGTCCACTGAATCGCCGTGAAATACTTAGTCGATGCAAATGTTCTGAGCGAGCCTACGAAACCTGCGCCCGATCCGCGAGTGGTTGCCTGGCTTCGCGCAAACGAGCCGGAAATCGCAGTCGACCCAGTAATACTCGGGGAACTCCGCTTCGGCATTCTCATCCTTCCGAAGGGAAGGAAACGCGCTGCGTTGGAACATTGGTTTGACCAAGGCGCCACTCTTCTTCACTGGTTGCCCTGGGACGCTGACACGGGTTTGAGATGGGCCCAATTGCTGGCAAGTCTACGCGCTGCCGGCAGGTCGATGCCAATCAAAGACAGCATGATAGCAGCCAGCGCGCTTGTCCACGGATTGGCGGTCGTCACTCGAAACCGGGCTGACTTCGTCACTGCCCGCGTGCCAATGGTTGACGCACTCGTGGCTTGAAGAATCCCGCTGCCTGGCCGCGATAAGGCTCAACTGCAATACATTGGCGTGTAGCCCCACCCTTAGCCGAAACCGGCGTTAATGTCCGCCTGGAGCCGGCATCGAAACGGGCGCGCCCTTCGCCTTCACCATGAACACCAGGAACTTCGCGGGCTTGGTGGCACTGGCGTTACGCCCCACGGTGTGGACGTCGTCGGGCTTCTCATAGAACGTTTCGCCGGGACCCAGCGTCACCTCCTTGCCGCCCTTCACGCCCATCATAATGCTGCCTTCCAACACATAAACAAAGGTGGAAGCCTCGTGACGATGCGGCGGCGAGCTAGCCCCAGGCGCCAGTTCAACGGTCAACATGATCGCTTCTTTCCCTGCAATGCCCGGCAGATCCTTGGTCATCAGCGGAGTAGCCTTCACAGGCGAAGCCGCCGGTTGTGCATTGGCGATCAGGACAAAGCCTGCAATAGCTGCCACGAAAAGAACCAGTTTTCTCATCATCGTGCCATTATCTCAGATCTTCCTAGGTTGACTGCCTCGCCCACGCACCCGTGCTCGGCTGGGGACGACATTCCACAGCGTCGCCATGCCTTCGTCATTCCAGTCTGGAACAATCAAGTTTCGTAGCAGGGCAGCATGTGAGTCTTACGCAGCGCGCAGACCGTCCCGAAGGTGGCCTGTTTCAAGACGGTGAGTCGAATGGCCGGTTTCAGATGGTAATGACGCGGACGTAGCGGCAAGGGCTCCTGTATTTTGAAGCAGCAAATTGGGATGGCAAAGCCCGTGATTTGATTGCTTGGCGCGCTTTGTAGTCTCCGAAAACCGAACTTGTCCAGCCACAACTCTTGTCGAATGCGAAAATAGGACCGAGATCGGCGGTTGCGATCAACCGATATCAGTAGGCCGAGACGCCACCAGGAGGATACTTTCCAGATGCGCTGTCATCCATCCCCGGGCCCGCTCAGGATTTGTGGCACTCTAGTGTGATGTGTACGGTCAGATATCGATCAGCGCATAAAGGCTCGAACCCTGTGCTGTGTCTGTTGCAGGCATTACCAGCGTGGCCGATGGCCAACGCCGCTGCAAGCAAAACCCTTGGAGCGAATGGCGCCATTTTGATGATCACCGGACGGGGGACCCCATGACACCGCGACTTCATCTCCCTTTGGCGTTGCCCCATTATGCGCAGCCAACCCGCTGCCACTTCGACGGAAGCGGTTCAGGAGCGGGCGTAGATTCCAGTTGCATCTCCCGCGGCGTGCCAACTGGCAGGCTGAGGCTGGCAACTTCGTCCACGAGGGCAAGCCTCTCCGCTCGCTTCAACAAGAAATATTGTGCACGGCAGGCCTTGCGCACCAGTTCCCCGACGCTGGAATGCCGTTGGGCCGCCAATTTCGTCAGGCGGTCAAATAGATCCGGCTTGAAAAGAATGGTAGTCTTCTTGGTCAATCCCTATCTGACGGCTGTCTCCATGTCCACATATGGATGTTATCGCGAATTTTCCTGTTCATCCATTAACCCCAGGAGTGTAGCGTGAAATCCTTATTCTTGACTTTGCTTACACTCCCCGCTTTGGCACAGGTACAGTCCGTGAAGTTCCACTACGGCGATGACCTCCGCTGGGCTGACCCGAACTTCGACGACAGCGCATGGCAGGACGGAAACGAGACGATCGACATCCATGCGCATCTGAACGAAACCTGGCAGTGGGCACGGTACAAGGTCCGTCTGCCGGAACGTTTTCTCGATCCGGTAATCGGCTGGAACACGGCGCTGTGTGAAGTTTATGCCGAGGGGCAGTTGATTGGCAAGAACGGCCACTTTCCGCCGGCCTTGCGCACTGATATCCTTGAGTACAAGACCTATCCCATTCCGGCTGGGATGGCAACGCCGGGGAAAGTAATTACTGTTGCCATTCGTCTTTGGCGATATCCTGGCGCCGATCTGAGACGCCTGGTTGGGTTCACCTTCGCTCCCCAGATTTCCCTACACAACGCCGGGGAAACACCCATTTATTGGTCCAACCAGCGAAGCATTCTGCGCGGCCGGTTCTGGGCGCTGGCAATCACCCTTGCCTTGTTGCTGGTTCTGCTCACCAGCGGTGCTGCGCAGTTCGGAAATCGTGAAGTCCGGCTTCTGTTTGCGTATCTCGCGCTTTACGCTATTCATATCATCGCCTTCATTGCCCAATACTACTTCCCTGTTTGGATTCTCAGTGTTGCTTCCAACTCTCTCACCTATGCATTTCTTTACTCGCTGCAATTGGAAATCATTGTAGTTTTTTCAGGCCAACGTAGGTCCAAATGGCTGCGTTTGGTTCAAGCGTTGAATTTCATGGTCCTCTTACCTTCTTTCTGGGCGGCTCTATTGCTGGAGGCCCCGGTATGGCTGCCAGTTATTGGTTTAGGGCAGACCCCGTATAGGATCGTGAATTTCATCGCGGCAGCAGGCATTGTTCTCTTCCAGCCGAAAAAACCTTGGGCAGAGCGGGCAATACCCTTGGCGCTGCTGGCCGCATTCTTTGCCGTTGCGGTAGGACTAGGCTCCGCCAATGCGGTCTCTTTTGCAGGTGTAACCATGAATCAGAACATTGTGGGCAATGCTGCGTTCATGGTCGTTCTGGTTGCAGTGCATCTCTTTAGGCTCAAAAAATCGGGCGAAGTTGCCGCGCGGCTGCAAGGCCAATTCAATGCCGCGCGCAACGTGCAGGAGATGCTTCTCTCCGGAAGCGGGCAGAACTCCGCGCATTTTGAAATCGAGACGGTCTACCGCCCTGCCGATGAGGTCGGCGGAGATTTCTTCCGCGTTATCGAAATGCCCGATGGCGGACGCCTCGTGATCGCGGGCGACGTCAGCGGCAAAGGCCTGCGTGCCGCGATGCTGGTCAACGTCATCGTCGGAGTGTTGCTCAATCGCAAATCGGACGAACCTGCGGCGGTACTTGAGGAGATGAACCGTTCCCTGCATGGCCAGATGGACGGTGGCTTTGTGACCTGCTGTTGTGCCCTTTTTCATCCGGATGGTTCAGTGCAAATTGCCAACGCAGGCAATCCACCTCCCTACTGCAAAGGTGTGGAGATCGAGGTGCCCACCGGTCTGCCGCTTGGCCTTACCTCCGATTTCGGGTACGAATCCACTACACTGCAACTGCAATCAGGCGACAGGATGGTGTTTCTCTCCGACGGTGTAGTGGAGGCAGCCAATAGCAAAGGCGAACTGTTCGGCTTTGAACGGACTCGCTCGATGAGCGGCAAAGCCGCCGAGGCGATCTCCGCAGCCGCGCAAGCCTGGGGGCAAAATGACGACATCAGCGTTGTCGCAGTAAGGAGGATGGCATGAGAGGCCTACTGTTATTGTTTTTTTCGATCTCATCGGCCGTTGCGCAAAACGCGCTCTACGTCGACATCAGCGGCGAATGGCGCAAGAGCGCCAATGATTCGCCGCGCTATTCAGAGCCATCGTTCGACGACAGCGCATGGATGGCAGTGCAACTGCCGTGGACCAAGCTCCCGCCGACCGGCATTTACTGGGTCAGGCGTAGCGTTGAGTTGCCATCGGGAACGGATCATTCCCGGCTTGCCATCACACTCGGCGAGATCGCCGAATCCTACGAGCTCTTTGTGAACGGCCGCCAGGTCGCCATTGTTGGAGGACTCTCTTCGGCACAAGCGCAGATCGCTCGCCCCCGCTCGTTCGCCATCGCCCCAGAAGCCACAGAAGGTCAGCGTTCATTGCAGATATCCGTACGATTGTGGAGACAACCGCGCCAATTCGGAACGTTTAGTTGGTGGCGCTTCAAAGATGGGCCTTATCTGCTTACTTACCGCGAACACATTCCAGCAGGTATCAGCGCCATGGGCATTAACCGCACGCAGTTGGAAATCAGTCCACGCTTCCTGCTAGCCGTGCTGCTTGCCCTGTTTGCTGTTGTCCTTTTTCTAGGCTGGACAACGGATCGGCAAAACATGGCCATGCTTTGGTTTGCGGCCTTCCTCTCGATAGCATCCACTATGGGTGGCTATCAATTCCTGTAGAGCTCGGAAGATTCCTTTCCATTTGCCTGGCCGCTTCGCGGCGTGATCTTGAATCCTCTGCGCGTGGTGCTTTTTGTTGAGTTCGCGATGGCATACTTCGGTCTTCTGCGATGGCCGCTTCGTACATTACTTTGGGGCGCTTACTTAGCAATGCTGCTGGCACGCATCTATTGGGCTGACTTGTCCGTCGACGTTCTCCCACCACAGCGTGTATTTGAAGTATTGGGCGGCTGTATCATTGCAGCTGGTTGCTGGAAAATGGTTCGAACAGATCAACCGTTGATGCGCCGGCTGGTTGCAGTAATGAGTGCCTTCGTCTACCTCAGCATCGTGAACAGAAGTGGAATCTGGGGACTGAACAATGAACTGGAATTCGGCATGTTTCGCGTGAATGGGATCCTGTTGTTCATCACATTACTTTCCGCGGTCATCGTCAGCCTTTTGCTCTACCGACTGCTCGAAGACCGCCGCGATAAGGAGCGCTTAGGAGCGGAACTTGTCGCAGCGCGTGAAGTGCAGTTGCTCTTGCTCGGCTCTGTAACTGGCGCAAGCGATTGGGCAGTGGAGGCGGAGTACATTCCTGCGCAGGAGGTGGGCGGCGATTTTTACCAGTTGTTTCCCGCCGGCGATGGCTCGTTGCTGCTCGTAACAGGCGATGTAAGTGGTAAGGGGCTGCAAGCCGCAATGCTGGTAGCCACCGTAGCCGGCGCGTTGGGAGACCTGGCTTCGGGCGCCCCGGCCGATGTCCTTGGCCACCTGAATCGAAGCCTGCGTGGAAAGTCGCGCGGGGGCTTCGTCACTTGCTGTGCGGCACTGTTTCACCCTGATGGGAACGTGGACATCGCCAACGCGGGGCATCTTTCGCCATACATGGATAGCATTGAAGTTGCCGTTGATGCAGGCCTGCCGCTGGGGCTCGCACCTGATGTCGCGTATTCTCAGACATCCATCGACATCCACAACGGAACGCTAACCATTCTCTCCGACGGCGTAGTGGAAGCGGCCGACAGCAAAGGCGAGTTGTTCGGCTTCGAACGGACAAGGGCGATTAGCAATAAACCCGCCGCCGAAATCGCAGCAGCGGCGCAGGCGTGGGGCCAGAATGACGACATCACTGTGGTCACGATTCGGCGGACAGGGTGACCGGATATGTCTATATGTCAGATACTATATGGTAGGACATACACATGCCACTAAGAACGACCGTCCGGCTCGACGAAAATCTCCTCGCCAACGCCAAGGAGCAAGCGGCGAAGGAGAACCGCACACTCACGTCCATGATCGAAGAAGGCTTGCGCCTGGCCATGGAAAGACCCAAGCGGCAAGCCCGGCGCAAGAAGGTGACCCTTCCGGTCAGCAGGCAAGGCGGCGGTGTCATGCCGGGCGTCGATCTGGCGAATAGCGCGGAATTAATGGACCTGCTGGAGGGGCGGCGTTGATACTGCCAGACGTTAACGTGTTGATCTACGCGTTCCGCGCGGATGCGGACTTGCATGGCATTTATAGGCCGTGGCTTGACGAAGTCGTAAACGGCGAGGAGCCCTTCGCCATTTCGCTGCAAGTGCTCTCCTCCGTAGCGCGCATTGTCACCAATCCCAAAGCATTTCTTCGTCCCGATAGCCCGGCAGCCGCCTTCGCCTTCGCTAACACCCTGCTTGCTGCTCCGAATTGCCGCATCGTTGAACCTGGCCCCAGGCACTGGGACATCTTTCAAGGTCTTTGCCGGAAATCGAATGCCAAGGCAAATCTGATTCAGGACGCGTGGTTTGCGGCCATCGCGATTGAACACGGTTGTGAATGGATTACCGAAGACCGCGACTACGCCCGCTTTCCCGGCCTGCGCTGGAGGGCGATTCACGCCGCCTAGAAACCATTACTCATGCGACTGATCCTGACACTTTTCATTTTCGTCCTCACCGCATCGGCCCAAAGCCTGCCGTGGATCGACATCTCCGGCAACTGGCGCACCATTGACGGCGACGACATGCGCTACGCCGAACCGGGTTTCGACGATTCCGTCTGGAGCGAGGTCAACCTGCCCATGCCCATCCCGCGCAAGCCTAGTGTCTTTTTGTGGCTTCGCCGTACGGTAGAAATTCCACCCAACGTGGATCTGTCTGATTTGTCGTTGACGCTGGGAGCAATCAGCGAAGCCTATGAGGTTTATGTGAACGGCGTCATGGTTGGTGCGACTGGCCCGTTAACCCTCGAAAAGGCACAGATTGCCCGGCCTCGAACCTTTGATCTGCCGCCGCAGCAGAGGAACAAGCTCACCATCGCCATCCGCGTCGCCAAATTCCAGGTGAGATTGAATCGCGGCTGGGAAATCAACGACAAGGGGCCGCACATCCTCACCTCGACCAAGAATGCTCCGCGTAATCTCGGCTCGTTCATCATTGACGAACGGCGTGTGCAGCGTATGCCTAGATTTATCGTCTCAGGCCTGTGCGCGTTGATGGCGGTACTGCTCATTCTTGTCTGGCTCAGCGAACGGTCCCGCCAGGATCTTTTCTGGCTCGCCTTGCTGCTCTGGATAGGAGTATGGGAGATGCTCGATCAAATGTTGGGGATTAGCCTCGACTCAACTCCTTGGGCCAGGCCCTTGTTGCCCTATAATCTGATCACCATTGCACTGCCCCTGGCCGTGATGGCACAACTTGCGCTTGCCGCGTTTCGTGTGCCTTTTCGCTGGCCCATACTCTTGATTTGGCTGCCGCCCCTGGTTTCGTTTCTTCCTTTGGACTCCATGGGGATCCCGCTAGTTGTCTCCGATTACGCCGGAGCAGCCATGGTGCTAGTGATTGTACTCTGGCCTTGGCCGATCACCACAGAAGATCGCCGTCCGAAGTGGGAACGTGTCAGTTATCGAATTGCCATTTTGCTGGCATTGCTCAATCATGCCATTTCATGGGAATATGGCCGCCCATTGCGTTGGCTATCTGCATTTCGAATTGTGACTGGCCCGTACGATTGGCCGCGGTACTACACCGTATTGGCAGGCCTCGCCTTCATCTTGATGGTGTTGCTGATGCGCCGCTTGGTGGAGGATCGTCAGTCCAAAGTACACCTGGAAAATGAAATGGAAGCCGCGCGTGCCGTGCAGCAACTGCTGCTCTCGCAGTCCATCAAACCACCGCCAAACTACCGCATCGACGTAGCATACGAACCAGCTCAACAAGTGGGCGGCGATTTCTATTGGACCCACACCACCGCCGACGGCGCACTGCTATTGATGGTAGGCGATGTGAGCGGCAAGGGCTTGAAGGCGGCGATGCTGGTCAATCTGATCATGGGCGCGCTGCGGCGCGAACACGAAACCAATCCGGCCGCCATCCTAGCTGGTCTGAACCGCGCCATCGCTGGCGAGTTGCATGGAGGCTTCGTCACCGCCTGCTGCCTTCGCGCCGAAGCCGGCGGCGAGGTCAAAGTCGCCAATGCCGGCCACATCGCCCCGTATCTGGCCGGGCAGGAGACGGAGGTGGCGTCAGGCTTGCCGCTGGGCCTTGCGCTGGAAAGCGACTATGAAGAAACCGTGCTCCACATTGCGCCCGCCACAGCATTGACGTTGGTTTCCGACGGAGTTGTCGAGGCCGCGAACAGCAAGGGCGAACTCTTCGGTTTCGACCGTACGCGCGACATCAGCAACAAGCCCGCGGCAAAGATCGCCGCCACTGCGAAAGCATGGGGCCAGAACGACGACATTACCGTGGTGACCTTGCGGAGGCAGACGTGAAACTACTTGCGTTGCTTCGCGGCCAGTTTCCTCACAAACGCGGCATGTTCGGCCGACTTCACGCCAAGTTCCACCGCTGTACGGATGGAAATCTTAGGATCCCAAACCGCGGCGGGGTCCAGCCACAAGCCCGGAAACACAGTCGAATGCAACAACCCGTCCACGGCCGGCTTGAGCTCTTTGTAGCGGCCCCGCACCAACTGCCGCCAGATCACCTGTTTGGTATGCAGCAGCATAGTGACGTACTCCCGCACTCCGACACGACGATAAATGTCGAGCTTTACCCCAAGATCTCGCGACATTGTCGAACCAGTAACCTCAACGATCAGTTCCGGTGCCCCAGACGGATAGTTGCCGGCGTCATCCGATTGTCCGCCACATTCCGAAAGAACTCGCAAGAAAATATCGGGCTGGGTGACTTCTTCCACGCCCATGAGCCAGGTGCATTCAAGCCCGGATTGACAACCAGGGGTCAACTCTTTGTACAGCCACACCCAAGGGTAGATTTCTCCATGGGTCAGCGCGTGGGGCAGACTAACAGGGGAGGGCATAAAGACAACTCCACCGAGCAACTCCGCCCGCTTCAGCGAGGGCATCGCCTCCCAGCGGCGGATAAACTCCGCGCTGCTCAGGCGGTCTCCTTCTCGAAGCTGTGGCGGAAGTGCAACGGCGGCGCCTGGCATTTCAGTGGGTCCACCTTGAGATTAGCATATGCCCGCATTCCGGCCGGATGGAGAATCGCATGATCCGCTGCTTGCTCATGATACTGCTTGCCGCTCCGTTGGCTGCGTAAAGGCCGCCGCGTGATCCCCAAATCTGAGGTGCACCCGGCATTGGATCGCCAAGCTGCCCTACACCCCGAAAGGCCCGCAAGCTTTCGTCATACCCAAATGGGCCGACGCTGCCGGCATGGGCCGGCGCAACGCACAGCGACGAGAAACTTGCCAGGGCCAATCGAACTTTAGAATTCGCAATCATCCGCATGCGGAACCGCCCCCGAGCCGCCCAAGCAGGGAAGCGGTTCCGTATGTAGGCAAAGCGCGCGGTGCGACGCGCTTTTGTTGATTCCACTATGCACCATCGACAATGCAAATCTGACGGGCTTCCAGGCTAACTTATTGATATTGAGGAGAAAAGAATCTGAAATGCTTTGTGATCGTTTAAGTTTCCATTGGCGGGGCGCGCAGGTCGTACGCCGAAGCGAAGCCGTGCGTGCGCCCCGGCGATGGAAACGTGCGATGAACGAAACCGGACCTTGCATCCTGAATAGATCCATAGCCCGATACAGGCACCGGTTGGTCGTAAGTGGAATAACCATTGGTCGAATTGTAGTTGAGTGCGAAGTTGGTGAGGAACCGCGCAGGGTGCTGGAACGAATTCGAGATTTGAAGCCGGGATGCAGATGTGCAGTCGCTGCGAGCGTTGGCTGCATCTTATATTGATTAACACGTCCGGGCTTATCCGATCCGGATTCATGCCGCCCCAATCCGCGACGGGACGACGCAAGGGGAGTTACAGATCCTGTTATGCTTAGTTGAGGCCCGCGCTTTACGGAGGCACCACAATGCAGCTTGTTCAAGTTCTCCCGTCAATCCCGCTGTTCCTGTTATCGACTCTCGCTCTACCGGCAGCGGACCCAGTCGTGGCTGGAGTCGTGAATGCCGGCGACTACACCGCCGCACTCGCTCCAGGATCCATCTTCGCTATCTTCGGAAGCAATCTGGCGGCTGGAACGAGCCAGGCGAAGACGGTCCCACTACCTTCCAGCCTGTCAGGCGCGACCGTGGAAGTGGTTGCCGGGGGCGTGACGAAGAACGCACCGCTGTTCTTCGTGTCTGCCGGTCAGATCAATGCGCAGCTCCCCTACGACATCACCGGTAGCGTCCAGATCCGGGTGCGGAACGCAACGGTCAGCAACGCCTTTACGGCCGTTATTTCCGACTCTGCGCCGCGCCTCTTCTCGCTCGCGAACAATGGGAAAGGAGATGCAATCGCGGTACATCAGGACAATAGCCTTGTTACCCCCGATGCTCCGGCCAAAGCGGGCGAGTATGTCACGCTTTATCTGGAAGGACTGGGAGCAGTGCGGCCTGTAATTACCGCGGGCAACGGCGCGGGAGACGGCGGCGCGGGCGGACCATTGAACACTCCCACCACCACAGCGACGGTGAGTATCGCCGGCAAGACGGTGACGCCGATATGGCAAGGTCTCACGCCGTACGGAGTGGGCCTATACCAAATCAACTTCCAGGTGCCGCAAGAAGTGGTCGCGGGCAGTTACCCAATCATAGTGCAGGTTGGAGCGGCGCGCTCACAGGGCTCCATCACGATGGCGGCCGGGGCAAAGACGGCTCTGCTGATGGAGAATTGGAACACGCTCGCATGCGCCACCTCGGCCAGTTCGTCATTTCAGCTCGCCAAGGACGCCTATGTATCTAAATTACAGGCCTGGTACAACTGGACGCAAAATGAGACCGCCGTTGCCGCAACAGTGAAAAGCGGAGGCACCACGGTTTTTCAGGGCGACCTCACGCGCGGGTCCTGCGATTCACTGCAGGCAAGTTGGTGTTTGGCCGAAGCCCCAGTGGTGGCGCAGTGGCCAGCGGGTCAGTACTCCCTGACGTTGAGCAAGGGCCAGATGTGCGGCAACAGCCAGTCCGGCAATCAGGGATTCGTGCGTTTGTCGGGGATTTGGAACCTGCCTGCGCCCGCCGGGTGGCAGATGCTGGGGCAGGCAGACATCGGCGCCTCGGGCGGCAAGCTGACGGCCCCGGGCGTGCAAATGTCAGTGGCGGCGGGCGCCTTTACCGACACAATAACGCTCTCGGTCGCGCGCTCCAACACGCCGCCGGCCAGGGACGATCGCGTGAGCGACCAATTCATGGTGCGCAACTTTCCGGTGGGAACATCCGCGCCCATCACAGTGACACTCGACCAGACCGCCACCGGCGACCCGGCGGGCGACGTGTGGATTATGCTCACGCAGGCGGGCTCAACGGATTTGCCGGCGTTCGTGAAAGCAACAACAGATGGCGCCAAGATTACTTTCACGATTCCAGCGACGCTGGGGGCGTTCAAGCCCGCTTCGGCTGCGCTGGCAAAAGATGCAATCACGGCCGGACCCACGGCCGCGCTATCCACCGCAGACATCTTGATGTACGCGATCCGCGGCTGGAAGTATGAAGACAGTCCCAATGGCTTCTTTACAGTGCTCTACGACAAGAGCTTCAATTCCAACTGGGCACGCCAACTGGGACGCCAACTCGATTCCACCAAGGCGTACCTGGAAACGCCTGTTGGTTTGAGTTGGAAGGCCCGCACCAAGTGGCCCATCCTGATTTTCGTCTACAAGTACAACGACCGCACAAACTACGGCGCGGAGGGGAGCACGTTTTTCGGTCTGTCCAACCAGTGCATCAACCTCAACACGGATCTCATAAAAGATGAAGCAGAGCTTGCGGAAGCCAAGATCACTAGCTCCCACGAGTTGTTCCATGTGCTTCAAAACCTCTATGACCCGCGCGCCGGGACACGGCAAGCGATGGGCGCAAGTTCCTGGCTGTGGATGGATGAAGCCGGCTCCACATGGATGGAAAAGAACGTGGCCACTAACGCCGACTTCGTCCCAGCGCGTGTAAAGGACTGCCTTTCTGAAGGCGCCGGCTGTTACTTCCTCTTCGAGAATCCGCTCCAATTCACGACTGGCACCCAGGTGCAGGTACAGAGGCACGGCTATGGGTCGTCCATGTTTCTCTCCTATCTCGTGGCCAAAACCGGCAGCGCGGCAACAATCGGGAAGATCTTCCAGCAGATGGCGGTGAAGTCCACCATCGGGGTACTCGATTCCTCGGAATACAATCCGGTGCAGGCATTGGCAAAGGTGCTTCCGCAGCCGATAGCTGCGTACTGGGCGGAATTCGGACGAAAGTGGATGGAAGGCGACATTTTTTCCGGCGTCGAATACCCCGATGTGGTCACCATCACGAAGAGAAAATCCAGTCCCGATTTCGAGTTCACATCGCCTACAGCCGGCACGACGCTGACTTACAGCTATCCCGATCTTTCGGCTCAGATCTTCCGGCTGAAGTTTTCGGGTTCGGATTGGCCCTCGGGAACACGCATTAAAATGACGCCGAGCCTTTCCGATCCATCGATTACAATGCACGTTTTCGGGATCCACTCAAGTACGAAGCGTTGGATCGGCTCATACACCGCCGACAAGGGCGCTTTCTACCTGGAAAACGCCGAGACTTTTGTCTCAAACAAAGAGGAAGTCTACATCCTGGTGGCGAACGGAAATGGATTCGGAAACGGCGCCCCAAAGAACACGGTCTTTTCCATTACGGCCGGAACAGACGGCTTCAACAGCATCGCTTGGTCGCTGCCGATATTTCCAGCAATCCAAACCTGGTTTTATCCCCCGGTGCCGGTGGTTTCGGCCACCACGGGAAGCGCAGGAGCAGGGAATCGAATTGATAAGGACGGTTTCAAATCCGCCCCCGCGGTCATTCCAATCGTCTGGACCGGCCAGAGCTTCAGCGGATCGGGCCAGACGAATTACAACAATGCAGGCACGACGGGGACCATCAGCGTGTCTTTCTCTGGAAAGATCGACAACGATCCGTCGCGCATATCCACTTCGCCCGGCACAGCCTACAAGATCGTCAACAACTTTCACATGCATTACGAGTCTCACCTTTCGTCGCCAACCATGCCCGATGGACCGCAAAGTTCCGGAGCCGAAATAGTATTCGACATCAAGATGAATCCGTTTCCAGTGGAATTCTACGCTCCGGTCAGTAATCCGAATTCTTCTTACATGAGGTCTGTTGTGGTAGACGCCGCGTCGTACGTGGGTGCATTTCAGTATAAAAAATCCTACAACGACCGTTCAGGCAAGGTGGATACGACCTGGGTGTATGATTCTTCCAAGCCGATCAAGAGTTCTCTAACTTTCGTCATGGATAACAAATAAGCGAGGGAAAGAGCAGTTGAACGCATCTGGAAAAGGTATCTCCAACATTTGGAATCGGTTGCATGCAACATGCTCGTCACCTGCCGGGTGACTCGCATTGCGGGCAGTCTGGCGTGGGGCAAACCAGGGACAGCCAGCCATTTTCCATCAGAAATCGCCGGAAAACGGAGGCAGTCCCTGGTTTGCAGAGTCGTGCATTCCCGCAGAATTTACGGGCAACAGTTTTTTGTAGGATAAGCGAGGTATGATTCCTTCGGGCCGGACTACGTCTGGGCACAACGCGGAATGAAGAACGCGCCGGGGGTGGGCATTCCATCCCGGGTCAGGGAGCGGGGGTGCTTTAATTTAATTGGGTTGATCAGGCGGTGCTTATCATTCGGTTTTTTATAAGGACCGTAAAGCGTCCCCCCGATCTGCCCCCCTTTGACTTCCCTTCACGCATTTGAAACAATAGCTTCCCATGCGCACTCTTCTCGCGGTATGCTTCGCCGCCTCGCTCGCTTTCGCCCAGACGGAACGCGGAACCATTGCTGGATTGGTCACGGACTCCACGGGGGCCATCATGGCAAACGTTGAGGTCACACTCACAAACACCGGGACTAATACTTCCACCAAAATCACATCCACCACCTCGGGCGAGTTCAACGCCCTTAACTTACAGACGGGCGACTATCGCATCGAAGTCTCCGTGCCAGGATTCAAGCATTTCATCTCCAGTGGCGTCCACGTTACTGCCGGCAGTTCGCTGCGGCAGGACATCAAGCTGCAAGTCGGACAGGTCACCGAATCCATCGAAGTCGCCTCGCAGGCAGGCCAGTTGCAGACCGAAGACGCCAAAGTTTCAAGTGCAGTGGAAAACAAAATGATCGATGAGTTGCCGCTGGTTGTTGGCGGCGCGATGCGCAGCCCGTTCGATCTGGTCACCATCACCCCTCAAGCAAAGGGTAGCGGTAACGCAATGTTGATCGCTGGCGGACAGGCAGGAGCCTGGGGAGCCACCCTCGACGGACTCTCCGTCAACACAAACCGCGCCGGGGACGCCACTGAGACCGCCTACCTGACGCCCTCGGTCGAAGCCATAACGGAATTCTCGGTGGAAACCAACGGCTTCAAAGCGGAGTACGCTCAGGCAGGAGGCGGCATGATCACCTTCGCGTCAAAGTCAGGCACCAACGCCTTCCACGGCAGCGCGTACGACTTTTTGCGTAATGACGATCTGGATTCGCGCGGCTTCTTCGCCCCCATCCGGTCCATTTATAAACAGAACGATTTCGGCGGGTCAGCCGGCGGCCCGGTGCGGATCCCCAAACTCTACGACGGCCGCAACAAGACCTTTTTCTTCGCAACGTTCGAGGGCTTCCGCAACCGAATCGGCTCCAACGGCAGCGGCCTGACTGTGCCAATCGCCGATTTCTACAAGGGCGATTTCTCCAAGTGGGTGGATTCGAAGAACGCGATGATCCCGATTTACGACACGGCTACTACTACCGCCAATGCCAACGGAGTTGGCTTCACACGGCAGGCTTTCGCAGGCAACATCATTCCCCCTTCGCGCTTGAGCAAGGTGGCGCTTTCCATGGTTCCATTCGCCTCAGCTGTCGCGCCAAATCGCCCTGGCATCACTCCTGGCACTTCCGGCTACGTGCGCAACAACTACGTGACGGCGGGCGGCACGACGACTAGCCCGACGACGAAAGGCGGCTTCAAGATCGACCATAACGTGGGCTCGAATCACCACATTTCGTTCTTCTATAACAAGACCATTTTCGATTCCGGCCCTGGTCCGAGCGGCCCGAACGGCTTGCCAATCCCGTTGTGGAACGGCTCTGTTTCGCACTACGAGGCAGCCGATTACCGAATGACCTATGACTGGACCATTTCGCCGCGCATCCTGAGTCACTTCACCATTGGCGGCAATACGTTTTTCAAGAACTCCTACTCACCCAACACCGGAGGCGACTGGAAGAGCAAGGTCTGCATTGTAAATGCCGTCGACTGCAACGTGAACTTCCCGAGCCTTTCGTTCAGCGACCAGACCGGCTGGGGCGGCGCGGCTTACAACGGCACCGAGCAACCCAACTGGTCCATCAAGGAAGATTTGAGCTACATCCGCGGCGCGCATACCATGAAGTTCGGCTACGCGTTTACCAGCCAGCGCGCCAACGGCTTCGGACAGCAGAACATCGCCGGCCAGGCCTCATTTAGCATTCTTGAAACTGCTGTTCCTGGGGTCACCAACGGCACCAGCGGCAGTTCGTTTGCGTCGTTCATGTTGGGCAACGCCGATAGCGGCGCTACGGAGACTATCCGCTACCTGCCGCAAACATTCCAATATCATGGCTTTTATGCCCAGGACGACTGGCACGTGACGCGCCGCCTGACCGTAAACTTCGGCTTGCGTTACGAGTTCACACGCCCGCCGGTAGCCGGCGACAATCAGTATGAAGATTTCTCGCCCACCGCACCGAATCCGGCCGTCAACAACTTCCCTGGCGCCCTCATCTTTGCCGGCGATGGCCAGGGCCGCACCGGCCAACGCAGCCTGGTGCCGAGCTGGTGGGGAGCGGTTGGCCCGCGCATCGGTCTGGCGTATTCGCCCGATTCCAAGACCACCATTCGCGCCGGCTTCGGGCGCAGCTTCAGCCGCGTAACGGTTGTGGCTTCAAGCAGCCACTATGCGGGCTTCATCGGGCAGTACAATTTCGCTTCCACCAACCAGGGCATCACCCCGGCATTCAACCTCGACACCGGCATGCCCTCCTATCCGCTGCCGCCGCAGATCAATCCGGCTTTTTCCAACAATGGCAACACCGATTATTGGAATGGCCAGGATGCTACGCGCGCCCCGGAATCCTATAACTGGACGTTTTCCATCCAGCGCGCACTTGCCCGCCGTACCACGCTCGACTTGAACTACAACGCCACTGTCGGCGCGCACCTGCAGTCAGGCATGCAGAACATCAATCAGGTTCCCATGGACAAGTTCAACGCGCTGGTTTCCAAGCTTGGCGCAGCTGCTGCCATCAGCCTGTTGAACTCCAGCATCACATCCACTGCGGCTGTGAACGCAGGCATCCCGATTCCCTACCCCAACTTCACGAACTCCGCCGTGCAGCGTGCCCAGACCGTCAACCAGGCGCTGCGCCCGTTCCCGCAATTCCTGACGATCGACACCAGCCAAAGCGGCGGCGACAAGAGCGGCCACTCCACTTACAACGCGGCCGTCGCCAAGATCGACCACCGCGTCGCATACGGACTTACGTTCCAGGGTAGTTATGTCTTTTCGAAGTTACTGACAGATTCCGACACTTACTACGCCAATGCGGGTTTCGCGCAGGACAACGCCAATCGCCGGCTGGAAAAATCGATTGGCGCCTACGACCAGACCCATACCTTCAAATTCAATACGATTTACCAGGTCCCGCTCGGCAAGGGGCACCGCTTCATGCAGGGCCGGTTTGCCGACCTGTTGGTTGGCGGATGGCGGTTGGGCGCGATCCAGGTTTACACCAGCGGGTTCCCGCTGGTGGCCACGCGCAACAATCCCCTGCCCCTGTTCGCGGGTGGCAATCGGGCCATCATCAGCACTTACGATAACTGGGTGAATTCGCCGAGCGGCAGCCGGTTTGACCCCGCCAAGGACTTGTATCTGAACAATTCCGTATTCCCGGCACAGGTGAATTACCTGTTGGGCAATGAGACGCGTTACAATCCGAAGGCCCGCGGCTTCGGCAACGTGA
>CAIRSA010000506.1 GCA_903881085.1 uncultured Acidobacteriia bacterium
GCCGAATCCAGGGCCGCAGTTCACTCACCTATCTCAAGAACGCGATTATTTGCCATCGCCGTGGCCAGACCGTGCCCTCGCTGCTGCCGCCACGATAGCACCCCACCTGAACTGTTACGAACCGCCATTGGCGAGCGATCCGTTGTGCGGTGCATGGCATGACTTGCAGCCGTTGCCGCCGATGTCATGCTTGGTTCCGGCCAGACCCGTCTTTGGCAGTGATGCACCATGTGCGCTCAAAGCTAACCCGAACAGTGCAGCCGGCAAAACGTAATTTAGTTTTCTCATTTTGTTTTTATCTCCTCTGTAACTATTTCCTCATGGCGCCGGCGATGATTCCGGCGATTTGTACTACCTGCTTCAACGACTGACTGGTGTCCGCACCTCCTTCCCGTTCGCCGCCCCGCTATCCGCAGTGGCCGGCTGGGCAATATATTGAAATACTTGAATTCGTCCACGAAACATCTCGGAAGTGTAGATCTGGTCTTTGGAATCGATATATAAACCACCAATCAGTGCGAATTGACCAGGACCAATGCCCAGCGTCCCGATGGCCAGCAACGGCTGACCTTCTGGTGACAGAATCTGGAAGTTATTGAACTCGGCGTCGGCAACATATATGTGCCCGCCTGAATCAACCGCGATACCCTTCGGCCGGATGAACTCGCCTGGCCGGTCGCCCTGCGCCCCGAACGCCCGCAGCACCTCGCCATTGGTGTTGAGTACCTGCACCCGGTTGTTCCAGGTGTCGGCCACATAGATGAGCCCGTTGCGATCGACGGCAACATTAGTCGGCGCATAGAACTTGCCCAGTTCGCGTTTGCCCGGTGTGCTTGGCGCGCCGATCATGCCTACGAATTCCAGAGACTTCGTGTCGAAGACGGCAATGCGGCTCTCCTTGGCATCGGCAACATACAGGCGGTTGCGTGTTTTGTCGATGGCGATGCCGCCTGGCCGGCCCAATGTAGAGGTCCCGAAGTGGCCCACCGGTTGGCCGTCGGCATTGAAACACAGAATCGTATGCAGGGCCGCATCTGAAACAAACAACCGGTCCATCGAGTCAACTGCAACGCCGGCAGGCAGGGCCATCGGCGCACGGGTGCTGCCTTCGCGGCGCTCAACTACTTTATTGACCGGGTCGATCATGAAGACGACCTTGAGTTCGGTGTCGGCGGTATAGATGCGGCCGCGCGAATCGGTGGCGATGCCATATGGCTTGCGAAGTTCCAGTCGCTCTTCCATCGTCTTGGTGCCGGTAACCTTATCAAGCCATCCCGACTTCTTGACCGGCGCCTTGATCTTCGCCATATCGCGATACTCCGCCACCCAGCGCACCCGCGGCGGGTCAGGCGGTAACGGCCAGATCAAGGGCTCAGGCGGCGCGACCGGTGCAGCTTCTTTGGGAGCAGCGTTCTTCTTTTCGCCGGCAGTCGCCAATGCGGCAATCACCACGAGTCTGGCGATGGTTCTATACAGCGGGATTCTCATTTATGACACCTTTGGCAGAGTGATACGGGACTGACTACGTCGGTCACCAACAGGTACGAATTGTGATTGGTGCCGTGGGGGTTGTGGCAAGTAAGGCATGCGATAGCCGGCGAGTCCTTATCCGCCTTCTTCAAAACAGGATGATTGGAGACGGGGTGGCCACGATCATTAGCCAGCGCCAATAAATGAAGTTCGCGGAACGGCTTCGGCGTCAACTTCACTTTGCCCCCGAACAACACTACTGCTTGATCGGATTCAAATTTCTTTTGCGCGTCTGTGGAATGGCATTCCAGGCAGAGGGCATTGCCTTCGGCATGCAGCCGCGATGGCTGTTGCTCATCGTGGCACAAGGTACAGGCCATCCTGGCTGGCTCATGGACAAACTCTTTGGCAGTCACATTGGCATGACAACTTCCACACGCGCTGCCGGCGGGCATTGCCGGGTGTGGTTGCGTGCCGGCATGGACCGCTCCCAGCGCTACTACTGTAAGAACGACGTTGACAAGTCGCATTTCACCGATTCCGATCTGAAAACCTGATTTGAGAGAAGAGCGATCATTACATGCAAACCTCGCGGATTCCTCTTGCTTGTAAACGTAAGGGGATTGATGTTGTCCAAAAATATAGTGGAGGTAAGTAAAAATCGTCAGAAAAGTTTTGAAGTGCGTAGCGCTAAACGTTTGCGTGGTCCCGGGGTAGGTGATTGCTCTTAGTTCGGGGCACAGTAAAAAGATTTTCGGAGCTTTCTATATTTCCGCCAATGGAACTCGCCCTTTCCCATATAAGGGTATGAGGCTGACGCAGCAGAGCGTGTTAACGATGCTCGAGATCTATCTCTGCTTGGCAATGTTTAGCCGGCCAGTGTGGGGACAATTATCGCCCGGTCCGCTGTCGGCTGCCCACCGAGAATTAGAAGGGGTGACGAAATGCGCCGCCTGTCATGATTTTGGCCAAGGTGCGCGCGGGTTCAAATGTCTGGATTGTCATGGTGAGATCAAACGGGAATTGGACGCACACTCCGGGTATCACACGCGGCTGTACAAGACGACATCGCGTCAGACCGATTGCGCGCGCTGTCACATGGAGCACAACGGGCAGAAGTTTTCGCTGGTGCGATTTGACCGCAAAGCGTTTGATCACCGCGCAGAGACGGGTTATCTGTTGGAGGGCAAGCATCGCACCGAGGAGTGTTCGAATTGCCACAATGCGAAGCACATCGCCGCAAACGCGCGCAGTGGCATTCAAGTGAAGGATCTGAATCGCACGTTTCTTGGCCTGCGCCGCGAATGCCTAACTTGCCATGTGGAGCCGCACGGCGGCCGTCTGGGTGCCGACTGCCTGCGTTGCCACAATCAGGACGCATGGAAACCGGCCGCTGGATTCAATCATGCTAAAACCAGATTTGCCTTGACCGGTTTGCACCAGGCCGTACAATGCTTCAAATGCCATGTGCCGAAAGCTGGTGAGAAGACTCCGGCCTATTCGGGAGTCGTATTTGCCGGTTGCCAGAACTGCCACACCGATCCACATCGCGGTGCGTTTCAGGCGGCCAAGTTCCGCGGCACTTGCGCTACGTGCCACAACACGGGCGGTTGGAAGAAGAACCGTCCAAGCGGGAACTTCGAACACGGCTTGACGAAGTTTCCCCTGGTGCAGGCGCACGAGCAACTTGCCTGCGCCAAGTGTCATCGCGACAGCGACTTTCATCGTGCAGTCAACCACCAACGCTGCCAGGATTGCCACACGGATCCACACTCCGGTCAGTTTGAAGCGCGCACGGCGGGCTCCGATTGCGCGTCTTGCCATACTCAAACCAAATTCAAGCCCGCGCTGTTCAGTCGGGAGTTACATCAGCAGAGTAAGTTCCGCCTGGAAGGGAAACATATCGCCGTCGAGTGCAGCAAGTGCCACAAGCCCGAGGGCAAAGCCACCGTGTATCTCACCGGTAAGTTGCAATGCGCCGAATGCCACGAAGACCGCCATAAAGCCGCATTCGTGGCCGCTCCTTATAATGGCCGCTGCGATAGCTGTCATACTGTCGATGACTTCAAGCAGGTAAAGTTCGACCGGCCACGGCACGTTCAAACGCGCTTCCCCCTGACCGGTAAGCATATTACAGTGGAGTGTTCCGCATGCCACAAACCTACCGCTACGCCCACCGCTATGCAGTATCGTTTCGCTTCGCAAAGCTGCCAGAGTTGCCATAAAGACCCTCACGAAACAAAGCTTTCATGCGAAACATGCCACACCAACGAGGGGTGGAAGCCGGCGGGCGCCTTCGATCATTCCGCGACAAAGTTCCCACTGGATGCCTCGCACCAAAAGGCCACCTGTGGGCAGTGTCATCGCGCGCCGAAAGCCCCGCTGTTTGCCAGGACGCCAAACCAGTGCGCGGCGTGCCACGAGGACAAACAGCACGGTGGACAGTTCACTGCCGATTGCGCGACCTGCCACGTCACAGTGGCGTGGAAAGAAGTTACGTTCGACCACGACAACGCCCGCTTCCCGCTCGATCGCGCTCATCGCAACGTTGCCTGTGCAAAGTGCCACAAGTTGCAGCCGGGGCTAGTTACAAAGTACCGAGGAACGCCATTGGAGTGCACGAAATGCCACTAACAAGGAGGCCAGAAAACCGATGGCGACAATGACCGTGAACGCCGCTGCCGCCACTTCCAGACGTTCCAATGCGCCGCACCGCATTCGGGTGGCGATTGTGGCAAGCATGGCTGCCGGGATGATCGTGTACCTGGCACTGCACGGCTTCGCTTATTACCAGCTGAGTATCGAAGAACGGCCCCTCTCGGCACTGCACACGGAACTCCGCTCCGGTGGTGCAACTGGAATCAAACTAGGGATGCTGGGGGTTGGCATCTTTGCCTTCCTTTTTCTTTATCCGCTGCGCAAGCGCTGGAAGTGGCTGATGCAGTTTGGCACCACGCGCCGCTGGCTGGACTTTCACGTGATCGCCGGAATCACGGCTCCGCTGGTGATCACGTTTCATTCGGCGTTCAAGTTTCAAGGTCTGGCCGGTGTCGCTTATTGGATCATGATTGCGGTTGCGCTGAGCGGATTCATTGGCCGCTTTGTCTACGCACAGATCCCGCGCAGCTTCAGCCACGCGAGGCTTTCGATGGAAGACATTCAGGCCCAGACCGCGGAGTGTGCACAGCGTCTGGCCGGTCAGATGGTGTTTTCCGAAGTCGATCTTGCGCCATTGTTGCGTGTGCCGCCCATGGAGCAGGTTCGTTCAATGAATCTTCTTTTCCTGCTGTGGACGATGCTGCTGATGGACCTCAGCCGGCCATTCCTCGTAAGCAGTCTGCGCCGCCGCGCGGTATCGGGTGGCCAACTGATCGCAACGTTGGGCGGCTTACTGCCTTCGCGCAATCGCGATTTGGAATCGATCGTGGAAGCGGTGCGGCGTCAATCGCTGTTACTAACCAGGATGGCCTTTCTTGACCGCTCAGAGCGCATCTTTCACTTATGGCACGTGGTGCACCGCCCGTTCAGTTTGTCATTCGTGGCGCTGATTATTGTGCACATCTCGCTGGCATTATTACTGGGGTACTTCTAACTATGACTGAAGGGTTCTACTTCTACGGCTTCTACATGACGATTCTCGCCGTGCCTGTGCTGCTCTATCTGAAAGTGCAGGGCATGAAAGAGGGGCGCGCTCGCGAGGCCTCGGATAAGTCCTCTTTGTTTGGCGACACTCCGCGCGCGCAGCATCCGCACATCGATGTGTCGAACTGCATCGGATGCCAGGGTTGCACCTCCGTCTGCCCTGAGGGCGATGTGTTGGGAATGGTCGGCGGCAAAGCGGCAGTAGTGCGGCCGCATCGTTGCATCGGTCATGGCATGTGCGCCGAAGCCTGCCCTGTCGGCGCCATTACCATGCGCAAGGCTGCTGCGGGCTTCTCGGCGGAACTGCCATACCTGACGGACCAGTACGAAACCAACGTCAGCAATCTATTCATTGCAGGCGAACTCGGAGGCCTGGCACTGATCCGCAACGCAGTGAATCAGGGCCGCGATTGTATCGACATTATTTCCGAGCGGCACGCCCGGATTCCGCGCACAGGCAGCGCATACGACGTTCTGATTATCGGCGCGGGGCCCGCCGGCATCAGTGCCTCGCTGCGTGCGATCGAGCGAGGTCTGCGCTTTCTGACGCTGGAGCGTGAAACCGTTGGCGGGACCGTTGGCAAGTATCCGCGTCAGAAATTAGTCATGACCGGCAAGGTTGAATTCCCCATCTATGGAGCATTCAAGAAGATGGAGCTTTCCAAAGAGAACCTGCTGGAGTTCTGGAAAAAGGTCAGCGATCGCGAAGACTTTCATGTCCGCTCGAACGAAGCGGTGGAATCGATTCGCAGGGAAGGTGAAGAGTTTGTCGTAAAGTCTTCCCATGACGTCTATCGCGCCCGCGCAGTCGTGCTTGCTATCGGTCGTAGTGGCACGCCGCGAAAGCTGGGGGTGCCGGGCGAAGACCTTCCCAACGTGATGTATCGTCTGATCGACGCCGAACAATACACGCACCGCCGGATTCTTGTCGTCGGTGGCGGCGATAGCGCCGTGGAAGCGGCGCTTGGTCTGGCCCTGCAGAAGGGGAATAAGGTTACGGTCTCGTATCGAAAAGAGGAGTTCGCCCGCATCAAGGAACGCAACGCGCAACGCGTGGCGGAGGCCATCGCATCGCGTAAGCTGCGTGTGATTTTCAATTCGACCCCGGTCGAGTTCCGCGACGACAGCGTGGTGCTGGATGTTGCGGGTGTGACAGAGATATTGGAAAACGACTTCGTCTGGATCTTCGCCGGTGGCGTTGCTCCGAACGATTTTCTAAAAAAGATCGGCATCGCGTTCGGCAAATGCGATTTGGCAGTGGAGCAGGAAGCGCATAAGGTTTAGGCCGGGTGCTACTTGTTCCCCCAACGGCCTCCTTGAAGCGTTGGCATGGGGCACATGTAGGCTGGGTAGCCGGCATCCCTACCGCGACCGCCACCCTTCTACACGTCCGATGTCCATTGGTGGCGCAAGCGATTCGCCTGTGCGAATATTAACTCAAGAAAACGTCATGTCGAAAAACGAGTGGCATTGGATTACGATTCTGCCCCACATCCTGCCAGAAATCCATTGGAAAATGGGTTGAATCCAACAACAGGCGATTGCCTTCTTAAGCGTAAACTCGCAGCTGCTGCACATCCCAATCGGGAAAAATCTGCCCCAACTGCCCGCCAGCACCCATCCGCGACAAAACAGGCGCGATCAGGTTGCGATAGTTATAAGCCACCGCAAGATCTCCCGGCCCAGTCAACGAATCGGCTTCAATCCCTGGCCACTTGCCCAACATTCGCCCGCCGCGTATCCCGCCTCCCATGGCGAACATCACTCCGCCGCTGCCATGGTCCGTGCCAAAGGAAGAGTTCTCCTGTACGCGCCTGCCGAACTCAGTCATCACGATGGTGGTCGTTGAGTCGATCGACTTGCCCAGATCCAGGCGGAAAGCGGCCAGACCTTGGGCCAACTGCCGCATCAATGGCTCAACTAACGTGCTCTGCGCGAAGTGCGAGTCCCAGCCTTCCAGATCAACGGAGACAGCCTCAACTCCGACTTTCGCTTTGATCAGTTGCGCCGCCTGCTTCAATCCTTGCGAGAAACTGTCGGTTCCATACTGCGCACCGTTTTGCGGAGCGTACACAGCGTTGCGCATCGACTCAATCCGCGACAAAGCCTGCAATGTATCGCGTCCTGCTGAAGCCAGTGCGTCGGGCTGCGCACCGTACAAGCGCGCCAACTCGGCCGTCATAGGGCCGCTGCCATTGCCCAAAGAAAAATCATCCAATGACTGCATCACCGTCACCGAAGGTGCGCCCCGAAGGCACTCTGGAAACTTGCGGCCCAACGCAATCGCCGCCAGTGGACCTCCGCCCTCCGCTTCGCCTTCACGTTGGCGATAGCGCAGGAAACGGCCCAACCAGCCGCCTGCCGCTAAGCTACCGCCGTGTTCCATAAAATCCTGCGCATCGAAATGGGAATGCGTATCATCCTCCGACCCTGCCGCATGCAAAATCGCCAAATGTCCTTCGGTATATGCAGGCTTCAGGGGCGCCAGCAATGGATGTAGCCCGAACATGTCATCGAGCGGAACGGCGTCCGACTTAGCGACGGCGATCCGCGGACGCGCGTGATAGTAGCGGTCGTCTTCCACCGGCGCCACCAGCGTTAGCCCATCTGCACCACCGCGCAGGAATACAACCACGAGCGTTTGCTGCGCATCCCCATTGCCATTGATTGCCGCAAGTGCCCGGTTCATTTCAGCACCTCTGGAATCCGGGTGAAGCCAGCATTAAGGCAAGCGCCTCGTCAGGCTTACCCCTGAATGCATCAAGCGATCGCTGCTCGTCGCCACTAGGCAATCTTCCCAGAATATGTGACACCAGCCCTTCTTCATTCCCAAAGCACCGCCGGCATGCATTCAAATCGACCGAAGTACCTTTGATCGCGTTTCTCGACAACGACACTGCGAATTTCCATCTCCAAAGTAACGTACCCATCCACGGACCAGCGCGATCTGCATAACCTTCGGGAGTCGGATACTGATAAGGCGCGTGCCCCATCCTCAGCAGAAATTCAGTAAGCGCGGGCCCCGCGTCCGTTTCAGCCTGCGTTGCGCGCAACGCCGCCACGACAAACTCAAACGGCCGCTTCTGCTTCGTCAGCCGCGCCGAAAGAAATTCCGGATTCGAGAATATGGTTCGCAGCAGCGGCTTGATCTCGCCATGATGATCAAGAAACGCTTTCGCCACCGCATCTACCGCAGATTGCGGCGGAACATCGGCGATGAAATGACGGCAGAGCTTTTCCGCCAAATGCCGCGCCGTCCAAGGATGCAGACTTACAATTTCCAACACCCGGTCGATATCCCTGGCACCGAGCCCGGCAGGAATCTTCACGCCCAGCACCAGCTTCTCGCCATCGTCGTGCAGATCGGGATGAAACTCCACCGCGCCCTTGCGCAACTGCTTCACGGAGCGAACGGACCACCCACTCAGGCACCGCGCAACTTCCATGATGTCGCGCTGTGTGTATCCGGAATGAATCCCCAGCGTGTGCAGTTCCAGCAATTCCCGCGCATAGTTTTCGTTCGGCTTGTCGTTGCCTTGTTGCTTGCGATTGGCTCGCCCGTCCAGATACCACAGCATCGCCGGGCTCAGCGCCGAAGCTCGCAGCAGGGCAGGGAAGTTGCCGAGGGCATGCGCACGGATGACTTCTCGCTCATCGGCCGCCTTCAGCCATTTGCAATCACCCTTCGAGGCATCGATGTTGAAGTGGTCGCTCCAGAACCGCACCATTACTTCATAAAACTGCCGCTCGCTCCACACTGCACGCAGAATGGCCGCCCTGGTCATCTGCTGCAGCAAATGTGCCGGCTTGTATTCGAACAACTCGCCCAATGGTTCCTGCAAACACTCCAGCCGGCGGATCGCATAAGCGAGTTTCGCGTCGTCGATCGATTCCGGTTCAAGCTGCTCTTCGATGTAAGCGGCCACCGCCTGCTCTTGTGTTGCTCCGAGCGCCGCCACGCGGCCATAATCAGCGCCTCGCGGCCCGAATGACAGCCTGTTTAGCACATGAGAGATCAAATCCACCTGCGCCGCGGCGGGCGCACGAAACACGCCGTCTTCCCGCGCAAGCATCCGAAATCCCGGACGCAACTGTCGCGGCAGCTTCTCGCATCCAGTCAACGCCGCCGCGCCGGCCAGACAGAATTGCTTGCGGCTGAGGTTCACGGTTCCATCGTCCGGCCGGGAATGACCGCCGCCCCCAGACCCATCATCAGGGTCATGGGCAGCACCAGAAACCAACCTGCCAGCGGCAGTATGAAGGTCAATCCCAGCACGCCGCCGCCACGCAGCACGCGCCGCCAGGACTGCGACTCATCCTCCGGCTTGCCGAGTCCCATGCCGATCTGTGCAGCAATACCAGTAGCCCCGCACAAGCCCGTAAGGAACAGGATGATCAACAGCGCAGCGCCGAAAAACTTCAGCCAAGCCTTGGGCGCGTTCAGCATCACAATCCCCAGTCCGGCAATGGGCACGGTCAACCCCAGGCCAAAGAAGAAACGCCGCACGGGAGCGATGCGAATCTTTTCGCGGCACTGGTTTACGAAGCTGGGGAAAAGGCCTTGGGTGGCCAGCCAATAACTATTGAAGACAACATAAAAACCTACGATCAGGAAAAACCACATTAAGATGTCCGCGACGATCATGAAACCTCCAACACACCACAACTATTGTACGCAGACCGTTCATGGGTTGTTCCTGGCAAGGCTCCTGTGCCGACGCGGCGGACGCCAGCAACAGTTTTTCGGTCACCTTGAAATTCATCTTTGCAACGCTGGTGAATCGGATGCAGCCCTTGCCGGTATTCAGGCCGGTCAGCAATGGCCGATGCGCCTCCACAACTGCGCCATCCAGGCCTGACGATCCAACTGGACCGCCGCCATATATTCGGCAACAGTTCGAAAATTCGGTTTCGAAGCCATGATGCATCGATTACCTTATTCACTTCGCTATAATTTAGGACTTGCCTGCATTCATCAAAAAGTACCAATGGCTGCCCTATGCCGCGATCCTGTTCTGGGTGAACCTGTACATTTCGCGCGACCTGTTTTTCGCCGAATACACAGGCCATTCTAATTCCGTCCACGGCCTATGGATGTCGATGGCGCGGCTCGCCGGCGAGCATTGGTTTCGCCCATCGTGGTGGCCATACTTCGACGGCGGCATCCCGTTTGAACACACCTATGCGCCGCTTGTACCGGCACTGACCGCGCTGTATTCCAAACTCGGCGCTTGCTCCGTGGCACGCGCGTTCAATGGCATTACTGGACTCGTTTACGTGTTGGGCCCATTGGCGATGTTCGCCATGGCGTGTGTGTTCACACGCTGCGCAGGCTACAGCTTCTGGGCTGTTTTGATTTATTCGCTCACTTCAACTGCGCGCGCTGTTATCCCTGATCCGAAGTGGAATCCTGCGCTCTTCTGGACCAGTCGCCGCCTCTACACCATGATTGTTTGGGACGATACGCCGATGGCCACCGCCCTCACCTTCGTCCCGCTTGCCGTTCTGTTTCTATGGCTCGCGCTCACACGCCGCAAGTCAATCTACCATGTTCTCGCTGGTGTTTGCTGCGTGCTTGCTGTCAGTGCCAGTGTGTTTGGCGCCACAACCTTGGTCCTCTGTTCCGCATGTTTGTTGATTGCCATGCCGCGCCAACACCTGCTCTCGAATTCCCTGCGCCTCGCTGCCATCGGCATCGCATCCTACTTCGTGGTTTGTCCGTTCCTGCCGCCATCCGTGCTGGCAACCATCCGCGGCAATCAGCAAAAATTCCCCGACGATCAGTGGTCGCTTGCCTCGCTCACGGCTCTCAGCGCGGTGCTGCTGGGCCTGGCAATCTTTTCGCACCTCCTGGTTCGCTGGAGAGCGGACTGGACCGTTCGCTTCTTCGGAAGCCTTGCGTTTCTTGCCGCAAGCATTCCGATTACCGATGCCTATTTCGGCCGTCACTTTGTGCCGCAGCCGCCGCGCTACCAACCGCTGATGGAGATGGCGGTAGCTCTCTTCATCGTCTTCGCCTTGCGCCCATTGCTGGAAAAAATGCCGCGTGCCGTCAAGGCGGCGCTGGCGATGCTCATCCTCTCTCTCGCCGCGGAGCAACTCACAAGTCTGCGCCATTTCGAAAAAGAAATCACTCGTCCAGTGGCGCAAAATGACCTGATCGAACATAAAGTCGCCACCTGGGTCGACCAGAACATGGGCAGCCGGCGAGTGATGGTCCCCGGCTCCATTGCGCAATGGTTCAATGTATGGTCGAACACGCCGCAACTGGCTGGAGGGGCCTACACCACGACTCCGAACTGGTCACAGCAGGACGCGATGAGTGGCATCTGCGGCGGCACTTCCGCCAAGGAAACTGAGTATTCCATGCAGTGGCTGAAAGCCTATGGCATTCACGCCATAGCGGTCGGCGGGCCGGCCAGCAAGGAGTTCTGGCACTCATTCGCCAATCCCAAGAAGTTCGACGGGGTGCTCCCTGTTCTGTGGAATGAGGACGACGTCACCATCTACAAAGTGCCGCAGCGCAGTGACTCGCTGGCGCGCGTGATTCCACAGGGCGCCGTCACCACGCGCGGCGCGGAGGGAATTATGCCGATGGACGATCTCTCACGCTACGTCGCGGCCCTTGACGACCAATCGTTGCCGCTGGCAGACTTCCGTTGGCTCGATCTGCGTCACGCATCGATTCGCGCCACTTTAGGAAGCCAGCAGGTCATCTCCGTGCAGACCAACTATCACAAGGGTTGGCACGCCCGCGCGAATGGCCAGTCGCTGCCAGTGCGCAAAGACGGCCTGGGCTTTATCCTGCTCCAACCTGCTTGCGTTGGCAGTTGCGAAATTGAGTTGACCTACGATGGCGGATGGGAATTTATTCTCTGCCGCCTGCTTAGCTATCTGACCATCGCCGCCGTGATCTATTTTTTCTGGCGTCCCTTGCCCACTTCTTTTTTCCATTCTTTGTGATCGGCGAGATTTTTCTTTGCCAACGCCTGCTTCTCTGCCGTGGCGTTGCCGGCAGGGTCTATATCCGCAACGTTCACGGGTGGCGGTAAGCTTCCTTCGTTGACTTGCACCATTGCCTGTGCCGGCAGGCCTCGATGGTAGCCATCGCCAGCCATGAGTCGTGCAACGCTCTGCTTGCCCTCTGGCGGTACGGCAACGGCAACAGAGCGTGCCCCGGACGGAATCACGACCGACCGCTTCGCACTCTCAACCGTGTATTGAACTGTCACCGCATCCGCCAGGCTGCCCGTGCGGCTGACCCGGAATTCACCCGCCTCACCACTGCCACGCCATGCGCGCGATACACTGGCAGAGATAAAGACAATCGGCACATCACTACCTGTCGGGTCACTGTTATTCAGATACTTTTCCAGATTCGTGTAGCCATCGCTTTTTGCGGGCTTCGCCGCATCGGACGGATCGTTCTTGTTAAGTCCGAATTGTTCCTCCCAGAAGTCGGGAATCCCGTCACCGTCAGTATCTGTGGGCGGTGCGAGCGACGCATACTCCTGCCAGCGCGCCGCCGCAGGCAGGTCGGTCTCGTAGTTCAATACCGCGCCTGTGCCGTTGCGGACATCGCGCACCAGACGCAGGTCCACCGCATCGCGGCTTGGCAGCGTGGCGCCGACGTTGGCTAGCACGTCCTCATAAGCCTCCAGCGCGGATTGCGTGGTCACATGCGGAGTGGGCAACGCCGTCGCCGCGCGAATGTCGGCCACCTTTAAATCCGCGCCCGATTTGTCGAACCGAATCGCCTTCCAGTTATCAGCCGTCCAGTCCGGCTTGCCGAAAATGTAATTGCCTTCGACGAAAAACCGGTATGGCCCATCGCTCATGAACGTGAACAGTATGCTCTTTTCGTGTCCCTCGATACCAGACGACGGCCCGTCTTTGATCACGTTGCCGACCCAATTCGCAGCAACCGCTTGCGTTCCCGAATGTGAAGTCAGTTCCTTCGCATCGTAGATTACGTTGTTGCGAAAATCGAGCAGCGGCACGCCGCCATCCTGCGACCCCGTCGTGCGCGCGTTGCGCAACCGGTTGTGCGCATACAGGCTGTGATGAATGGTCATCTTGCCGCCGTCGGTTGAACTTCCGAACAAGGAACCGAAGGCGTGGCGGGTAGGGGATTGCTTTGGGTTGAAATAGTCCAGCGCTTCGGCGGAAATGGAATACTGCATCGTAACGTCCTGCGCATTCGTCAACGTCAGGTTCTCATCGGTCGCCCACGATGTCGAGATATGATCAGCGATCACGTCGTGCAGTTCTTTGCCTTTGATGTTGAGCGCGTCACCCTGGTCACCTTCATGGACGAAACCCCGCCGTATGCGCAGATACCGCAGAATCACATTACTGGCCTGCACTTGAATCGACCCGCCAACCAGGCAGATGCCATCGCCTGGGGCCGTTTGTCCGGCAATGGTGATGTTCGGCTGGCGGATCAGTAATCGGCCAGCCTTGCCCTGCTTCGCCATACTCAAGTCGATGGTTCCGGAGACGTCAAAAACGATGATCCGGTTCGGCTGGCTCACCGCATCTTGCAGGCTGCCCGGTCCGCTCAGCTTGAGATTCGTCACATGGTAAACTGTTCCGCCGCGTCCACCCGTGGCGTACATGCCGGCACCCTCCGCGCCGGGGAACGCAGGAATCCGCTGGGCATAGCCCACGCCGGCGAGTGAAGCTAGCGCAACCATCCAAGAAATCACACTGTCATTGTATCTCTCAAACCCGTCTACGAAGTTGTTAGTATAATTGTCATGATCAAACTAGCCACGCTGCTGATCGCCACTACACTCATGATTTCCGCCGCCGAACTCCCATCCAAAAAGTACCTGAACCTCGCCGCCATCAAAACGCTGGCCGCTGCCGCCGAAGCCGAAATGGCAAGGTTGAAGATCAATCTCACCATCTGCATCGTGGATGACGGAGGCAACGTGATCTTCCTGCAGAAAGGCGAAGGCATGGGCATGAACACCCTGCAATTCGCGCAGAAGAAGGCGCGTTATGCGGCGCTCTATCGCCGGCCTTCAAAAGCCGCTGCCGATTCGCTTAAAGGTGGAAACCTGTCCGTACTGGCGTTCCCAGATGGGTTCCCGAATCAAGGCGGACTGCCTATCATTGTCGACGGCCAGACCATCGGTGGCATCGCCATGAGTGGAGCCGCATCCGAAGTGGACGAGGCAATAAGCCAGGTAGCAATCGACGCGCTGCTGAAGAAATAGTCGCTAGAACGCTTTCTTCAACTTCTCAAACGTCACGCGGATATCCTCAACCAGTACCCGTGTCTCGCCGATTACGGTCATGAAATTTCCGTCCCCGGGCCATCGCGGCAGAACATGCATGTGAATGTGCCCGGCGATGCCCGCGCCCGCGCATTCCCCAATATTCATTCCCACGTTGATTCCTCGCGGCCGGTAGACTTCAAACAGCACGCTCTCGGCCCGGCGAGTCAAGTCCATCAACTCCGCCGCGGCTTCTGTCGAAATCTCATTGAGAGTCGCCGCGTGCCGGTACGGCACAATCATCAGATGCCCACTGGTGTACGGATAGAGATTTAGAATCCCAAAATTATACGCACCGCGAAAAAAGATAAGGTTGTCCTCATCCTTTTCCTCAGCGGGTTTCGTGCAGAAGATACAGCCCGCGGGTTTGGATTCCTTGGTGACGTACTGGAATCGCCACGGGCTCCAGAGATAATCCATGTGCTGAAAAAATTAAACAGCGGGCGGCGTGACAGCGGCGGTCTCGTCGCCATTGACCAAATCCTTCAACTCCTTGCTCGGCTTGAAGAACGGAATGCGTTTTGAAGGAACTTCCACACGCGCACCGGTCTTCGGGTTGCGACCCACGCGAGCCTGGCGCTGACGGGTGCGGAAACTGCCGAAACCGCGGATCTCGATCTTGTCGCCCGTACGCAGGGAACGTACGACACTATCGAAAATGGCTTCCACAATCACCTCGGAATCCTTGCGGGTCATTTCGACAACCTTCGATACTTCTTCAATCAAATCTGCTTTAGTCATAAAAAATCGTCCCTCTTCCTATGAACGCCCCTCGCTCCACTCTTTCCCCTTAATCACTTCTTCGATGGTAGAGGTTGCGGCGGCTGCTTGCCGTTGATAGTCCTCGAGGCGGGTTTTCTCCTCATCGTCGGCAATCGCCTTCACGCTCAAACCGATCTTCTTCTCGGCCGCGTTCATGCGGATAATCTTAAACTCGTACTCTTCGCCAATCGTCAACGGCGACTCGTCTTTGTGCCGTTCGTGCGCACCTGGGATTTCCGAATTATGACACAATCCTTCAACCCCGGGCGCCAACTCGACAAACCATCCGAAGTTGGCTGCACGGCAGGCGCGGCCACGAACCATGTCGTTCACCATATGCGATTGGAAGAAACTCTCCCACGCGTCAGGCTGCAACTGCTTCACGCCCAGCGAAAGGCGGCGGTTCGGTGCGTCAATATTTAGAATAACAGCTTGGACGACCTGACCCTTCTTCAGCATCTCCGAAGGATGCTTGATCCGTTTCGTCCAACTCAGATCGCTGATGTGAACCAAGCCGTCGATACCTTCCTCAATTTCGATGAAAGCCCCGAATTCACTGAGCTTGCGCACGCGGCCTTCGACGACGCTTCCGATCGAGTAGCGTTCGGCGACCGTTGTCCACGGGTCGGCTTCCAACTGCTTGATGCCAAGTGAAACACGCCGCTCCTTGGGTTTTACCTCAAGAACCACGCTTTCCACTTCGTCGCCCACGTGAACCACTTTGCTGGGATGCTTCATTCGGCGCGACCACGTCATTTCCGAGATGTGGATCAGCCCTTCCACGCCTGCTTCCAGTTCCACAAATGCGCCGTAGTCGGTGACGCTCACCACTCGCCCGATTACACGCAGGCCGTTGGTATACCGCTGCTCAACCGTCTCCCATGGGTCGGGAACCACCTGCTTCATGCCCAGTGAAATGCGTTCGCGGTTCTTATCGATCTTCAGGACACGGACCTGCACCTCGTCGCCCACATGCACTACTTCAGAAGGGTGGGTGACCCGGCCGTAACTCATGTCACTTACATGCAGTAATCCGTCAATACCGCCCAGGTCAACAAACGCTCCGTACTCAGTCAGGTTCTTGATAACCCCGTTCAGTACGGCGCCCTCGCTGATATGTTCCAGTACCGACGCGCGTCGCTGATTGACTTCCGCCTCAATCGCCATCTTGCGCGAGATAACTACGTTGCCGCGGCGGCGGTTCACTTTTACAACACGGACTGGAATATCCTGTCCAACAAAGGCGTCCAGATTGTAGACCGGCCGCACGTCGATCTGCGATCCAGGCATAAACGCCTCAACGCCAACATCGACGATCAGGCCGCCTTTTGTGCGCGAAACCACGTGTCCCGATACTAAGAGGTTTTCCGCCTGAGCCTGCTCCAGCGTGTCCCAGGCTCTCAGCTTGACTGCTTTGTCATGCGAGAGAAGGATGTAACCTTCCGGATCAGGCGCAGTGCGATCCACCATCACGTCGATGATGTCGCCACGCTGAAGGTTGACTTTGCCGTCTACCTTCGGTAACTGTTCAATGGGCACCAGTCCTTCCGACTTATAACCGAAATCGACGATGACTTCTTTGTCAGTTACCTTTAGGACGTGGCCCTGCAATAACTCACCTTCGGCCGGAGGCGCGAAGTGGCTGTAATCGTCGAGCAATTGCTCGTAGTCGGCTTCATCGGTTGGCACAGCTTGCGTATCCAACCGTTCATTAAGGTTGCTGGCCATTGCCAAGCCTCCGGGTTGTGCCTACCCGCAATTGCTACAGAGAATTTGCGAACCCACCAAGCGAATAGACACCGATAAACCGTATTAGGTCAGTTACTTGAGAAGTATAGGGGAGTCGGCGGCAGAAGTCAACGGGGGGGCGGGGGTGGGGACAGTCGCTTGGCCTGCCCCCAAAGCAGGCTAGTCTTTGACTTCCGTGCCGTCGGCGCTGAACAGAAGAGCCCTATTCTCGCCGGCCTTGTCCTTAAATTCAACTTCATACAAGGTTTTTCCGCCTTTGGACATCACTTCGAACTTCGCGCCTTTGCCTCCTGCGATGGCCTTCGTCACCGCTGCTTTGGCGGCGGCTGGAAAACTATCCAGGGTCGCTTCATCTTCCACAAGCAGCAGCACGCCCTTGTCGTCGACATTGAAATCGCGATGTTTTCCGTTCAACATCGTCTCCACTTCGTACTGCGTCACGCCTTTCTCGGTCTCTTTCGAAATGTTCTTGATCTCAGCGCCTTTGGCCGTTTCAGTGACTGTCTTCTGCACCGCCGGTGGCAGGTCCTTCAGCTTCAATCCCTTCGCCTCAACGGCGGAGATCGTGGCCAGCACAACTGCTGCCATCAGACAATTCTTCACTCGATTCATCGGTAAACCTCCATCTCAATACTTACCCATCTGTCTGAAAAGATGCTGAAAAGCGAAACGATTTCGCTTGCCCGGTTGGCGCAAATCAGAGTATCCTCAATGAAGACCCCTTTCACAAAATGAGCGCAACAAGCACAGCCACAAAGCGTTTCGCATTGGTCCTGATCAAACCGTCGCATTATGATGACGACGGCTACGTCATTCAATGGCTGCGTTCCTCTATCCCTTCCAACACACTTGCGGTGATCAATGGTCTTGCCCTCGATTGCCGTGAACGCCGCGTGCTTGGCGACGATGTCGATATCGACATCATGGCCTTCGACGAAACCAACACTCGTGTCCGCCCGGAAAAGATCGCCCGTTTCATTGGCGATTGCGGCATGGTCGGCTTGGTCGGCGTGCAATCGAATCAATATCCGCGCGCGCTCGACATTGCACGCAAACTGCGCGCCCTCGGTCTGCAGGTCTGCATCGGCGGCTTCCATGTCTCCGGTGTTTTGTCGATGCTTCCGGTGATCACTCCTGAACTGCAAGAGGCGATGGACCTGGGTATCTCGCTCTTCGCCGGCGAAGCCGAGGGCCGCTTCGACATCGTCCTGCGCGATGCGATGAACAAATCGCTGAAGCCGCTCTACAACTACATGGACGATTTGCCGAATCTCGACGGCGCAACTCTTCCTATCCTTTCCGCCGCGCAAATCAAACGCACTGGGGGCACGCTCACCAGTTTCGATTCCGGCCGCGGTTGCCCCTTCCTGTGCTCGTTCTGCACCATCATCAACGTGCAGGGCCGCAAGTCGCGCCGCCGCTCCGCCGACGACGTAGAGCAGATCATCCGCACCAATCTTGCGCAAGGCGTCAACCGATTCTTTATCACTGACGACAACTTCGCCCGCAACGCAGACTGGGAAATCATCTTCGATCGTCTCATCGATCTGCGCGAAAATCACAAGCTGAATATCAAGTTCGTGATTCAGGTCGATACCATGTGCTACCGCCTGCCTGGCTTCATCAAAAAGGCCAAGCGCGCCGGCGTGGTCCGCTGCTTCATTGGCCTCGAAAGCATCAATCCCGATAGCCTGATGGGCGCCAAGAAGAAGCAGAACAAGATCACGGAATACCGCAAAATGCTGCTGGAATGGAAGCATGAAGGCGTGCACGTCTTCGCCGGATACATTTTAGGCTTCCCCGAAGACACGCGCGAGTCCATCATGCGCGACATCAAGATCATCCAGCGCGAACTGCCGCTCGATCTGCTGCAGTTCCACTGCCTCACTCCGCTGCCCGGCAGCGAAGATCACCAGAAGCTCTACAACGCCGGCGTCCCGATGGATCCCGACCTGAACAAGTACGACGTGGAGCACGTCTGCACAGCGCACCAGCGCATGTCGAAGGAAGAGTACGAGCAGGTCTACAAAGACGCGTGGGCCGCTTACTACACGCCCGAGCACATGGAGACAGTCATGCGCCGCGAAGCCGCCACCGGCGGTAGTCCGGGCAAAGTTTTGACGCTGCTAATGTGGTCGTACGCCTCGTACATGCTCGAAGGCGTTCACCCTTATCAAGGCGGCTATTTCCGCCGCATCTATCGCAACGACCGCCGTCCAGGCCTGCCCATTGAGAGCCCGTTTGTATTCTATCCGCGCTATATCTCATCACAGATCAGCAAGCACTATAAACTGCTGAAAACCGTTCTACGCTTCCGCAGCTTCGTTAACAAACTGAAGAAGGATCCGAACAAGCGCAACTATATGGACGTTGCCCTGACGCCTGTGGTCGACAACGATCTGGATACTTTTGAATTGTTCTCTGCTTCTGACGCCGCAAAGACCGCGGTTGCAAAGATCCGCAATCCTGAATCGCGCTCCGTCAAAGCCGAAGCGCCATTCAAGATTGTCCCTTAACCTAAAAGCGGTAGCGAAGAGCTGCCTGCACCACACGCGCATCGCCGGCTCCAGTAATATTCCCAAACGTGGAACTGCCGAACGAGGCAGACGGGTTGGAGAAATTCACCGTGTTGAAGGCGTTGAAAGCCTCCAGCCGCAAATCGAATGACGACCGGTCTTTCACCGTAAACCGTTTCACCAGACTCAAATTGGCTTTGAACTGATGCGGGCCGAAGGCCACGTTGCGGCTCGAGTTACCAGGGGTGTTGACGGCCTGCACCGCAAAGGCAGCGGTATTCAAGAAATGCAAACGGTCCGTCTGCGGATCAATGTCGCTGTTAGCGATTCCAACCCGGTCGGGCCGCAGCGAACCGCCGTTGCGGTTGAAGAACGAGTAGTTTTTGTTGGTTGCCGGATTCACTCCGCTCGATGCCAACGACACATTGATCGGCAGGCCGCTATGCGTCGTCACGATGTTCGAAAGTTGCCATCCGCCCAGCAGCGCATCGGTCCACCGGTTCCAATTCGAACCGAACTTGTGGCCGCGGCCTACGGGCAACTGGAACACGTTGGTGAACGTCAACCGATGCCGCGCGGTCTGGCTGTTCGGACCGCGGTCGCCGCGGAAGTCATCCAGATACTGTGGCGAACTGCCCGCATCGTAGGCGCCCGCCTCATCGATGGCGCGCGCAAAGGTATACGAGACCAGCGAATACCATCCATGCGTCATCTGTTTTTCAAATTTGAACTGAGCAGAATTGTAGTAGGAATGTGCCCGCGTGGAACCCACTTGAATCTGCGTCCACTGCGGGAAGGGCCGATTGGCGGCCACCGAACCATCCACGCCGAACTTGGTTTGATTCAGCGCATACTCTGCAAACAGGTTGCTGCCGCGGTTGCCGACATACGCTACCTCCACCGTGGACTTACCTGGCAACAGATATTGCAGGGCCAGATTGAATTGCTTCACGCGTGCCGCATGATAGTCCGGTTCACGTGCGCGGAGTGAGATGATGCTCGAATTGTAGTTAGTGAAGATGCCGGCCGGCACTGGTTCCGACAACTTGAACGGCGGTGGCCCCGAGCCGATCTGCGCCAGCGTGATGGGAATCAACTGCGGCGGATTCAGCGGTAGATTCACATCCGATCCGGAAATGTCTTCACCTGAGTAGAACAGACCGAAGCCGCCGCGCAAAACCAGTTTGCTCGGCACTACCTGCCACGCTGCACCGATGCGCGGTCCCCAGTTGGTGTGATCAGGATTGACAAGATAATCGGATGGCTTGCTGGCGCGAATCAACTGACCTGTTTTGAAATCGAAATTGATATTGCGATTCGGATCGTTGCCATAGTAAGGCGTCGTATACTCATACCGCAAACCAAGGTTCAGCGTGAGGTTGCGTGCGACCTTCCAATCATCCTGCACATAGCCGGCGTAGGCCTTTTGCAACTGTTCGACAACCGCCTGCGTGTTCGCGTCGAACTGTTGCAAGTAGCCAACCAGCAGATCTGCCAGCGCCTCACCCGTGAAGCGGCCACCGAAAGTATAGCCGGGCACGGTGCGAGTGGAATCCAGGAAGGAGTTAAATTTCTGCCTCGTCTCAAAGCCCATGCGTAGCGAATGCTTGCCGCGGATCAATGAAAGGCTGTCCACAAACTGAAGCAGTTCAGGATCCTGAAATTGCGGCCTGAAATTGCGCGTGCCAAGCTGGTTGTAGTTGCTCACCGAAATGAGCGGAAGACCGCCGTTGCCCTCTGCGATCGCCTCTTTCGGAATCCCCTTGAACCCGAATGCAACGGCGCCTTCGCCAGTTACCGAAGCCTGCGAAAATGTGGAGTAGGTGCGATTATATCCGAATCGGGCAACATTGATCACCGTGGGGGTAAGAGTCCGCGTCCAGGTTCCCCCAAAGCTGTGGTTCGTGTTGAACTGTGCGCCCTGATTGCCCACGCCGTCGCCGATACCATCGAAAATTCCATCGCGGTAAATGTCCTGCCGTAGATAGCTCCAGCGCACTGAAAAGATGTCTTTCGCCGACAGGTTGTAATCGCCCTTCAAGTCACTCTTGTTGGTATTCTCATTGCCCGCGCGCGCCACTCCGAAATTATTCGTGTTCTGCCCGGAACTGGCTCTGGTACCCGGCAGAGTTTGCGCAGGATACAGGTCGAGCAACTTCTTGCCCAGCGCGTCAAAGCGGCTTGGTGGAATTGTGTTGTTCGGGAACGGTACCTTCGAATCCGGGTCAGTAACACTGCGATAGAAAACGCCGGTGTGCTCTGCAGCAGTTGGCACCGTGACCAGGAAGGCATTTTCAAATTTTTGGATGAAGCCTTCATAATCGGCGAAGAAGAAGAGCTTGTTCTTCACAATGGGGCCGCCCAGTGTCCCTCCGAACTGGTTCCACTTCAACTCCGGATTGCCGGCTCCAATCAGGTTGTTGGTCCACGGCGTGGCCGCCAAACCGGCGTCGCGATTGTAGTACCACGCCGAGCCATGCAACTGATTCGTGCCTGACTTAATCACTACATTCACCACCGCTCCGGCCGACCGGCCGAACTCCGCCGAATACGAGTTCGTCTGCACCTTGAATTCGCCGATGGCATCGGGCGAGGGTTGCACCACCTGCGCCGATAACGACTGCGCATTCGTAGTCCCCTGGTTATTGTCCACGCCGTCGACCACGAAGTTATTCTGCGCCTGGTAATTCCCGTTCACCACGAACCATCCCGGGCCGCGCGTTGTTTCCAGCACCGTACTCTCCGACGCGCCGGGCACCAGCAGCGCCAACTCCGAATACCGCCGTGCGGCCAGAGGCAGTTCCACGGCCACATCGCCTCGAACAACCTGGCCCAATGAGCCTTGTTCCGATTGAATGATCTCGGCAGCCGCGGAAACCTCCACGGTTTCTGTCATGCTCGCAACCGCAAGCGTCAGGCGCACCAGTTTTCGCTCATCCACTTCAAGCGTGAGGTTGGTGACACGAGTGGTTTGAAAACCGGTCTTGCTAACCACCGCCTGGTATTGCCCGCGCGTGATGGGCGAAAAAGTCGCATATCCATCGCTGCCGGTCTTGCGCGTAATGACGAAGCCAGTGGCGGAGTTCGTCAATGCCACCTGCGCGTTGCCCACAGAGGCCGAACTCGTGTCAGCCACCAGCACTCGAATTGTGCCAGAATCGGTCTGAGCCAGAGCGCAGGCCGATAGAAGAAGCGCGTAGAATGATAGTTTCATTTAGTGTTTCAGTGTCCTTGCCAGATCTTCGTAATGGTCAGATGCAATTAAATTCACGCCGGCGGAAATCGCAGCTTTCCAACGTAGCAAAGCAGCCTCACGTGAGCCGAAATTGTATGGTTGACTCCACCCCTGATTTTCCTCCGGGGCGAAGCCATCCAACGTGTAAAAGCGTATCCAAAATCCGAGCTTGTGGGCGTGGTTGACCAGGGCGTTCAAGCGGGCTTCATCGGCCGGCGTCCAGTCGCCAGCCTTGGTTTGGCCACCCTCTTCCACAATCGCCCAGGAGTTGTTCCACCAGCGTCGATAGTTGGTGGGGCGTTCCGTTAGCAGCTCTTCCGGCGGTGTGGTCACAGCCAGGCGCATCCGCTCTGGCATGGTCTTCGCGGTAACTCGCGCGGTGTGCGCCGAGCCGAACAGGCGCAACCGGGAGCCTGGCTTCAGGTTTGTGAAGAAGACCTCTTCCTGTGCATCGTTGTCTTCAGTCAGCACCAGTATCGGCTTCACATCGAAAGCGCCCAGTTCGCCCGGGGCTTTGGTTAAAGGCGCAGTAGTGATCCAACTCTCGTACTCGCCCAACAGTTCCCACACAGCTTGCAGCAGTTCGGGCCTGTTGTCCTTGAAGTCGAAATGGACAGTGATGAGCGGCCAACTCGCGCGATTGTTCTCTTTCAGCGCCTGCTCCACAATGGGGCGGACGCGCTCGAAGAAGTATGCCTTCAAGGTTGGCTCTTCGCCCGTTGTTTTGCCGGCATGCGAAACCACAGCGTGGCCCTTACCCGTCGCTTTATCGACGCCCCATGCCAGATCCTGCTCAATTCCTATCGGAAATCCCGTGCCAAGGGCGCGGTCAATGCGATCGTTCCATTTGCCGTCATAGGGGTAGCAGTTGTGTGCGTCCGCCATCGGACGATTGTGGTTCAGCAAATCCATAGCCGCTGGCTGCGCCAATGCCAGCGCGGGAGTTAACGCAAGAATGAAGACCCTCATGACTATATGTAAGTCTAGATGGCCAATGTTAGAATTCGATTACAATCCAATAACAGGATAGGTTCGCAGCTCATGCGATCAGGTCTTTAACAACATTGCCCGCAACGTCGGTCAGCCGGAAATCGCGGCCCGCATAGCGATATGTGAACTTCTGATGATCGAAGCCCATCAGGTGTAAGAGCGTCGCATGCAGATCATGCACGTGAACCTTGTTCTCCGCCGCGGCGAAACCGAACTCATCGGTCGCCCCATACACCGTCCCGCGCTTTACTCCGCCACCTGCGAGCCACATCGAAAAGCCATACGGGTTATGATCGCGCCCATTCACCATACCTGAATTTGCGCCCAAATCCGGCAACTCCACGGTCGGAGTGCGCCCGAATTCGCCGCCCCAGATCACCAGCGTGTCGTCCAGCATGCCGCGCTGCTTCAGGTCTTTCAGCAGCGCCGCAATCGGCTGGTCGCATTCGCGCGCCAGGCGTCCATGGTTCGTCTTGATGTCATCATGACTGTCCCAAGGCTGCCCCGCGCCATGCCACACTTGCACGAACCGCACACCGCGCTCCAACAGCCGCCGTGCGATCATCATCTGCCGTGCCTGAATTCCTTCACCGTACAACTTGTGGATATGCTCCGGCTCGCGGGTCAGGTCGAACGCATCGTCGGCCTCCATTTGCATGCGGTATGCCAGTTCAAATGACTGTACGCGTGCTTCCAGCAGCGCATCGTCGCCGCGCTTCTCTACATGGCCGCGATTCAACTTGGCGAGAAGATCCAACTCCCGCCGCTGTCCATCTGACGATGTTGTCTTGTTCCGAATGTTCTCGATCAACTTTTCGATCTGCGTCTCGCGTGTATCGATGCGCGTAGCCTGAAATGCCCCGGGCAGGAACGCCGACCGCCAGTTCTGATTGCCCTGGGTCGGCAAACCATCAGGACAAAGGACGATGAAGCCCGGCAGATTCTGATTCTCAGACCCCAGGCCATAAGTCACCCACGAACCGAAGCTCGGCCGTATCTGCCGTACTTCGCCGCAATTCATCATCATCAGCGAAGGCTCATGATTGGGGATGTCCGTGTGCATCGAACGAACGATACAGAGGTCATCCGCGCAGGCGCCGATCTGCGGGAAAATCTCGCTGATCTCCACACCGCTCTGGCCAAATCTCTTGAACGTGAACGGGGAAGGGAAGGCCGCGCCCGTCCTGCGCTCGGTCTTCAATGTAATGGGAATCGCCTTGCCAGCATACTTCGCCAACGCCGGCTTCGGATCGAACGTATCCACGTGCGATGCGCCACCGTTCATGAAGAGATGGATCACGCGTTTGGCCTTCGCCGGCAGGGGAGCCTTCTTCGGCGCCAGCGGATTGGGCACCGTGGTTGCGGCGTCCAGCATCGGTGCCATCGCCACAGCGCCCATGCCCATTCCCATCGTATGCAGCAATTCACGTCGAGTCATATGCATCTCCCTATCAATCCACAAACGCGAACTCATTCGTTTCGAGCAGCACGTGCGCATACCGAGTCCATACGCCAGGCTTCTTTGGAGCAGGCCCGACGAACTCTGCCGCCGCCGTCCATGTCTGTTTGGCCGTCTTGATCACTGGCGCCCAGGTGAACGCATCGTTCTCCGGGTCTTGCCGCGAATCGACAACGAAGTCAATGGTGTCGCCATTCTCAACCGCTACGCCAGTCAACTTCGCTTCCGTTGCCGAGCCATTCACAACGAAGGAGGCCAGTTCCCCAAGCCTGCTCGATACGATGCGGCCGCGCACTCCATCGCCATGCGCCATCAGCGGCTGATTGTGCTTCAGTGTGCCTTCGATACTGATCTTGGCCGCCACGGGACTTACCCATCGCCGCGTCACCGCCTGCTGCGGATGCTCGCCCGGCTCACCGCCACCAGCGCGGATCACGGCCTTGCCCGTCTTTGGATCCGGCAACGCCCCACCGCCCTGCCATCGGTCAACCAGGAAGACCGGAAACGCTTGAAAGCCCTCCGCGCTGCCGGTTCCGTAGCGCCAGGCGTTTTCAGCCTCGGCCGGTTTCGCAGTGTCGTCCTTGGTCTGGGAAAGGAACTGCACTCCCGCTTCTATCTCCGCGGGATCAGGCTCGCGGGCAAAAAGGATTCGATACATCTGCCGCACTCCCTTTGCCGCATCGGCACGATCCACCCGCGCTCCCACATACTCAGCCTGTTCCGCCACAAACGGGCTGTTCAAAAAGAATAGTGCTTGCTGTGGTACGGTCGTCACAAAGCGCATTGGCGCATGTTGATCCGGTGACGAAAAATCGAAGGCGCTTAACATTGCAGGTACTTTGCCGCGCTCGATGAACCCATAGACAGATCGCCGTGCAATTGAGGGCTGCGACATCAGATCGAACGGCGTTCCGCCAGCCTTCGCATCGAGCCGCCCTGCCGCAACCAGCATCGAATCGCGCACCGCTTCAATCTCCAGCCTGCGACGGTTCATGCGCCACAGCAGCAGATTTTCCGGATCTACCTTTTTCGCTGCCTCATTCGTCGCATCGCTCGATTGCCGGTAAGCCGCCGATGTCATGATCATGCGATGCAGCTTCTTTAATGACCAGCCCTGTTGCACAAACTTCACCGCCAGGTAATCCAGCAACTCGGGATGCGTCGGCGCGTCGCCGCGGAAGCCGAAATCGCTGGGTGTGCGCACAATGCCCGCTCCGAAATGATGCATCCACACACGGTTCACGATCACTCGCGCAGTCAGAGGATTTTTCGGATCGATGATCGATTGCGCCAATTCCAACCTGCCTGATCCATCTTTGAATGCGCGCTCGTCGCTGCCACCCAGACACGACAAAAAATGTGGTGGCGTCAACGCTCCTGGATTCGCTGGATTCCCGCGCACGAACACATGGCCTGGAGTAGGATTCGGAACATCCTCCACCGCCATCGCCCGCGGAGCAGATCCATCATAGGCAGCATGCGCCAACAGCGTGTTGTAGCGCACGCGAATCGCCCGCGTGTTGTTGCTGTCACCTTCGGTATAGATGAGCTCGAACTCCTCCAAAGGGACTTCCGCCGGCTGCAACTTTCCTTGCTTTGTCAGCTCAGCAGCAAGCACAGCGGGCTCGCTGCCTTTCAACAAATTCGCCTCGCGCAAAAACTTTCGCCACCGTGCGAGAACATGCGAGTTTAACTGCCGGTCGCGCACCAACTCTTCCACATCGGTATTACTCATCCCCTCGGCATCGCGCGCCCCGCGAATGTACTCGGCTGTCTGCGTCTTGAAGAACGTGACCATCTCCGCATGCCGCCGTACGCGATACTCCTCTTGCGCCTGGCGAATCTTTTGCAACCGTGCTGAGTACTGTCCCGGCATCCCTGCGCCATTTGCCTTGCCCAACAGCGGCAGGTCCTCTGGCATGCGAATATTCGAGAAGATGGAATATAACGAGTAGTAATCTTTGGTCGGAATCGGATCGTACTTATGATCGTGGCAGCGTGCACAAGCCACTGTGAAGCCCATCATGCCGCGGGTTACCGCATCGATGCGGTCATCCACGGTTTCGTGAAAACTATTGGGAAACTCACGCCCCAGGCTCAGATATCCCAAAGCCGCCAGATGCCTTGGCTCCGCGCCCTTCACTCGATCGGCAGCCAATTGATACAGCAGAAACCGGTCGTAAGGCAGGTCGTCGTTCAACGCCTTGATCACCCAGTCTCGATACGTGTACGACCACGCGTAGCGATTGCCGGTATTCACGGAATCGTTGACCGAGTCGGCATATCGCGCAACATCCAGCCAGTGCCGTCCCCAACGTTCGCCGTACTGCGGTGACGCCAGCAGGCGGTCGATCAGGGACTCATAAGCATTCTGCGAACGGTCCTGAACAAACCGCCCGACCTCTTCCAGCGAAGCAGGCAGCCCGGTCAGATCGTAAGTGGCCCGCCTGACCAGAGTCCGCTTATCGGCCTCGGCACTTGGCGTAAGTTGCTTCTCCGCCAACTTACTAACAATGAACCGGTCAATTGGATTTGGAGCTGTCCCATCCGGCACCCGAACCACCGGTGGTTCCAGTGACCATAGCTTCTGCTGCTTGGCCGCTACGGTTCCTCGATCCATGGGCAGAGGTGCGCCTGCACGAATCCACGTTTCAAACTCAGCTAACGTCTCCGCAGGCAGAGGCTTACCAGGCGGCATCTTCAGTGTCTTATCCGTATGCCGCAGAGCCCGCAAAAGCAAACTCTGCTCTGGATTCCCAGCCTGGATCAACGGCCCTGAATTCCCGCCCTGTCGAATCCCTGCCGCGCTATCGAGCCGCAGTCCACCCTGCACCGGACTCGCCGCCGCACTATGGCACGCATAGCACCGCGCGGCCAGCACTGGCCGGATCTTCTGCTCAAAATGATCAACGCCGCCATCCTGAGCAATCAGCAAGGAACAAGCGCCAAGCCACGTGGCAATCAACCGCGAAAACATGGTGTCCAGCATATCAAAAGCCACGCCGCGGAACATCCCTTTCTGAATCCCGGCAGGTGGATCGAACCGCTCGAATTTGGCGCAGAAACCGCCACAGCGTGGCGAGATTTGGCTGTATCCTCTTGATTCTACATTCAAGAGCCGCCACAGCGTGGCGGTTTTTGATACAAATGGAGCGGTCGGATTGTCCTCGGAGCCGCAAACGTGCAGCCTAGAAATACAGCTTCAACCCCATCTGCATGGTCCGCCGTCCACCCATATTCGTCGACACATTTCCGAACGCCGTATTGATGTTCGCCGCCGTCGCCGTGGGCGAAATCCCGTTTACGTAATTCAGCCCCGTGTACAACGTGAAGTTATTTTGATTTGTCGAAAAAGTGGGATGGTTGAACGCGCCGTACAACTCCGCCCGGAACGCCAGCTTCACCTGTTCGTGAATCGGAAACTCTTTCAAGATCGCCATATTGAATGACGGAACATCCGGCATCCGCAGAGCACTCATCACACGAGGTGCATTCCCCAGTTGCAAATAGCCTGGCGCCGAAAAATAAGCCAGCGAATTCACGTAGGGACAAGTTTGCGTCTGGAAGTTATCGCAGTTGGCCTTCCAGTTCGGTAGCACCGGATCCACGCCGGAGTTGATGTTCGGACGAATACGTCCCACGTTATCCGGGTACCCAGCCGAGGTGCCGCTAAAGATAGAGAATGGCAGTCCAGTGCGAATGGACCCATTGCCCGTCACCTTCCAGTTGCCCACCACCTGGTTCAGAGCCTTAGGCACATTGCCAAGGAAGTGTTTGCCGCGGCCCATCTGTACATCCCAATTGAAATTGAAGCGGAAGGTGTGTGGAATATCGAACAACGAGATCGATTTCTCCAGTTGGTGCGAATCGCCGTACAACTGGGGCAGGGAAGTTCCCCAGTTCTGCACCTGATTAGAGCAATACTGCCCCATGCACGACATATCGTCCATCGCCTTCATCCACGTATAGTTCGCGCTGAACTGCACGCCATGTGAGTAGCGCTTCACAAAGTTCACTTGTAGAGCGTTGTACCGTGCATCATACCCCTGCTGCAGCGGATCGATAATGTCGCCCAGCGTTGAAAGCGGCCGCAGCGAATTCTGCCGCGTCACATTGATGATCTGTCCATTTGCGCCTACAATGCCTTGCGGATTCGGAACATTCTGCCCCAAATTTACCCCAGCCTTGAACAACGTGTTGTATTGATTCAGATCGATGGCATTGAACACCGCCGAAGGCCCGAACATGTTAGTGCTCTTTGATCCAACGTAATTCACTTCCAATCCATAAGACTTTCCAAACTGGAAGCCCAGTCCGAAGTTCCATTGCTGCACGTAAGGCATCACCACATTTGGATTCAGATAGTAGAGTGAGTTTACGTTGGCTATGTTTGTATACTTGCCATCCTCAGGCAGCACAAACCCACCCGCAGGAAGCACCAGAGGAGCGCGATCAATCTGCACTTGTCCCCCCGTTGCTGACCCGTTGGTGGCCAACTGCACGGACTTAGGATTCAAGTCAGGAATCGCGCTGCTGAATAGTCCGCTGGTAGGCACGTGAGTAATCGCATATGCCGCGCGAATCACCTGCAGGCCCTTCAGAAACGCCGGAGGCCGGTAAGCGAGTCCGAAGCGAGGCTCCCAGTTGTTATATCTCGTCGGCCACAAAGTATTGATCGCACCGCCCATGCCATCCAGTTGAATGTAACCCTGCTGTTGCGCGCCATTGGCCAGCGTCACCGGCTTATCTACAAAGTAACCCTGCTTATGATGCTTCTCACTACGAGGCACTTCCACCTGATAACGCAGGCCAATGTTAAGCGTCAAGCGCGAAGTCAGCTTCCAGTCGTCCTGCACAAATCCCGCATAGTATTTCCAGCGGTATTGATAAGGAATAACCGCCGGCGCGATGCTGATGCCGCTGGGGTAGCCAAGCAGCAGGGAAGCCAGACCGGTCCCCGTTGTGGCATTGGCGATCCCTACCGTGTTCAACGTGTTTCCAGAGCCGATATTCGTTTGCCCTCCGCTGAATGACCAGCTGCCGCCGACGTTGTTGTAGTCGACAAGATTCTGCTGCGGCGCCTGCACGTCGAAACCGATCTTCAAATTGTGCTTGCCCTTGCTCCAGTTCAATGTGTCGGTCAACTGCAAGGAATTGTCGATCTCGTAGTTGCCGATGTCGCTCGCCATCGCCTGCACACCGTTGTCGCCGAAACCCGTGATCTGCGGCATTCCCGTCGTCATGTACGACGGGAATCCGAATTCTTTAAATCCGTTGATTGCCAACTGCGCATCTGTCTGTGTGCGTCCGTTGTTCGCGCGCATGTACCCGATGCGCAATTCGTTCACTTTGTTGCCGCCCCAGGTGTACGTATCTGAGAATGCCGCGTTCACGCCCGTGTAACGGTCGGTGGGGACCTGTTCAATCAGCCCTCCCTGGTTAAAACGCTTGCCGGTAGTGGGCGAAATCGCGTAACGCCCTGAGATGCGATGGTTGCTGGTCAATACCTGGTCGATCTTGATGCTGATGCGGTCATCGGTATTGCGCACGCTGCGGAACACCGCGAAATTCAGGCCTTGGCCGTTGATGGGGATGTTCGGCATCGGTTGCAGATTCAGCAGCCGCGCGCCGATCGGAGAGATTTGCGAAGCAGGAATGATGTTGCCGGGAAAGGGCGGATAGGCTGTATTGGCAGGTACTACGATCTGCTTGTTTGTGCCTGGATCGAAATGCTGAAAGATGAACATCGGCTGGTTGGTAATGGTGTTGTATACCGACTTTGAAAAGTCTCCTCGCCGCTCATCGGCCGTCGCCATGCGCTGATAGAATTGCGACTGCGTATACAGCCGCATCGGCTCATAGCCGAAGAAGAAGAACGTCTTGTTGCGCCCGTTGTAGAGCTTCGGAATCACTACCGGACCGCCGAAGTCCACGCCTCCGCGCCAGTAGCGCAGCATGCCCTTGGCGTTGTACTTCAACCACGGTGCGGCGTTCAACACATCGTTCTGGGTAAAGGAAAAAACGGTCCCGTGTAATTGGTTCGTACCCGATTTGGTCGTCATGCCGACAATGGCGCCGCCGGCCGCGCGGTACTCTGCGCTGTAGGAATTCTGCGCCACCGACACTTCCGAGATCGCGTCCGTGCTGTACGACAGGGCAATGCGGCCATAGTACATGCTGGTGTTATTCACGCCATCGGCCTGAAACTGCACCGTACCCATCGCACTTCCCGAAATGGAAAGGCCCGCGCCAGGCGTGGTGAATCCAGTCGTAATCGCTGCCTGCTCCGTGCCTGGGTCGCCTTGCACACCCGGCAGCAGAGCCAGCAATGACAGAGCGCTCTGATTGGCCAGCGGAAGTTCGTCGATCTGTTTCAAGTCCACGGAATATTGGACCGTCGAACTCGCCTGCTGAATCATCGGCGCCTCTTCGGTCACATTGATTTCAGTCGAGGCATTGCCCACGTTTAATGAAAGATCCAGTTCCATCTTGCTCGAACTGTCGACCTTAATCGGTTCGCGATTGAGCCGCTGAAAGCCTGCCTTCTCCAATGTTATTCGATATGAGCCGGGCTCCAGCGCGGGAATGGAATAGATGCCCGAACCATTCGTGGTAGCAGTCTGGGACACATTCGTCGCCAGATTGTGGACCGTGATCTTGACTCCGCCAATCACGGCTTGCGTCGTGTCTGTAACCGTACCGGTGATAGAACCGGCATTCGTCTGTGCCAATAGGGGCGCTGCCGCGAGGCTGAGCAGCAAGAACAATTTCATGGTGTGGAACTCCCTTTACGCGCTATTGTATACCAACTGTATACCAAGGCGATACTGGGATAGGCATCCGCGGATGCCCGCGAACGCCCACAAGAATTAGAACTTCACAAGGAACGAGAACATCAGCAGCGGCTGCCCCTTGCGCAAATCAAGGAACCATACACTCAGCCGCGCGCCTTCTTCTTCGCCGTCGCCTTCTTTTTCGAGCTCGCTTTTTTCGTTGCGCGCTTCGGCTTTGCCGCAGTCTCGGGCTTGCTTGCCTCCGCAGCCCCCATCTCCAAGCCGAACAAATCAGCCAAATCGTCGCTTACCAGCACCTTCTTCGATGCCAGCGTTGACTTCGCTACCGGCAAGGCCTTGCCCGCCTTGGCGATGAGTTCTTTTTCGTCGACCTTGTTCAGCCGGAAAAGTAGTTCGGGACTCTCATCCAGCCGCGCCCCAATCCCGTACATCACGGCCGCAACATGCTTGCACATATATGCACCATCGGGGCAACTACATGCAAGCTTGATCTCTTTCGGAGCAGGGAACAGGCCACTGCCCTGCCGGCAGATCCGTTCCATTACACCCTTGGAAAACCGGCCCTGCAACAGTTCAATCAGCGAATCGATAGCGCCCGAACAGTCATCGCAGATGGCCTGCCACCGCGCCTTCGGAAGCGGCTCGATCTTGATCTTCACCTGATACAAGTTCGATCCACTTACGGTCGCGTTCACTTCTCCCGGCGCGATCTGCAAATTAACAACCGACCCATTCCGCACATACGTTCTGCCACGCGGCAGGCGGTTCTCATAGTCGCTGTAACGCTCCAGATTGTCGCACCAGGACTTGCCCCAAAAGGTTTTCGCAATAGTCCGGCCCGCAATCACAACGGGCGTTACCGCGATCCCCTTTTTCTTCAGCTGCGCCATCTCCCGCGCGGCCTTGGCCCGGCGTTGAGCCACCGGTACATAGGGTGCCCACCCGTCATAATATGCCATCGCTTAATTCTCCCGAATTGCTTTGTTCAGATCCAACGCAACCAGTTTCAGAAGCTCATCATCCTTCATCTCGGTCAACAGCAAGTCGGCGCCGCCTTCCAGAACATCCGTTGACAGCTTTCGTTTCGATTCTATCAGTTCATCGATTTTCTCTTCCACAGTACCGCGACAGATGAATTTATGCACCATTACGTTCTTTTTTTGCCCGATGCGGAACGCCCGGTCCGTTGCTTGATTCTCTACCGCCGGATTCCACCACCTGTCGAAGTGCACCACATGCGACGCGGCTGTCAGATTCAAACCGGCGCCGCCCGCTTTGAGCGAAAGCACGAAGAATCCGGCTCCATCCTCCTCCTGAAACTGTTGCACCAATTCCTTGCGCTTCTTCACCGGCGTTTCTCCGTGGAGGATGAGTCCGGGGCGGCCGAACACAGTGCTCAGGAAACCGGCTAGGGGCGTGGTTACTTCACGAAATTGAGTGAAGACCAGAACCTTCTCCTGCCGCGCGGCGATCGTTTCCACAATGTCGCGTAGACGCGCCCATTTTCCGCTCTCCTCTTCCTCCCATGCGGCATCTCCCAACCACTGTGATGGATGGTTGCAAATCTGCTTAAACCGCATGAGGAACGACAAAACCAATCCGCGCCGCTGGATCCCCGTTGCACTCTCCAATTGTTGCGTCAACGACTTCACCGAATCCTCATATAGGGCCGCCTGCTTGCGGCTCAGTTGGCAATAGGCTTTGATTTCGGTCTTGTCCGGCAGATCGGAAATCACACTCTTGTCGGTTTTCATGCGCCGCAAGATGTAAGGCCGCACCAGTTCGCGCAGCGGCGCAAATGGACTGCTCTGCTTCCCTGCGGCGTTCTTCAAGAATACCTGAAACTCCTTTGCCGACCCAAGCAATCCGGGATTGATGAAATCGAAGATCGACCACAGATCGCCCAGCCGGTTTTCAACGGGCGTGCCGGTCAACGCCAGTCGCGCATCCGCCTTCAGCTTTTTCACCGCGGTAGTTTGTTTGGCGCCGGGGTTCTTGATTGCCTGCGCTTCGTCCAGAACCGCCAGCCTCCATGAAGTCTCCTGCAACCACGGGACTCGAATCATCGCTCCGTAACTTGTGATCACAAGGTCAGTGTTCGAAAGCGCTTTCGGAGCATCGGCCTTCAGATCCGTGGCTGCCATTGCTGACGGATGCGCGATCATCGCCTTCAAGCCAGGCGTGAACCGCTGCAATTCCGATTCCCAATTCGCCAATAGCGACGCGGGCGCGACCAATAAACTGGGTTTAGCCTCGCCGCGGGACTGGGTCTTCAAAACGGTGAGCAGCGACAACACTTGGATTGTTTTTCCCAACCCCATATCATCCGCCAGGCATGCGCCCAATCCGAGTTTGGCCAGCAAATAGAGCCATCGGACGCCTACCTGTTGATATGGCCGCAGTGTCGCGTTCAACGCCCCGCCAGGCTCAATGTGCGCCAACCCTTCCGGGCTGCGCAAGCCCTTAAGAGTCTCGGCCAGCCACGGACCCGCCACTGCCTGCGCCCAGTCCGGTTCGGACGCAGTTTCGGCATCTTCTCCGATGTCCGCGCCCGCCAACATCCGCATCGCTTCGCGAAAGCCGATTCCGTTTTCAGCCGCGCGCCGTTCCACTTCTTCAAACTGCTCGATAGTGCGGCGCAAACGCTCCTGGTCCACCTCCACCCAGCGCCCACGCACCATCGCCAGACCGTCGGATCCCGCCAACAATTCGCGGATCTCCTGTTGGGTTAGTTGATCGCCATCCAAAGTGAGTTGCATTTGGAAGTCCAGCAGCGCGTCAAAACCCAAATTCGATGGCGCGGCGGCTCCAATCATAGCGGTGACCTTCGGCCGGGGCGGATGGTTCAACCGCCATGTAGCCGGCATTCGGACCACCACGCCTGCCGACTCAAGCTTCGGGACATCGCGTAACAGATTCATTGCCTCTGCGGGCGTCCAGCGAAGCGGATGGAAGATCTCGCTCTCCGCCACCATGGTTTTCAACCACGGACATGTTTCCGCCGCCCGTTGTACCGGCTGCAGTAGAGAGAGCAGCCGTTCCGTATTCGCTGCGCCCACATATTCCCGCAGAGCTTGCCCCAATGGCAGATGTTGGGCCTTGCCTTGCGCCGACATACGAGTGGTGTAGGTGGCCAGGAACGCGAACGGCGAATCCGCATCCTTTCGGTTTTCGGCTAGATTGAAGTGCACGCGGCCAACCAGATTCCACGCCGGGTTGCGTTGCTTTAGGAACTCCTGAATGCCCAAGCCGGATTCTTTCAATTCGATCGCAAATGCATTCTCCAGTTGAGTCCAAAGCGCCGCCAGTAAATCGGCGGTCAGATATTCGGCGCCACGCATTGGCGGTGCGGATAGAAGAAGCCGGTCCAATTCAGAGGGTAGAGGTACTGCGAATTTACGCGATTCGAAATCGGTGTGCGTGCATAAGGAGGAGATGAAGCCGGAAGCAAACTCGCGCCAATAACAGAAAACCGCAGGCAGCACCGTGTCGGCTTCGGCGGCGGCCAATTGAAGCAGCCCGTGCCCGGAGCCTTTCGCAAACGCCGTGCTCAATCGCATGGTGAGATCCAATCCGAGTTCCGGCGCCTCTTCGTCCACGGAAAGCATCAGCCGGCCATGAGGGGTAAGAAGAATGCCTATGCGTTCACTAGTTGACATAATATACGTTATCGGAAGTGAATCTAGGAACCGGACCACTCGCCAAAATAGCAGACCTGGCGCCCACCCTCACAAATAGTTGGGACTTCTGCCTCAAGCGTTAAACTAAACAGGTACAATTTAGGAAAGGACATAATGCACAATGTCACAACCGAACCCCCGGTCCATTGACGAACGCATTGACGCACTCACCACCAACATGGAACTTCAGGCTGGCATGTTGCGCGACCTGGACACCAACATCATTGGGCTAACGGAAAACGTCAATGGGCTCACGGCAGACGTCAAGGGGCTCACTGCGGACGTAAAAGCCCTCACCGCGGACGTAAAAGCCCTCACCGCCAACCAGGCTGCGGCAGACGCCAGAATCGACCGGCTCGGCGCAAAGATCGAACACTTGGCCGACATCGTGACCAGCTTCGCCCAAAATCACGAAAGCCGCATCCAGCGCCTTGAAGGCCAAAGCCAGCAGTAATCGGGCTATACGTGATCAGATGCCGAGTTCAGCCCTCACCAGTTGCGCCGTGTTCTGCGCTGCATCCACCCGAAGCACCTGAAAGCCAGCAGTCCGGCCGCTTGCTTCTCCTGCGTCAGAGTCCTCTACCACCAGCGGCCTGACCGCGGCGAGCCTCTCCGCACCCGTTAGATAAGGTTCAGGATGCGGCTTAAGATTCACAACGTCATCCCCAAAAACCGTGGTACTGAAGGCGTCCAGGATGCCAGCCCGAATCAGAATCGGCTCGATCTCCGCCCGCGTGCTCGAACTGACAACCGCCAACTTCATTCCGTTCAGCGAGCGAATCAACTCTACAGTAGCGTCCGGTATCGGCGATTCAAGCGCCACCAAACGCCGGAAAAGATCCTTTTTATGCTGATATTCAGGCCACAGAACTTCCATCGCCGGTTCCGGCGTCCCCAGCCTTCGCGCGATCTCAACCATGTCCTTATCCGCCACGCCGACACAGTGTTCCGCAAAGAACGGCCAGGTCAGATCGATCTTATGCGGCAGCAGAACCTCGCGCCAGGCGGCAAAGTGGATCTGCTCGGTATCACCCAGCACTCCGTCGAAATCAAATAGAACTGCATCGTATTGGCTCATCGGTAGTTACTTCCAGTATAGTATCCCTATGCGGAGACGTGAATTTTTAGCAGCCGGTACAGCCTTGGCAGCGCAAGCCCAATCCAGCCGGCCGAACATTGTTCTCATCCTGGCGGATGATCTTGGCTGGAAAGACGCCTCATTTAATGGCGGCACAACTCCGACGCCCAACATCGATCGCATTGCTGCCGAAGGAACTCGCTTCAACCAGTTTTATGCCACCCCGCTTTGTACCCCGTCACGCTCTTCTTTAATGACAGGTCGTAACCCGGTCCGCTATGGGCTCGTTTATTCCGTTATTCGTCCGTGGTCGCCATACGGGGTGCCTGCGGATGAACACATGCTCCCAGAGACTCTGAAAACCATGGGTTATCAAACCGCTATGGTTGGCAAGTGGCATCTCGGACATGCCCATCGCCGCATGTTCCCCAACGCGCGCGGCTTCGATCATTTCTATGGTTGCGTCAATGCAGAGATAGACTACTTTGAACACACGAAGCAAGGCGGCCTGGACTGGCAGCGCAATGGAAAAGCCGTTCGGGAGTCTGGCTACGCCACCGATCTGCTCGCTGCCGAAGCTGTTAGAGTCATTCGGGAGCGAAAAAAGAGTCAACCGCTCTTCCTTTACGCGGCGTTCACGGCCGTTCATGCGCCACTCCAGGCACCTCCGGAACTCCTGGCAAAGTACACAAACATCCAATCCAAACCGAAACAGGCGATGGCCGCAATGGTCGATTCACTCGATCAAGCGGTTGGCCGAATCCTGGAAATCATAGACCGCGAGGCCATGGCGCACGACACATTGCTACTCTTCTTAAGTGACAACGGGGGCGCGGCAGCCAGCGTGAATCTTCCGTATCGTGCCGGGAAACTAACCGTCTTTGAGGGCGGCATCCGAGTTCCCTGCCTCATGCGCTGGCCTGGAAAGATCCGCCCAGGTTCATCCGTTGACCAGATTATGAGCGTCCTCGATCTGCTTCCAACTCTGGCAAAAGCCGCTGGCGGAAAGCCTGGATCCTTAAAACCGCTGGATGGTATCGACCTGCTGGATCAAGTCACGGGCGCCCTGCCGGTCCGGCGAAATCCGCTATTTTGGGCCTGCAAACGCAACGAAACACAAGATTACCAATACGCCGTCCGCGTTGACGACTGGAAACTCGTTCGACAGGTCTTCGCTGGCAAACCGTCACCACCTGACTTGCTTTTCGACTTGGCGCACGATCCATTTGAAAAGACCGACTTGGCAGCACAAAATCCTGAGCGTGTGGTATCGTTAGGAGCTGAACTCGATCTCTGGAAATCGTTCCATCCCGCCGCTGAAATCCAAAGTTCGATGACCCCCCATCCGGGATGGATTCCGCCCAAAGACTATGCCCAGGCCCCCGATTATGATTCATAGAAACTCGTCCTTCTATTAATCATAAGTGTTTCATTTTCTGTTAAATTCACAAACTGTTGCCGGTATTACATTCTTGTATGGCCCGTATAGAAAAGTTCTTTATTGCGTCCCCTGCTAACATGCCGTATGCTCAAGTTTCCTACCCGTCGGTGACGGCGCTCTAAAGTTCTGAGCCCATCTCGCATTGTTTGCACGTCCGCAGCATTGTTTGCTCCCATCCCCCGTCTCGCTTGTCAATAACGAATCAACCACCAAAAAGGGGTAATCTATCGTGAAATCTTCCAGCATCATTGCATGCGCAGCCGTGTATTGGATTGTGTCAGCCGTTCCACTGGCCGCGCAATCATACCAAGGGGGCGTCAGAGGAAGCATCGCCGATTCCGGCGGTGCCCTAATCGCCACGGTTAAAGTGTCACTCATGGACGAAAGCACTGGCGTAGTCCGTGCCACCGTCACGAATGAGGCCGGGGAGTATGTATTCAATGCGGTTGAACCCGCAACTTATACCGTTCGGGCAGAGTCGCCCAGCTTCAAACGTTTCGAAAGAAAAGGCTTAGTCATCGCCACGCAGCAATTCCTCACTGTGAATATGACACTGGAAGTCGGCTCAGTCAGCGAGACCATCAACGTCACTGAAGAAGTTCCGCTGATGGAAACCGCCAACGCATCCAATGGCCAGGTCATCGACCGCCAGAAAATCGTGGATCTTCCCAACCTCGGCCGCAATCCGTTCATGATGGCGAAAATCGCCCCCAACGTGGTTCAGGCCGGCGACCCCCGCTTCAACCGCATGCAGGATCAGAGCGGCTCTTCGCAGATCTCCATCGCCGGCGGCCCAGTCCGCGGCAACAATTATTTGATCGATGGTGTGCCAATCACTGCCACCTCCAACGTCGCGGTCATCATTCCCACGCTCGAAGCCGTTCAGGAGATCAAAATTCAGGCCAACACCTACGACGCTGAAATGGGCCGCACCGGCGGTGGCGTGTTCAACACCTACCTCAAGTCTGGCTCCAACGATCTGCATGGTAGCCTCTTCGGCTACACCCGCCAGACCGAGTGGCTCGCCAACAGCTTCTTCAACAACGCCGCCCGCATTGCCCGTCCGTCTACCCCGCAGGTGAACTTCGGTGGATCATTCGGTGGTCCGGTCCTAATACCCAAACTCTACAACGGCAAAAACAAAACCTTCTTCTGGCTGGGCTATGAACGCTACCGTCAAAACTCAGGGCTCACGCAGTTGCTGGCAACTCCCACGGATCTGGAGCGCGCTGGAGACTTCTCCAAGAGCTTCACCAAAGCAGGCGCACTGGCAACAATCTACGATCCTTTCAGCGGCACCGCACGCACGGCGTTCCCGGGCAACGTGATTCCTGCAAACCGCCTCAATCCTGTTGGACTTGCCATCGCGAGTTACTTCCCGAAAGCTGCCAGCACGCCCGGCTATCTCGGCGCCAACGACTTTACCGGTTTGGCCATTCTGCTCGATCAGGCAACCCAGGAAACAGCGAAGGTCGATCATCAGCTCTTCTCGTGGTGGCATACGAACCTCTCCTATCTTCACTACAAGAGCCGCGAACCCAGCGGAAACCTGTTCGGCACCATCTCCGCACCTGGCGCAACTCTCTTGTATAGAAAAGTTGATGCAACACAGTTCAACAACATCATTACGCCCAATCCGACCACTGTTCTTAGCATCCGTTATGGGTTCAACCGCTACCCGAACCTGACCGGCACTGAAGCAGACGGCTTCAACCCCGCCACTCTCGGATTCCCTTCAAGCTTTGTCAGCCAGTTGCCCATCATCAAGTTCCCGACCATCAACATGCAGAACTTCACCAACATGGGTCCCGGCAATGGTTCGTACTCCGTTTATGATTCGCGCAATTTCCTGGTTAGCGCTTCGAAATTCATGGGCCGCCATAGTTTGAAAGCAGGCTTTGACACGCGCGTTCTTCATATTGACTTCATCACCTACGGTCAGGCCGGCAACTATACTTTCAGCGACGGTTTCACCCGCAAGAACCCCAACACAAGCGATGGTTCGGGCAGCGATCTTGCCAGCCTGTTACTCGGTGCACCTTCCGCAGGCACCGCCGCTATCCCAACCAAACTCTTCCAATACGTGAAGTATTACTCCGGCTATGTGCAGGATGACTTCCGCGTCAACCCCAAGCTCACCATCAACATGGGCATCCGCTACGAATATGAAACCGGTCTGAAGGAGAAGAACGATGCCCTCATCGTTGGCTTCGATCAGAACGTAGCCAACCCCATCGGCCTGGGCGCCAAGGGTGGCGTGATGTACGCCGGCGTCAACGGCAACCCCACTCAGTGCTGCGCTCTAAGCAACACCAAGTTCGGCCCGCGCTTCGGAGTTGCATATGCTCTGGATTCAAAGACCACCATTCGCGGTGGATATGGATTATTCTGGGCGCCTGCTTACTCTACCGGCCTCGCCACAATCGGCTACAGCCAGACCAACACGTTGACCAGCAGCAATGACGGCGGCTTTACTCCGGCAACCAGCCTCAGCAACCCGTTCCCGGGTGGCCTGCTTAAGCCGGCAGGCAACTCGCAAGGTTTGCTTACCGGCATCGGTCAGACAATCTCTTACATTGACCAGAATTCGACCTCAACTCACGTTCAGCAATTCTCGTTCGATATTCAGCGTGAAGTTGGCCATGGCGTCATGGTTGCACTCGGGTATGTGGGCTCCCGCACCGGCGGCCTCACTTACTACACTGGTTCTGTAAACATGAACCAGCTCCAGCCGCAGTTCTTTAGTCAGGGCGCATCGCTCCTGACATCGGTTAGCAACCCATTCTTCGGCAACGGCGGTTCTGGAGTTGTCGGCTCTGCCACAGTAACCAGGAATCAGTTGCTGCGACCCTTCACCGCCTTCGGCGCTGTCAATGACACATTCGTCCCTGGCAACCACGCCAAATATGATTCGCTCGTTATCCGCGCGCAGAAGCGGCTTTCGGCTGGCTTCTCGTTCCTCGGATCGCTTACCTACTCCAAGAACATGGACGGCTCTTTCGCGTCAACCAGTTACTACACCTCCAGCGCCACCGCTCCGCAGAACGCATTTGACCTCGGCTCGGAATATGGTCTGGCCATCGTCAACACCCCTCTCGGCGGCAAAGGCGCAGTCACCTATGAATTGCCCTTCGGTAAAGGCAAGACCTACTTGAGCTCAAACAAGTACCTGGATTACGCAGTCGGCGGCTGGCAGGCTAACGTTGTTATGTTGTTCCAGAGCGGCATGCCTCTCGCCGTCACTCAGGGCACTAACTTCAACTCAGCCCTCGGTACCGGCGTTCAGCGCCCCAACGCAACAGGCATTTCGCCTGTAACGTCAGGCAGAACCGAAGATCGCCTGACAAACTACTTCAATTCCGCGGCCTTCTCCACTGCGCCGCAATTCACCTTCGGCAACCTCAGCCGGACAATCGGCTTTGCCGGACCTGGGACCAGGAACTTCGACATCTCGATCATGAAAACCTTCACGATCATGGAAAAGTTCAAAGGCCAGTTCCGCGCGGAAGCACTCAATGCGTTCAATCATCCGCTGTTCAACGGCCCGGCTTCGGCCTTCGGCAATGCGAACTTCGGCACCATCACTCAGCAGGGCAACTTCCCGCGGTACATTCAGCTTGGCCTGCGGTTCATGTTCTAAAGAAAGAATGTAGAAAGGCCCGCTTCGGCGGGCCTTTTTGCACGTGAAGAAAGGGGCAAAAATATAAATGACTAACGTAAAATCAATAACCGAAAAGGTTGTACGAGGTTACAGCCGCCGAAACTTCGGTAAGATCTCAAGCTTGCTCTCCGCCGGAGCAGCGCTTCCCTTCTATAATGAGTTCGCCCTGGCCCAGTTCGCCACCGGCAGAATGGGTGTTCCGATGCCACCCGACGCCGTTCGCATCAGCAGCAATGAGAATCCCCTTGGACCCTGCAAAGAGGCCCTCGAAGCCATCAGCAAGGTTGCTCCTGGCGGCGGACGTTACTCCCCCAACAATGAGCAGGGCATCTTCATGAAGACCGTCTCCGAAGTCGAAGGACTGAAGTCGGACTACATCGCCCTCTACGCCGGCTCGAGCGATCCCCTGCACCGCACCGTGTGCGCGTTCACCTCTCCCACCAAAAGCCTGGTGATGGGCGACCCCGGTTACGAAGCCGGCGCCCGCGCCGCCGAAGTCATCGGCTCCAAAGTCATCCGCGTGCCTCTGCGCAAGGATTACTCGCATGACGTGAAAGCCATGATTGCCGCCGACCCCAAAGCCGGCTGCTTCTACATCTGCAACCCGAATAACCCCACTGGAACCCTCACCAGCATGGCGGACATCGAATACATTCTGGCCAACAAGCCCAAGGATTCGATCCTGCTGTTGGATGAAGCGTACATCCACTTCTCCGATGCGCCCATGGGTAACGCCCTGGTCGCTGCGGGTAAGGATGTGATCATCCTTCGCACCTTCTCAAAGGCCTACGGCATGGCCGGCATCCGCGCTGGTCTAGCACTCGGCAAACCCGAGTTGCTGGAGCAGATGCGTCCTTGGGGCGCGGGCATGCTGCCCATCACGGGCATCGCCGCCGCCACTGCCAGCTTGAAGGTGAAGACTCTCGTCGCAGAGCGCCGCGCAATTAACGCAAAGGTTCGCGAAGATGTGTTCAACTTCCTGGAACAGAAGAAGTTCACCTACGTCCCCTCGGTCAGCAATAAGTTCATGCTCTATTGCGGCAAGCCGGGTGGCGAAGTCGCCAAGGCGATGGCCAAAGAGAAGATCTTCATCGGCCGCGTTTGGCCGGCATGGCCCAATCACGTGCGTGTCTCCGTCGGCACCATGGACGAAATGGCCAAGTTCAAGACCGCGCTTGCAAAAGTAATGGCGTAAAGCCAATAGAGGGCAGGTGCCTGCCTGCCCTCTTCTAACCCAAGATTCGTCTCACCCGCCACTGACATATGATGGAAGCCATGCGCTTTCTCCTGCTTCTGCTCGCCGCCACTTCCCTGCCCGCCCAGACAAAGATCGACTCCGCCACCTTCGACCGCTGGATGCACGAGCTCTCCAATTGGAACCGCTGGGGCGCGGACGACCAACGCGGCACCGTCAACCTGATCACTCCGGCAGTCCGCAAAGCCGCGACGCAAACGGTAAAAGACGGCATCTCCGTATCCATATCGCGCGATGCCGACGCGGTCAAATCCATTGATAACCCCAACCCCTTCGGCTTCGCCATGATCGCCACGGGCCAGGCGCCAGATGCCCTGTTCGCCATGGACACGTTCACCATCAGTCACCACGGCCTGGCTCTCACGCACTTCGACTCACTCTCCCATGTCTTCTATCGAGGCAAAATGTACAACGGTTACCCACAGCAGCAGGTGACTCAACAAGGCGCGCAAAAACTTGCCGTCACCGCCTTCAAAGAGGGCTTCGTCACGCGCGGAGTTTTGATGGACATTCCGCGATTGAAAGGCGTGAAGTATCTGGATCTCACCACCCAAATCACCCCCGCCGATCTCGAAGCCTGGGAAAAGCGCGCCGGCCTGAAAGTCCGTGCAGGCGACGCCATCTTCATCCGCACCGGACGCTGGGCCCGCCGCGCGGAGAAAGGCCCCTACAACCCGGAGAAAGCCGGCGCCGGCCTGAACGTCAGCTGCGCCCGCTGGCTGCGCGAACGTGGCGTTGCGCTGATCGGCGCCGATAACAATGCCGAGTTCATGCCCTCGCCAGTGGAAGGCGCGCCGTTCCCCATGCACCAGTTACTGATCGTGGCCATGGGCATGCCCATGTTTGATAACTGCGATTTGGAACTCTTGAGCGCACGCGCCGCCGCCCTTGGCCGCTGGGAGTTCCTGTTCACCGCGTCCACATTGGCTGTGCCAGGCGGCACCGGATCGGCTGTAAACCCTATTGCCACCTTCTAGCAAAAAATAACTGCAGTTTGCATGTCCCTTCTTTCCGCTCTCTTCCGCTTAAGAGTGTGAAGGAGTAACACACATCATGGCATGCAACTTACAATCTACACCTGAAGATCCCGGGTGTGAAATCAAAGGACCGGCCGGCGACGCGAAAATGAAGGTCGTTGGCACTTTCGGATCCATCATGTTTATGGCCGCCGAATACAACGGCACCGACCTGCTCACCGGCGGCGTATCGGACACCATCACGGTCCCGATTGTGGCGGACAAGAAGAATCTCCACGTTGTCTTCGGCTTTTCCGCTGGCAACAACGGACGTGGCAATCTCATGGAAGTTTGCACAGGCGGGAACGTTCTTGACGACGATCTCCGTGGTGACAATCCCCAGAAGACCTACCGGATCTGCGGCAAAGCCTCGGCGACTGCCGCCGGGAAGACTGCACCGGGCAAGGGAGATGCATCATGAGGAACCTACCTCGCCTCATAGTGCTCTTATTGGCGCCCACCAGCCTCTTGGCCCAGGCGACACTCTGCCCCAATTATCAGGATCTGATCAACAAACTCAGAGCAGCTACAGATGACGCTGCCCGCAATCGGGCTGCCGGCCAACTCACCAAGATCGGCCTCACTGAAGGTTGTTTTGTCGACTATGTAGTCAGCTCGCACATCGAGAAGTTGAAGGCCAACGCAGCCGATCGGATTGCCAGTCCGGCATGGCTTGCCAACCTCAACCAGCGCCTGGAGGCCCTCCGTACCGATAAGCAGTCTGGCGCAACCGCTGGCACCTCTGGCTCCACATCCGTGATTTCCCGTGGCGCCAGTGCAAAGGCTTTTTCGTTGGCGGCGGAGTATGGTGCCATGACTCAATCGGTGCAAGGCCAGGTTGTGACTTTTGCTGGTAATCTGGCCGGTATACCCACTGTACTGGCGCAAAAGAGCGTTCTGCCGTATTGCGATCCACGCAGAATGCTCGATTTGAAACCAGGAGAAAAACCTCCCCCGTGTATTGAGGATGTTGTATTGAGAACCTTGAGGCGGGTATCATTCAGCGCTTCATTTGACGCAAGCCGTAACGCTCAAACGGTAACCGGCACACCAGCAACTACAACCACTACTGGTGCCACCACTGGAACATCCTCTGGCACAGCAGCATCATCAGCGGCCGCTGTCCCGGTAACCTTCGCCGCTTCCGGCAAGGAACTCTCCGCCTTCACCGCACGTGTCGAATTGCTCAATCGTCGCGATACTACGTCAAAGGACTTCCTGACAAACTGGGCGAAACAAGTTCAGGACGCCAAGGCGAACACCGCCTATGTCGCTGCCGCTAAGGCTCTGAACGCGCAAGCCGCCAAATCGATGGATGCGGTGATCGATGCGAAAGAGGTAACATCCTGGAGTAATTCGAGCCGGGTGGAACTTATCCAGCTTTCCAAAACAAGTCCGGAACGACTCGAAACCAGGTTCAAGGAGATGATCTTGGACCTCATAGACACGCTGCGCAATCACTACCCCGACTTCGACACAAACATGGCAGCACTTCGCGATGCCTCGATAAAATACGGCCTCGCCGAGGACACTTTCATCGACACCACCGCCACCAAGCCGGTGCTCACCTTCGAATACGTGGACAATCGCCCAGTGAACCAGACATCGCTCTCCACATTCCGTCTCATCTTCGACAAAGGCGCCGGAAAGTGGACGTTCACCGCCAACGGCTCGTTCACAATCTACAACGCCAACCAGCCGCCCACAAATGGCGTCGCGACAAGCCGCTTGCGCGACGCGGAAGTCGGCGCTCTCGCGGAACGCAAATTGGGCAACCTGCCGCTGTTGGGCGCTGCCGCGCTCGATACGGCAATCTACTACCAGTACCAAAACGCACCGGCGATTCTAAAAGTAGATCCCGCCACGCCGCTACCTGGCATTTCGTTCACAGGGCTGCCCGCAGGCGCCAACACGGTCTTCGCCCAGAAAGGAAATATCATTTTGGGACAGATCCGGTTGGTGCTCGCCCCGGGTTCTACCAGTGTGCGAATTCCCATCTCGTTCACCGGCTCGAATCGCACCGAACTGATCGACAAGCCAACCTGGCGAGCCCAAATCGGCGTCAGCTACGATCTCGATAAACTGTTCTCCAAATCAAACTAACGCTCGTTCTAATTGGGGGCGTCGAAGGTTGTTTCCATCGCGCCCCCGAACCTTAACTTTGGAATACGGAAAAGTTTTTATCTGCTGTCTGTAACGGTTCCGCCGCGACTTTCACCATTACACTACTACCTCGTGGTCCAGTAGACTAGGCCGTGCAAAAGCTGGCGCCTCAGTGTGCCGCCGGAAGTTGAATTCTGTGTCTCCACCATCATCTAATAAGGAGGGCTTTTCATGATTTCTCAAACCAACATTACGCCGCATACTCCCATGGGCGCGACACTCATTGCCGGAGGCGGCGCGACATTTCGAGTCTGGGCGCCGCGCGCCAGCGCTGTCTACCTCAATGGCACTTTCGGGGGAACGGCCCAAACCGGCCAGACCGACGCCTTGTTGATGGTCAAGGATAGCAATGGCTACTGGACCGGCTTCCTGCCCACTGCCCAGGATGGCGACAACTATCTGTTCTTCGTGGTGGGCGAGGCCGCCAGCGGTTTCAAGCGCGATCCCTACGCACGAGAAATGTCGCTGGATGCAAAATTCCCCGACTGCAGTTGCGTGATCCGTCCGGCCAATGCCTACCCCTGGCACGATGCATCATTCGTGACCCCGGATTTTTCCAACATGATCGTGTATCAATGCCACATGGGAACCTACGCGCCACCGTCGAGCGGCGCGGCGTCTACGTTTCTCGATGTTGTCGGCAAGATCGAATATCTGGCGGCTCTCGGCATTAACGTATTGCAGCCTCTGCCCGTCGACGAAGTGGAAACTGATCCTTCCATGGGCTACGACGGCGCCGATCTGTTCTCGCCCGATTCGCGTTATCAGGTGAACGATCACGCCTTGCTGCCCGGCTATCTCACAACCATCAACCGCCTGCTGCACCAGAAAGGCTTCCCGCCGCTGGCAATCGCCGACATCTCGAACGGGCCCGCACAATTGAAGGCTTTGGTCGACCTTTGCCACCTTTATGGCATCGCCGTCGTCTTCGACGTTGTCTACAACCACGCAGGCGGCTTCAATGGCGACGACCGCAGCCTGTTTTTCTGGGACCGCGCCAAAAACGGCAACGCCAACAATAGCTTGTACTTTACCGACCAGGACCGCGGCACAGGCGGCTTATCGTTCGCCTTATGGAATAACGATGTTCGTCAATTCCTCATCAACAACGCGACCTTCTATCTGAATGAATTCCACGTCGATGGCTTCCGCTATGACGAAATCAGCGGGCTGCTTTCCATGAACAAGGAGTCTGGCCTCAGCTTCTGCCGTGACCTGACCGATACACTGCGCACAGTAAAGCCCCGCTTAATTCAAAATGCCGAATATTGGCCGTTTGAATTCGGCGATTTCCGCAGGCTTCTGCCCCAGATCGTGGCCAAAACAGACCAGGGTGGCGCGGGCTTCGACGTCGTGCAACACGACGGCATCCGCAGCTCCGTTCGCGGCGCCGTGCGGCAAGCGTCCTTCGGCCAAAGCGCACAGGTCGATTTCGATGCCATCGCCCGAAACCTCTATCCGCAGGGCTATCCGCATGGGTGGCAGGCCGTCACTTGCGTCGAAAACCACGACATGGTCAAGACCGCCCGCGAGCCACGTGTTCCCGCCCTGGCCGACGGTTCAGACCCGCGCTCCTGGTTTGCCCGCAGCCGCTCCCGTTTCGCCACGGGATTGCTGCTGACTGCGCCGGGGATTCCACAGCTCTTCATGGGACAGGAGTTTCTTACCGCCCAGCAATGGGACCCGGATCCGAAGAAGTTGGACAACGTGATTCCGTTCGGCGCGCTCCAAGGCGGTGATAAGGTAATGTCCGATCACTTGCGCTTCACGCAGGATCTGATCCGCTTAAGGTGGAATCATCCGGCCTTACGCGGCGAAAATGTGCACGCATTTCACGTAAATAGCCAGAATCGCGTGATCGCATTTCATCGTTGGCTGGAGGGCTCCGGCCAGGATGTGATCGTGGTTGCGACTCTCGCCGAAGCGACTTGGTTCAACTATCAGATCGGATTTCCTTCCGCCGGTAATTGGGTCGAGGTGTTTAATAGCGATATTTATGACAATTTCGTGAACCCGACTGCTGCCGGCAATGGCGGAGGAGTTTCGGCATCGGGAGGGCCGCTGCACGGCTTCCCCGCCTCAGCCAGTGTGGTCATCCCAGCCAACGGAGTAGTCGTATTCGCCAGGTAGGACAGGCGGTTCGCCTGTCCAAAAACTAACTTACTTTCAACTTTTCCGGTGCAGAAGTAAGTATACTTTTAGCATGCGTCCTCCACCGACGAAAGCAAGTAATCTGATTGATAAATATATACACAACCTAGTCGCCTGGGAAGTGAGTTAATGCAACGAATTATATTGTTGCTTCTATTTTGCCTGCCGACCGCCCAGGCCTTCCAGTCTGCTTTCACTTGTTATAACAGTACCAGCACTCCAAAGACCATCCGCTCCGACGGCACAGCGGAACTCATTAGCGATATCGTCCTCACATGCACGGGCGGAACGGCCGGGAATCGCCAGGTACTAAGCAATCTCGCCCTTTCCCTCAATGCGAACGTCACCAGCAGAATTCTGGACACCGCCTCCAATGCTACCGAGGCAATGCTCTTTGTTGATGACCCCGCGACGCCGGTGCTCGGCCAATCACTAATTCAGGGAACATTGACTGGGGCAAATTCGCTGAGTTTCGCGAATATCCCCATAGTGGAACCAGGATCGGCTACACGTACCATCCGCATCACCAACCTTCGTGTAAATGCTGCCCAACTCGTCGCGGGATCTGGAAGTTCCAACCCATTGGGTCAAGTGGTGGGCTTCGTCAGTGCCAGTGTCGCAATCTACAATCCTCAATTAACACTCGCAAATGTCGCGCGCGGCTTAACGTTCAATATGCGCGATGTGCTTGGCAACGGCATCACGAATCTGGCGTTTCAACAATCGGGCGGAGTGAACAACGCGTTGGCGGCATCCTCTACAGCCATCGGCGGCGTTCTGACTCATACACTGCAATTCTCAGAAGCCTTCAACACGGCCTTCTCCAAGCGCAACAAAGGTACAACAGCTGCAAATCCAACAGCGCTGCTTGACCAGAATGCTCCCGGAACCAATTACCAAACAGAGTCCGGCTATTCTAACTCAACCCTACCCGCCACAGGTGGCTTAAATATGGCTGGCCTGGCAACCCAAGGAACTCGGCTCATGGCACAGTTCACCAATGTTCCCGCTGGCGTAGCGTTGTATGTCACAGTCAATCAAACCGCGGGGCCCGCAGCCAGATTGGTCGCTATCGGTGCTTACTCCACAATAACCCAAACCACAACCGCAAGCGGATCCGGCATTGCGCCCGTCCTGCTGACCGCCGGTTCGGGCTCTGCAACTTGGGAAGTATTGGAGCCAGACCCCTCAGCCTTTGACAAATTACAGTTCGGAGTTGCCGTCGCCTACGCTGCGCCGCTTGCCGGATCTGCGGCAGTAACTGGAGTCTTTGCTCCCATTAGCACGGTTACGACAGCAGACAATACATCGCCGCTTCCCCGCTTTTCAGCCCCTGCAACTTCGCCGGGCAGCCAGTGCTCAACGTTGCCCTGTCTACTCGTCCCATCCGTTGTCACAATCTCGTACCGTGTGGGCGACCCGCTTCCGTCGCCAGTCTCATTCCCAATCGATACCTCCGGCGCGCCAATCACTTTTAGTTGGTCGAGCCAAGTCGGTAATGGGACCGATATTTACGGGAACCCCATCTCTCCTCCGGATTCGAACTGGCTGAATGTTACTCCATCCGGCACGGTCACACCGGCAACATTCACAGTCAGTACGAATCCTACTAACTTCTATCCCGGCCAATATCAAGCCTCAATTGCACTAACATCGAGCGGAGCAGGAAACGGAAGTCAAGTAGTTACGATTCTTTTGAACGTTCTGCCTTCCCCCTCTGGGACTCTGATTCCATTCTTGTGTACATCCAATGCGGGAGTCCCACCGCTGATCCGTGGTGAGGGTTTGACTGAGGCTTTAGGGGATCTCATATTAAACTGCACTGGAGGAATTCCCGGGTCTATCTTAAATGTTGCTCCCGTCTTATCTTTGAACACAAATTTCACAAGCCGGATTGTCAACGCTTCCACCAATACAACAGAAGCCTTGCTATTGATAGACGAACCCACCCCTGCAACGCAAAAGCTCGGCACGAACCTGTTTCAAGGCGTCGTAGCCTCCTCAAATTCAGTGAGTTTCGGCAGCATTCCGATAACTGTGCCGGCATCGGGCACAAGAATACTTCGATTCACAAATATCCGAGCCGATGCGAAAGCCCTCGGCGTTTCCACTACCAACATTCAAACGCAAGTTGTCACCACCATCTCGGTTCCTGGAATCAGCATTCAAAATCCTCAGCAGACCACGGCATACATTCTTTATGGCAAACTTTTCGGATTACGAACCGCGGCCGATACCCCAGTCCCATCTATGACCTTTCAGCAGTCGGGCGGATCCGCGGCAGGAAATGTCAGTTTTTTGGCGAAGTTCTCGGAATTCTACTCAACCGCCTTCCGGAAACGTGGATCCATTGACCAGGCCACTCCAGGAACCTCATTCAATACTGAGTCCATGTTCGCCAACAGTTTGTTCCCTTCCACCAACGGTCTGAACCTTGCAGGCTTCGCTACACAGGGCACCAGGCTGATGGCCAGATTCAATAACATTCCTGCTGGTGTCACTCTCTATGCAACTGTCACCAATGTCAACGCTGGCACGCTCTCTGCGCAATTGGTCTCAACCGACGCTCTTGGCGCCGGAAGTTACTCCGCGGTAGCCCAGACCGGCACCGCTACCTACAACGGGACACCGTACGGCGTAGCGCCCATCGCAGTATCCAATGGCAACGCAATCGCCGTGTGGGAAGTGCTTAATTCGACTCCAAATTCGGTTGAGGAGGCACGCTTCGGCATTGTGGCGGCCTATGCGGCCCCCATCGCAGGAAGCGCGAATGTAACCGGTGTGCTTGCTCCACTCAGCACAGTGGAGACGGCCGATGCTGTTGCGCCCACACCAAGATTCGGCGATGGTGCTTGTCCCGTGTCTCCTTGCCCTAGCATCGCCGTCGCCGGACTCCCCCTCAACAGTGGCCAATCTACGATCATCAATACGCCATTCCCTCAGCCATTGAAACTCCTAGTGGTGGACACGAACTACAATCCTATTCCGGGAGCGGCGATAACATTCAGCACAGGCCAATATGATGCGGACGCCTCGTTCCCCGGAGGCCTCCATTCCGCCAGCGTGATCTCTGACTCTTCAGGAATCGCCACTTCGCCACAGTTGACAGCGAACTCCGTCGTGGGCGCCTACGCCGCTTTCGCAAGCGGAAACTTCTCCGCTCAACCTGCGTTCTCCCTCACCAACCTGCCGGTAACCTACACAATCTCCGGCCAAGTGACCAACGCCTCCGCCGTCACAATGACATTAACCGGCGGCTCCAGCGCCACAACCACGACCAATAGTTCCGGCAACTACAGCTTCCCCACTTTGACGCCAGCAGCATCCTACACCGTCACACCCAGCCTGGCCGGCTACACCTTCATTCCGCCCACCATATCGATTTCAAGTCTGACAAGCGATCAAACAGTAAATTTCACCGCCCGCCCCAACAACATAACCATCTCCGGCCACATCACGGGCGCGGCGGGAGTGCTCATCTCATTGACTGGAACCCAAACCGCCACTACAACCACGAACAGCTCAGGCGATTACTCTTTCACCGCCCTAACGACAGGCGGCACCTACACGGTCACGCCATCCTTAGCCGGATATTCGTTCACGCCTCCAAGCCTGACCTTCACCAACGCGATCTCCAATCCGACCGCCAATTTCACGGGCAGCCTTCCCCCTTCAGTCCTAAGCATCGGCAAAACGCACAGCGGCAACTTCAGCCAAGGCCACGCCAATGCGGCTTACACGGTTACCGTTACAAACGCCCCCGCCGCGCCCCCAACCAGCAGCCCAGTAACCGTAACAGAATCGATCCCCACCGGCCTGACACTCGTATCGATGACCGGCACCGGCTGGACCTGCACCGCCGCCACCTGCACTCGCAGCGACGTTCTGATAGCCGGCGCATCCTACCCGCCCATCACCGTCCTTGTGAACGTAGCCTCCAACGCCCCGTCATCCGTCACAAACTCGGTAACGGTTTCAGGCGGAGGTTCCGCGTCAGCAAACGCGTCCGATCCAACCACCGTGATTGTGCACAATCCGGAAGTCGGCACACTGACACCCGTAATCAGCAGCGGCGCCAGCCAGACCTTCACCTTCAAATTCACAGACTCCTTCGGCGCCGCGGACCTGACCGTAGCCAACGTTCTGATCAACAGTTCTCTCGATGGCCGCCAGGCCTGCTACCTCGCCTATGTGCAGCAGACGAACACGCTGTTCCTGGTGAATGACGCGGGCGAACCCGGTGGGCCGTTCGCGGGTGGCATCGTCCTGAACGGTTCCGGAAGCATCAACAACAGCCAATGCACCATCGCAGGCGCGGGCTCCTCCGCCACCGTCAGCGGCAACACCCTGACGCTCACATTGAACATCAGCTTTAGCTCCACCTTTGGCGGCAACAAAGTGATTTATCTCGCGGCACGCGACTCGGCCCCTCTCAGCAGCGGTTGGCAAACCATGGGCGCCCACGGAGTCCCGCCCTTACCATCCAGTTTCCCGAATCCCAACGGAATGTCGCCCGCAGCCGGCGCCGGCGCATCCTCAACGCTGACATTTACTTATCAGGACGCATCCGCCGCCACCAACCTGCAGACCGCCTGGGCCCTGATCAACACGGCCATCGACGGGCGTAGCGCTTGTTATGTGGCCTATTACCGCCCAGCAAACCTGCTTTACCTATACCCGGACAACGGCGACGGCAATCAAGCCACGAACATTCCATTAACCGGAACGAACACCATCGGCAACAGCCAGTGCACCATCTCGGCCCAGGGCAGCAGCGTCACGGTCAATGGCGCGCAATTAATCGTGAACCTGAACATCGCATTCACGCATGCCTTCGCCGGCCCCAAGGGAGTCTGGATGGCAACGCAGACAATGGGCGGAGCGCAAACCAGCCAATGGCAGGCGTTGGGCGCCTGGCAAGTCCCATAGAAGTGCACTCCGCGCCTTGTAACAGAATGGCCGCCGGTTTATAGTGGTTTATACAGGATGAACCTGCCCAACCTGCTCACTATTCTCCGCATCTTCTTTGTACCGCTGCTGGTAGCCGCGCTCGTGCAAGAAAATCTGCGTCTCAACATCCTCGATTACACCATCTCCAACGAGTTTCTGGCCCTCGGCATCTTCCTCGTCGCGGCCGCCACAGATCTGTTGGACGGTTATCTCGCCCGCCGCTGGCGTCAGGTAACGACGGTCGGAACGCTGCTCGACCCCATCGCCGATAAACTCTTGGTAAGCGCAGCGCTGATCTCGCTGGTCCAGGTCCGTATGCTGCCCGGCTGGATGGCTGTACTTATCATCTCGCGGGAATTCGCCGTCTCCGGCCTGCGCTCCATCGCCGCCGCAGAAGGCTACACCATCAAAGCCAGCGACCTCGGCAAAACCAAGATGGTCTTCCAGGTGATTGCCATCTCATTCATGCTGGTGAGCATTCACTTCCGCCAGCTGTACAGCATCGCCATGTGGTGGATGTGGGGAGTGGCCTTCTTCGGAGTCGCCAGCGCAATCGGCTACTTCTGGAAGTTCTGGCACAAAGTGGATGAAGGTATTAAGAAACGCCGCCGCCGGGAGTTAATGATCTCGGAAAAGCGCCGCAAGCGAGCCGAACAGGCCGCCGCGGCTGCTGGGTCAGCGGAGCTTAATCGCTAGCCGGCTTGCCTGGGAATTGAATCTCGTACGACTCTTTGGTGAACACGACGCGGCGAACCTGACCCTTCGGACCGATCGGTCCAATGTCTTTTCCGTTGAGGCGCATCGCAACTCCGCCGGCATTGCCAACCAGAATGCGTGTCGCATCGGGGTGCTGCAGGTCTCGCGACTGTCCGCGTTCCAAAACGCCCATGAAAACCGTCTTGCCATTGGTGCTCACTTCCAGCCACGTCGGTTCGTTAGCGGCAACTTGCAGTCCTGAGGCGGAGGCCATCACCGTCGGGGCTGCGGCGGCAGGCACAGCCTGCTGCGGTTTAGGCACTTCGGGCGCTTTGGTTTCAGGCTTGTTCAAGGCTGCGGGGATTACAGGCTTAGGAGAAAACTCCGCTCGGTCTTCTGCGGCAGGCTTTGTCAACGAGGTTTGCGGCCGGGACGGCGTGGCAGGCGATTGAGCGATGGGGGACGGGCTCTGCGTCTTCTGCCATACGGCATATAAGCCCGCGCAGCCCAAAATCACTCCGACCAGTGCTGCCACCGACCACACCATCCGCTTGTCAAATAAAGATTGCCCAGGCGTAGGCATGGGGGGAACATTGATGGGAGTCTTCGGCCCAACCAGTTGCGCCAGGTCCACTTCAGGCTCAGTGCCCAAAATCTCATCCATGGCGCCGTCGAATTGCGATGGGTCCATGCCGAGATGCGAAGCGTATTGACGGACGAAGCTGCGGCTGAAAAAACCACCGGGAAGACTCGCCCAGTCGCCACATTCGATCGCATTCAGATAGCTGTAGTTGATGCAAAGTGTCGACGCGATCTGTCGCAGATCGAGTCCTTGCTTTTGCCGTTCTTGCCGTAGTCTTTCCCCGACAGGCTTCATAACTGATTGGCTCTAGGTCCTATAAGGTTATAATACTACAGTTGGCAACCACTGACACAATCTCGCACCCCGCCTCCACGGTAAACCGCTTGGTCTCGGTCATCGTGGTCAATTGGAACCGGCGCGATCTGCTCCGTAAGTGCCTGCAATCGCTAGCCGCCCAGTCACTTTACGAGGTGGAGGTTATCGTGGTCGATAACGGCTCGGCCGACGGCTCCATCGAGATGCTGGAAGCCGAATTCCTCCGCCAACAAACGCTTCCGGTTCAACTGATTCGAAACAATCAGAACCTCGGCTTCTGCGCCGCCAACAACCAGGGAATCGAGGCGTCGCGTTCCAATTTCGTGGCCCTGCTGAACAATGATGCCGAAGCCTCTCCGGACTGGCTGCGGGCATTGCTCTCCGCCTTCGAGGGCCGCCCCGATGTCGGCATGGCCGCCAGCAAAGTGCTGGTTCACGAAGACCCCAGCCGTATCGACAAAGTGGGCCACTTAATCTATCCCGATGGCCAGAACCGTGGCCGTGGCTGCGGCGAAACCGACCGCGGCCAATACGATGCCGTGGAGGAGACCGCCTGGCCCGATGGTTGCGCTTGCATGTACCGCCGGGAGATGCTCGACCAGATTGGCGGTTTTGATGAAGACCTGTTCGCCTACGCCGACGATGCCGAACTCGGCCTGCGGGCGCAAATCGCCGGCTGGAAGTGCCTCTATGTGCCCTCAGCCGTGGTGCGCCACCGCCGCGGTGAGACGCTGGGACTGCGCTCCACCTTCCGTCTGGAATTAATTGAGCGCAACCGGGTGCTGCTCGCTGCTAAACTATTTCCCATCGGACTACTTTTGCTGAATCCGTTTTATTACCTGCTGCGCCTGGCCGCCGGAGCAGTCGCCGCCCTGCGTGGCAAAGGCGAAGTGGGCCGCTATCCATCGAAGTTGGCCGTCCTGGCCGCATTGTTGAAGGCCGATTTCGCGGCACTCCGCATGTTGCCCCGCATGCTCGGCAAACGCCGGCAATTGGTGCGCAAACTTTCAACCGCTGAAATCTACGCCCTGTTGCGAAGGTATCGCATACCGCTGCGCACGCTGACGGAGGATGCGATATAGCTACTCGCCCCATTGATGCAACGCCTGTTCAAGCGGACCCATGCCCGGCGTGTGAAGAGACCTCGGCCCATGTTTTGTTTGAGGCTAGTGACCGGCTATTCCATACCACGGCCAAAGTTTTTCAAGTGGTGGAATGTCTGGGATGCCGGCTGATCCGCTTGTCTCCGCGCCCCACGCCGCGCGAACTCATCGATTATTATCCGGAGACCTATTATTATTCGCCAGGCAGCGATAAAACATCTTCGCTGGAAGAGGCCTATCGCCGTCTGGTGCTGCTTGACCATGTGCGATTTGCCGAGCGCGCCATTAAAGATTCCGGCGAAGAGGGCCTGGTGCTCGATGTCGGCTGCGGCGGAGGCCTGTTTCTCGACATGCTGCGCCGCCGCGGACACAAAGTCGCAGGCCTGGATTTTTCCATCGCCGCCGCGGCTACTGCCTGGCGGCATCATGGAGTGCCGGTGATCTGCGGCTCTCTTTCCAGCGCACCGCTGGCGGTCGGATCCTGTGCCGCCGTCACCATGTATCACGTGCTCGAACACTTGTACGATCCGGTTGCGTATCTCGAAGCCGCACACAAACTTCTGGCCCCTGACGGGCGGCTGATAGTGCAGGTGCCGAATGTCGCCAGCTGGCAGTTCCTTATATTTGGCGAAACGTGGAATGGCGTGGATGTTCCGCGCCATTTAGTCGACTTCCGCAGCAGCGACCTGGAGCAGTTGCTGGAACATTGCGGCTTCGAAGTTCTGCGGCGCAAGCATTTTTCGTTGCGAGACAATCCAGCCGGCTTCGCTTCCAGCATCGCTCCCAACCTGGACCCGATGGCGCGGCGCGTGCGCAAACTGCCCGAATCGCCCACGGAGAAACTGCTCAAGGATTTGACGTATCTTGCGCTGACCATTGCCGCTTTGCCGTTCACTTTACTAGAAGCCGCCTGTGGCGCCGGTTCTACCATCATGATTGAAGCCAGGAAAAAATCATGAAACGTACCGGCGACAACTGGCCGCGCTTCCTGCGGCGCTGGGTGCTGCACTTCGAAACTTCCATTGAAGACGCCGTAGAGAAGTTCGCCGCCGAACTCCCTGCCGGTGCGCGGCTACTGGACGCCGGCGCGGGTGAAGGAATGTACCGCCGCTATTTCGATCGCCAACGCTATGTAGGCGTCGATCTGGCCATTGGCGACGCAACCTGGAACTATTCCAAGCTCGAAGCGCTGGCCGACCTGGAATCGATGCCCTTCGCCGACGCTTCCTTCGACGCCGCGGTGAATATCGTCACATTGGAGCACGTGCGGCAACCCGCGCGTGTGCTGTCCGAAATCTCACGCGTGCTGAAACCGGGCGCTCCGTTTTTAATTGTTGTGCCCATGGAATGGGAAGTGCATCAGGCGCCGAATGACTACTATCGCTACACCCGCTACGGCATGGCGTTTCTGATGATTCAGGCCGGCTTTTCTCAACCCAAAGTGGAAGCCGTCGGCGGCTTCTTCCGTCTGTTGGGGCGTCGCTTATTGGGCGGCATTCAGTTCTTCCCTTCCCTGCTGTGGATTCCGTTTGCACTGCCTGGCCTGTTGCTGCCGCTGCTCGATTCGCTGGACCGCGAAAAAAACTTTACTCTAGGATATATATGCTCCGCTCGCAAGCGTTGATCGCTTTGTTCGCACTTTCAGGAATCGCCTCCGCGGCCGATTTCAGCGGCGAAGCCGCGCTGGAGAACACGCGCAAGCTGGTCGCGCTGGGGCCGCGCTGGTCGGGCTCTCCGGCCCACGCCAAGATGCAGTCGATGATTCTAGCCTCGGTACGTAAGTACAAAGCCGAAGTCATCGAAGATGATTTTCAAGCCCAGACGCCAACCGGTGCGGTGGCCATGAAGAACATCATCGTGCGGTTTGCAGGTAACTCCGCCAAAGCCATCGCCATCACCGGGCATTACGACACCAAGAAGATGCCCAACTTCGTCGGTGCGAATGATGGCGGCTCTTCGGCCGGCACTTTGCTTGAAATGGCCCGCGCGCTGAATGGCATGGCACGGCGCGACACGGTCTATCTGGTGTTCTTCGATGGCGAAGAAGCGGTCCGCGATTGGACCGCCACCGATAGCGTTTATGGCAGCCGCCATCTGGCGGAAAAATGGTCGAAGGATGGCACGCTGGGAAAGCTGAAGGCTTTGATAAACGTCGATATGACCGGCGACAAAGACCTCAATCTCGTTTATGAACTTGGCTCCAACAGCGAGATCCGCGACCTGATTTGGAACACTGCCAACGGCCGCGGGTATGGCCGGTATTTCACCAGGCAAAGCCAGTCGATTGAAGACGACCACGTTCCGTTCTTAAAATACGGAGTGAAAGCCGTGGACCTGATCGATTTCGATTACGGCGATAACATGGCCTACTGGCACACGCCGTTGGATACGATGGATAAATTAAGCGCCAAAAGCTTCCAGGTGATCGGCAATGTGCTGATGGAAGTGATTGCGCGCATCGAGGACAAGCAATGAAGAAAACAACCAAGACTTCGGTAGGACGCAGGCAGTTGTTCGGTCTCGCTCCGGCCTTTTTATTGCCTGGGATGGCAACGGCCGCCAGGATCCCCAATGAAACCAAGGACGCGGCGAAGGCGAAGATCACCAAGGAGCCGTTCGGCGACCTGAGCATCTATTGGGAAGGCCCCACGGATCACATCAAATCGATGACCGCCGGCAGCCTGCGCCTGAAAGCGGGCATGAGTCCGCATCCGCCGCACACGCATCCGGAAGAAGAGTTCATGGTGATCACGGAAGGCACGGGCGAAATCTCGATTGAAGGGAAGATCAGCAAGGTCGGCCCGGGCGCGATGATGTACTGCGGCGCCAACAAGCTGCACGGCATTGTGAACACGGGCAAGACTCCGCTGTTGTTCTATTTTTATAAGTGGCAGGTTTGATCAGAGATAAGCCTAATGCCAAAACGCCACGCCAAGACTTCCGAAGAGTTGGAGACCCTGCTGATTGAGGGCTTCCTTTCTGGGGAACCGGTTACGGAAGAGATCACCGCTGAGGCCGTTGGCACATGTGACGCTCATCCGGTATTGATCCAACTTCCGCCGCCTTCGGAATCAGCACTCTGACGCAGCGCGGGCACGCGAAATAGCCCGCACGGCACCGGCATCCAACGGACCGGAGCGCGTCTCCCGAATAGCCCATGCGCGCGTAAAAAACTGGTGGTTTACCCGCTCCAGATAGGCAGCAGCTGCCTCAGCCTCAGTCATCAGTCCACGCGCGCAGGCATTCATGAGCCGCGCACAGAGTGTGCCACTGGAGGCGGTAGCAAAGTGCGCACGGCATACCGCGCCTGGCAACGTTGACGCCGCTTCTTCAAGAAGAAAGTATCCTGCCCCGGCAGCAGCATCATGATGGCGCCAGTTCATATCGAGCCCCCCCTTTGCCATTGGACCGCCGGCAACTGAAAATTCCGCCGGAGTCGAGGTTTGGGTCCAAGCTTCATGAAACGACGCCAGTTCCCAGTCCTCCCCTCCACGGCAAAGATCCAGCGCCTCCACAAGCCATGCTCGCCGGCCAGTAGCATCCAACGTCCAACGGGCGAGAAACAGTTCGCTTCCGTCGGTGACTCCAATGAGGCGAAAGCCGTCCTTTAAGGCAAAGGATGGTTCCGTGTCCAGCATGATCACGCCAGCCGCGGCAGCCGCCTTCGCCAGCGCTTCGTTATCGCCCGCGTCGGCGCCAAAAGCTTCGCATTCCAAAACCGCGGCCGATAATCCGGCTGCGCGCGCCGCCATCGCGGCACTGAGACCTTCGCGGCCCGCTCCCAGAATCAAGACATCCGTGCGCATTGCGGCTCCTTCTGTGAACTTGACGACACAGACCAGGTACGAATACCCAATTCCGTGCTTCCCTTCACAACCTGAAACCTGATTTGCCATGTACGTACCAATTGCCGCAAGGCCCGCGCCGGCGGTTTTGAGGTTGGCACAGTCGAGGTTGATTGATGATTCATGCGCATGTCAGTTACAAACATTGTGAAGTCATAATGGTAAACGTTTCACCTAAGCAGTTGGATTCAAATATTTTTTAACAAAGGGGGTTTCCGGCAACCCACTGATTTGAGAAGTCATCCGCGCCTCCCCTTACGTCTAGTACCCCGAAACCACAATTAGTAGTTGACACATGGCTGTAATACACCGTATATTGAGATTGCTAACGGTCTACTGTTGAAGTTGCGCGGGGGAAGTTTGTGAGCAACGGTCTCTTCTCCAGCAGACAGGGCAGAATGTAAACAATACAAATCCTGGACCGCCAAGTCTGGGTAAACAATCGCCAGCCATGCGGGGATGTGCTGGAAGGGGAGGAGCGCGTCAGTGAACACAACCGCCGAGTTATTTCCAGGAGTCCACGCCGAAACACCGCCAACCAGCATGCGCGTGAAGAAGAGGAACGGATCGCTTGAATCCGTCTCCGTCGACAAAATCATCCGGGCCGTACAGCGCTGCTCAGTTGGTCTGACCAGTGTGGACCCGATGCGCGTCGCCATAAAAACCATCGGTGGTCTCTACGACGGTTCCAGTACCAAGGAACTCGATTCGCTCTCCATTCAAACCGCAGCCTCATTGATTTCAGAAGAGCCGGAGTATTCCCGTCTTGCCGCCCGGCTGCTCACTCGCTTCATCGAAAAAGAAGTCCAGAACCAGAATATCTTTTCGTTCTCGCAGTCAATCGAAGCGGGCTTTCAGGCTGGTTTGATCTCCGAGGAGACGGCCGGCTTCGTGCGCACCAATGCGCGCAAACTGAACAGCGCGATCGACGATCTGATGTCTGACCGTTTCGAGTTCTTCGGCATCCGCACCGTATACGACCGGTATCTTCTGAAGAACCCCACTACGCGCGAGGTTATCGAATCCCCGCAGTATTTCTTTCTGCGTGTGGCGTGTGGGCTTTCCAATAGTGCAGCCGAAGCGATTGGCTTCTATCCGCTGCTGGCGGCGCTGGAATACCTGCCCAGTTCGCCCACGCTGTTTAACTCCGGCACCAGCCATTCGCAGATGTCGTCCTGTTTCCTGCTGGATTCCCCGCTGGACAGCTTGGAATCGATCTACGACCGCTACAAAGACGTGGCTCTTTTGTCGAAATTCTCGGGTGGCATTGGTCTGGCGTATCATCGCATTCGCTCGCGCGGATCGCTGATTCGCGCAACCAACGGCAAGTCCAATGGCATAGTGCCGTGGTTGAAGACGCTCGACTCCTCGGTCTCCGCCGTCAATCAGGGCGGCAAACGCAAAGGCGCCGCCTGCGTGTATCTGGAGCCATGGCATGCCGACATCGAAGACTTCATGGAGCTGCGCGACAACACTGGCGACGAAGCCCGCCGCACGTACAATTTGAACCTGGCGCATTGGGTGCCCGATCTGTTTATGGAGCGTGTGGAAACAGATGGCATGTGGTCGCTGTTCGATCCGGCCAAAGTGACACACTTCCCTGACCTGTACGGCACCGAATTCCGTGCGGCGTATCTGGCCGCGGAAGAGGCGAAGCTGTTTGAGCGGCAGGTCAAGGCGCGTGATCTGTATTCGCGCATGATGCGTACTCTGGCTGAGACAGGGAACGGCTGGATGACCTTCAAAGACGCGTGCAACCGTAAGTCAAATCAGACCGGCTTGCCGCAGAACGTGGTGCACCTTTCCAACTTATGCACCGAGATCACGGAAGTTACTTCCATCGATGAGACGGCGGTGTGTAACTTAGGGTCCATCAACCTGGCGCGCCACGTCACCGATGGCGCCTTCGATTTTGAAAAACTCGCCGCAACCGTGCGCCGTGCTGTACCGTTCCTGGACCGCGTCATCGACATCAATTTTTATCCCACGCCTACCGCGAAGGTTTCGAATGCCCGTTGGCGTCCCGTTGGACTTGGCCTAATGGGCTTGCAGGATGTATTTTTTCAATTGAAGCTGGCGTTTGATTGCGAGGCCGCGCGGGCAATTTCCAAGCGCATTCAAGAAGAGATTTATTTCCACGCACTGACCGCCTCGTGCGATCTGGCCGACGCCTTTGGCACGCATCCTTCATTCAACGAAACGCGCGCCGCCAAAGGCGATCTGCAGTTCGATGCATGGGGTGTGGTGCCTGCCGATACGGCTCGCTGGGATGCACTGCGCGAACGCATCAAGAAGACCGGCCTGCGCAATTCCCTGCTCATCGCCATCGCCCCCACGGCAACCATTGCCTCGATCGCCGGCTGTTATGAGTGCATTGAGCCTCAAATTTCCAACCTTTTCAAGCGCGAGACGTTGTCCGGCGACTTCATCCAGGTGAACCGTTATCTGGCGTCGAATTTGAGAGATCTTGGGCTGTGGACCGACGACACGCGCAACCGCCTGAAAATGTCCGAGGGCTCGGTGCAAGGCATCGCCGAAATCCCCGCCGAATTACGTGAAATCTATCGCACCGTATGGGAGATTCCCATGCGCTCGCTGGTGGATATGGCGGCCGATCGCGGCGCGTTCATTGACCAGAGCCAATCGCTCAACTTATTCATGGAAAGCCCAAACATCGGAAAGTTATCGTCGATGTACATGTATGCCTGGAAAAAAGGATTGAAAACGACTTACTATTTGCGTTCGCGGCCGGCCTCGAAGATCTCGAAGGCCACAGTGCCGGTGTCCAGTGAGGCCAATGTGAAGGCGGTCGCCTGCTCATTGGAAAACCCGGAATCGTGCGAGGCTTGCCAGTAATGATTCTCGATCCTGGTTTCAATCTGACGTTGCGTCCAATTAAGTATCCGGTGTTTTTTGAGATGTACAAGACCGCCATTAAGAACACCTGGACGGTGGAAGAGGTGGATTTTTCCACCGATGTGACCGATTTGCGGTCGAAGATGAAGCCTTCGGAGCAGCATCTGATCAAGCGACTGGTGGCCTTTTTCGCAACCGGCGATAGCATCGTCGGCAACAACCTGGTTCTCAACTTATATAAGCATGTGAACTCGCCCGAAGCGCGGATGTATCTCTCGCGGCAGCTATACGAAGAGGCGCTGCATGTGCAGTTCTATCTTACGCTGCTCGATACTTATGTGACCGATCCGCAGGAGCGCGCCGAAGCCTTCGACGCCGTTGAGAACATCCCGTCCATTCAGAAAAAAGCCCAGTTCTGCTTCAAGTGGATCGATTCGATTCAGAATCTGAATGAGATCCGCACGGACGACCAGATGCGCTCGTTCCTGTTGAATCTGGTCTGTTTCGCCTCGTGTATTGAAGGATTGTTCTTCTTTGCCGCTTTTGCCTATGTTTATTACCTGCGTTCGCGCGGCCTCTTGCAGGGACTGGCGGCTGGCACCAGTTGGGTCTTCCGCGACGAAAGCGCACATATTGAGTTCGCCTTGGAAGTGATCGAAACGGTGCGTCGCGAGCGTCCGCAGTTGTTCGACGAGAGTTTCGCCCAGAACGTGACGGAGATGCTGCGCGAAGCGGTCGAGTGCGAGATGACCTTCGCAGAGGACACGCTAAGCCTGGGTATTAGCGGTCTGTCCATTGTCCACATGCGCGAGTACCTCCAGTATGTTGCCGACCGGCGGCTGGAAGCGCTGCAGTTGAATCCGGTGTTTGGATCGCGCAATCCGTTCGACTTCATGGAACTGCAGGACGTGCAGGAACTGACGAACTTCTTCGAGCGGCGCGTGTCTGCGTATCAAACCGGGATTACCGGCGACGTGGCGTTTTCGGAAGAGTTTTAGAGGTCTAAGTTTCGATTCGAGCGAATGCCTTTGAGCTCATCCGAAAAGCCAGGGCACGCGATGCCGCAATTCCACGCAAGTCAGAAATATTCCGCTAAACCTGACAATCGCGCTCGGATTGAATCTTTACTGGTAAAGACCACTGCATCGTCCATTCGCCAAAGGCTCTCAAGTTACAGTGAATGTCTTGATATTTCCGTGCTTCAGCTAGCGCGACCCGGTCGCAAATGATGCCTCTCCAATTGACGGGCTTCAATCTTATCCGGAACGACCCAAAACGGCGAAGCATTTTCCAATCCGTAAATGAGCCTGGAGACAGGTTTTGATTCCAATGCGGGATGAGCCCGAAACAGCGATCTGATTCCAATGCGGCGTGAGCCTGCGAAGAGCATAGCAGTGTTGTTGGTCTTGTTGTCCTTTAGTGAGATTGTGTGAGCCGGGGAAGGGGTGCAGGGGAAGGGGGCGGCGCTTGAGCCCCCTTCCCTTGCAATCGTCCCTAAGTACCCCGAAGGGCTTATCTGACA
>CAIRSA010000507.1 GCA_903881085.1 uncultured Acidobacteriia bacterium
GGCGTTGAGCTTCTTCAACTGCCAGACGTTTGCGACCAGATTCGCGGTGGCGATGTCTGTTTGTTTGCCCTTACCAAAGCCGATAAGGACTTCCTGCATTCTAGTCGTTGACATCGATGTTCACCTCCTCGCGCCTGGCCGGCGGCGCGCACTGATTCCAACCGGCGACCATCATTGGAATCAATATTTCGGGCGTCGCTTCTACTTCCTTCGGTTCGCCGATGCCGAAGGGGGGATTCATCGTTACCTTGTCCATCAGGAGTCTCCCTGTTCTGTAAATGAAAGCAGTACTTCAAAATAGTCCAGCCCCTCCGCATCGGTCTGCCGCTGTACCATTGGCAGGTCCATCGGATAGCAGGAGGGGTGGACCGTAACGTTCAGCATCGCGATACCTTGCGCGGCCGGAATGCCCTTGGTGATCAATCGAAACAGGCGGTAGTACGCGGAGGGCGGGTCTCCCGAGAGTGTCTCGCGAGCGCGCAGGAACAGCGTGACCTGGTGCTTCCAGACATCCACACCGCCGAACAATCCCGGCTGCGTCCCTTGCCAGACGGCCATGACTGATGGCGCGGGCATCTGGTGGATGGCGTGAACCAGGCTCACGTTCTTCGGGTACTGATCGTGATAGGCGTAGATGCGCTCGAAGTCACCGTTCATTTCGGCAACCAGATCCGGCACGTCGCGCAACATCGCCACGAGGTTCGTAATGAGCTCCGAGGGATCGATCATTGCTGCTTTCCGCCCAGGGTCCGTTCTAAAAGAAGCCGAGGTTTCATCTCCTCAAGCACCTGCCGCGCGGCCGCGGCCGCAGCAGCTTTGTTCTTCGGAGAGAACACAACCCACGGCTCGATCTTCTGATTGATCCAAGCCTTCAGCCGGTCCTTCCGGGTTGAGTTGCTGGCCTTGGCGGAGTTTTCAGAAACCGTGCGCACCTGAAAATTTGCAAGCATGCTGCCCGTCAGCATCAGGTTCCGCCGGTTACCTTTTCCCATCTTCGTTTTCTGGATCGCATAGCGTTTGGTAAGCGGCTTGGCAGAGGAGTCGCCCGGACCTTGCACCGCAGCCAACCTGCTCTTGACTGAGGCCACACCTACGGTTCCGATCTTGAACATCGACTGCTGGCGGAAGTTCATCCGGTCAAGCCGGATTTGCTTCTTGACGTACACACGCACGGAAGCCATCAGATCTTCTCCCGAATTCCAAGCCAGCAACCACCGGCAGAATCGTTGAGCACTTCGAACACTGTGTAGACAGCACCATCGATCGTCACCTCGTCGCCGTGATCAGGTGGCACCATGAATCCGGCGAGCGCCACGAAAAGTCGCGCGTACACCGTATCCGGGTGCCGTTGCTCGTCAGTTCGTTTGTCCAGGATCCCGGCGACCGTGAACGGATCACCTGCGCGCTGCTGGTAGGAAACCGGCTGGCCGAACGCGGCGAGGACTGCCGCGTTCGCCATGCCGGATTGCTTTGTCCACATTATGCGGCCGCAGTCGTATAGAGCACCCACGCTTCGATCACGCCTGCTGTCAGCGGCCCCGAAGCGATCGTGATGTTGATCTTGCCGGCCGCAGTCATCTTGAACGGAGTGGCCGTGCAGGTTGGCACAACCACCGCGTCGGTGCCTAATGATGCTTTGGCCGTGGCCGTCAGGATACTCGTCGCACTCGAACCGGCTGCTGTGCCGATTGCGACAGTCGCTGAACCCGCTGCGGCGACGGCGGTCGTTGCGTTCACCACGCCGCCGAACACGACTGCATTGTCGGGAATGGTGTCGCTGACTGCCGGCGTGCAGGTGGCGCCGCCGTCCACGCTGAAATCGTATTTGGCGTACGCCACCTTGAGGCCATGCGCCTGTCCGGAAAAGCCGGGAACGCCAAACAGGTTGACCCGCACAACAGTTGCGCCCGTTGCGGCGGCCACCTCGACCGCGCCGATCAGCAGGTTGCTCGCCACCGTGGACGTCACCTTTTTTGCCGTATCATCCCAGTACGCAAGGTCGCCCTGCGCAAAGGTGCTCGCGTCCTTGGCAAGGTCATAGACACCCTCGATTTCGCATTGGGCGTCAGCGCCTGAGAGTGTGTCGTTTGCAGCTACGCCGAAGACGTTGCCTACTTTGAAGCCGCCGCCAGACAGCACGTCGTAAGGCGCGGTGAGGACGAGATTATCGCCGCTCTTGATGAA
>CAIRSA010000508.1 GCA_903881085.1 uncultured Acidobacteriia bacterium
CGTCTTTTGCCGGAATCATGCGGGCTGTCCCCAGTTTGCCCCACGAGATACCGCCCGCAATGCGAGTCACCCGGCAAGTGACGAGCACGTTGTATGCAACCGATGCTAAATAGATGCGTTCAACTGCTCCTTCTCGGGTCATGTCGAAGATCGGCGGCCTGGCATTTGCGTTTCAGGACTTTGGGGCGGCTCGAAGTATGCCGCTGGACAGAATGCGAGCCCTGAGACCGCCACGCCCGCGCAGCGCATCTTCGGCTCCGGGGCCAAAAGCGCGGTCCATCCAATAGCAGGGGCTACACTCCGCCATCCCATGAAATCTTACGCCCTGGACAACAAATTCGCGGCCTACCAGAGTGTTCAGATCGATTCCTCGAGTGATCACATTCCGGCGCAATACGCCAATCTGCTTATTGTGAATGCCGAGTTGGCCACAAAGGTCCTCATATACCTCGGATGCAAAGAAGGTTATCTGCCCCTTGTAGTCTTCCTTGTAGTCGAAGAACCGATCTCCACGCAGCCCGCGTCCGGCGACACACTCGACAGAGGCCGTTTCAATGATTGGCTCTTCACCCGGGGGCTGACCGTGGTGCCCAAAGAAGTTATGCTGTGTCGAAATGTAGAGCCCAACAATTTGGATCGTCTCAACCTGCAATACGACCTCTTCAGAACCCGGCCGATTACATTGCGTTAAATCCGATATTGTCATCATGTCATTCACATCGAATGCTGTGAGTCTGGCTTGCTACCGTTTCTCCAGCGCTATGGCGCGCGGAAACAGAATGTTGTTCTCCAGGTGAATGTGCACGTGCAAATCCGCTTCGAGTATTTGCAGTCCTGCGTAAAGAGCGGCAACGGTGCTACACGCATATGGCGGCAGAAGGTAATCGTGAGTCAATGCGCGGATCTCCAACAACGCACCACCGGCGCTCTTGTGTTCCCGCTCCATCATTGCGATTGGGTTTGCGATTGTGCCGAATGGCACAGGCGGCATGGGAATGCCCTTCGCTTCCGCGACGCCGTAGCGTTCGATGAAGGGAAACAGGATCGCTTCCTCCTTGTGCATATGCAGTTCCATCTCTTCGCGCAAGGCAGCAAACACCCCACCCATGCGGGCAAGCGTCTCCGCATCGCTTGGGCCATGCACTTCCTGCACCTTGTCCATCCTCGCGCTCAACACAGGCAGCTCGCGCTTGAGATATGCGTGGTGCGTTGCAACGATGTGTTGTGCAAGTTCACCCAGCGGCGCAGTGTGCCAGTCCCTCTCCTCTGCGCTCCCAGCCTTCGCCTGTTCGATCTCCTGCATCACGGAGTCCGGATTGAGGCCTTTGGCGGCGCAGGCCTCGCCAAAGTTCTGTTTGCCGCCACAGCAGTAATCGAGACCATGTTGCTCAAGAGTGCGTACCGCGGCGAGCGAGATAGCAGCTACATCGGACAGTGTGTGGGTGGTTGTCATTGATTGTATCCTTCCTCTCAACCCATCATGGGGCCATACCCATAATGATTCAGTGACTTCAGTCACCTAATGTAATTTCACGGCTGGGCGGCCGAAGCGGTATGTGAATTCCAGATAGCCAAGCCGCCCGTCTTTGCCTTGCGGGTAGATCGCTTTCATCACCGCGAGCCCCTGCGCATAGCCGAAGTAGCCGGTGAAAGCAAAGGCCGGATTCATGCGGTACTCAACGCTCAGGTCATACAGGTTCGCCAGCGACCGCGCACCCAGCGCATTGCGTCCGCTATATCCAAAGGTCCAGGGTTGGAAGACGCCGCCGCCGGTGTACCAAAGATCATTGGGGTTTGAGAGGCGGAGGGCATGGAACTCATTCGAAATCGTAACTTTCACGTGAGGACGCGTAATCAGGGCGGCGTTGATATCCCGGTTATTCAACATGTCGAAGAACGGGAATCGCGCGAATACACGGGCAGTTGGAAGCATTTGGAAGAACGTGTCGTGTTCGTTGTCATTTGGATTCCCGTCGCCGGAGCTGATGAAGTATCCGCCGCGGATCCAAGGTTTAAGCGGCTTGGCGAACGCCGGTTGAAAACCGCCCTCAATGGCAATGGCGTGCGCGCGATGATCTTGAACGCCCCATTTACCAGTCTGTCCCACGCCCCACAGCATGACGTCAAACGTACCCTGCCTGCCGCTGAAGGCGCTCAAATGATGGCCGCCGAAGGTGAAGATGCGGATGTTGGCGAGATCGTTGCGTCGCACGGCGAGCGGGCGCGAATCGGTTTTCACAACGTGACGGAAGTCGTCGTAGAAGATGCCGAGCACGCGGGTCTCAGAAGCAGCTCCGCCTTTCTGCATGGCCCAAACAGCGGAGCCATAGGTGACCTCCGTGCGGTTCCAACCCCAGCCGTCCGTTTGAAGGACTCCGCGCGTGGGGACAGCCGATATCAACGTATAGGTTGCGTTCTTTTCGGTCCACGCATATTGAAAACCATCGAAGCTGCGCCCGACGTGGCTGAAACCAAATGGGCCGATGAGGCGCTGATTCACACGATCGCGCTTGATGGCGGCAAGTGTGGTGTTTGCAGGCGTGCGCTCGGCGCCGTCGGAGAATTCGAAGCGTCCTACGCGCAGAGACTGTTTCGGTCCCTTCCATCGCATGAAGGCCTGCTTGGCGAAAATCATGGCCGCGTTTTGGCTGAGCTTATTGGATGCGTAATAGCTGGCGCCGAATCCGAGTTGCCCTGGGGTTCCGGGTGCAATGGCATTATCCGGAAGTCCAAGCAGGATTGGGACAGCGAATTCAATTTGCCAGTCGAAGTTCTTCTTCGTTTGCGAAAGACCGAGACGTAGAAGATTGCCCGAGAGCGCATAGTTGTTATTTGCGGGAGGGGCGGAGAACCAGTCCCACATTTCGACTCGCGAACGCAGGCTGCCCTGGAATACAACCGCATCGGAAGAGGCCGGCTGGCCAGTCGATGGCAGCGTAAACAAAATCGCGATTAATGCTATAACAAATGCACGAATCATATAGTTCCGCAGCCTTCGAGGCTGTCCTCAGTCCAGGCATCCGTCCCCTGGTCCAGGATTTCGAACACGCGCTTTTCGGCGGGACCGGTAAGGCTAAGCAGGACCTTGCCAGCGAGGACCAGATAGTCATAGCCGCATGCTTCGAGAGCCGCGCACAGGGGCTCTCCAATGTGGGAGATGTGACCTCGCAAAAACTCCGCGGCGCAGTCGCGAACCAAAGCCGCCTGCTCGTCCTGCTGTGCGGAAAGAGCGAACGCTTCCTTCAATCGGAGGAAGCCCATGAAGCCGGCCTGCACCGACACGTGATCGACGATTTCGAACGTTTCCGGATGAAAGCCGAACGCGTCGTAAATGGCATTCAACTCCGACATGAGATATCCCAACTGCATAGTGTCTATGTAGCTGGCTTCCCGCGCGGGCGCGGGCCCGCCCGGACCCATGATGGAATGGTAGGCGCCCTCGGAGGCGATTTCAAGAGCGATATCGATAGCTAAGGTGAGTTGTTCGTGTTTGCACTCAGGCCGCAGTTCCAGGATGCGCCTGCGCCATTCCGCGGAAGGGCACTGAAACAACAGTTCCAACACGTGCCATTGCGCTGCTTCATTCAGCAAGTTTCTGACCTCGAGAGTCAACGCCATGGTGTTCATTTCGCCTCCCTGGCGGCAAGCGGAGCCCAGCCGGTACGCATCTTTCGAGCTCCGGCTTCGTCGTGCGAACCTTCCCAAACGGCAAAGGCTACCTGCGTTCGCGTCTTGGGGCCAAATCCGGCGGGCATCGGACGGACGATGACGACAGTCCACCCTTGTGCGTCATGCATCCCTTTTCCTCTTGACTTGCGTTGTTCCGCTGGAGCCAGTGTCCCAGGGCCTTCGGCAGCCAGGTCTTCTACTGGCATTTCCCGTGGGCCGGCCCGGCGGTTGCCCACCGCCTCGGCAGGCGCATAGCGCTTGGCCATTTCCTTTTGCGCAGCCGATCCCGGTTCGAGCGGCTTGGCTTGAAATGGATAGTGGTCGATGCTGGCATTGGGATAAATGGAGTGGATATCGTCTGGCCGGCCGTCGACCGAAGCCTGCCAATCGGCCCGCCAGAACGTTATCTGCACGGGTTTTCCGGGCTGGCCCATCTGCGGATCAGGAAGATTCGGGTCGGTCACCGAGGGGATCTGCACGGCGCAGGAATCGATGAAGCGGCCCGGACCGGGAAGGTCGTCAACGGTGGGGTCAGCCCATTGCAAACGGAACGCGATTTCGGAACCATTGGTGAGAGAGCGCACCAGCACTTCGGACATCGAGGCCTTCATCAAGCGCGGCTCGACGAGGTCCTGCATCAGAAGTTTGGCGGCATATTCCGGGGCTGTGCTCCAGGCATTGTCGCCGGGAGAAAGAGGGAGTGTGGCGGAGGGAATCGACACAACTTCGGTAGTGCGCTGCACGCTGCGGCTGCATGCGCCAAGTAGAATCACGAATGCGATTACCAGGAGTAATTTCAGGGAGCGCATGGGATCTCCTTACGGACAGTTGGTCCGTTGAATCTGATACAGCTTGTCGTAGGCGGGGCGAATGTGAACCGGTTCGTGCATCGGCACGCTAACGATCTTGTTGCCCTTCTCGTCCATGCCAGTGACTGTTTCGCCCTGGCGATGGAAGCGCGGCATGATCATTTCGCTCGATCCGAACAGATGGAGCAAGCCGGCCAGATCCATGTCGTTGGGCGCATTGCGATAAGCCTTCACGGCCGCTTCGGCGCCGGGTCCGAACAACTGGCGATTGAAGTGCGCCGGCACGTGCACTGGGGGAATGTAATAAACATTCGGCTCCAGGCCGTATTGCGGAAACAGCGGTAGCGCGATCTTCTTGATGTGCACCAGGTAATCGATCGGATTGTCAGGCTTCGCCTCATTCGGTTTGGAGATCCAACCTGCCATGCGAATCTTGCCAATGCAGTTCACAAAACACTGCGGCTGAATGCCCTGTTCGATCTTGGGATAACAGGCGATACATTTTTCCGACGTGCCGGTCATGGGATTGAAGAAGATCTTCTTGTATGGGCAGCCCTTGACGCATTCCTGGTAGCCGCGGCAGCGCGACTGATCGACAAGGACGATGCCGTCCTCCTGGCGCTTGTAGATGGAGCCACGCGGACACGACGCAAGGCATGCCGGATACGTACAGTGATTGCAGATGCGCGCCAGATAGAAGAACCAGTTCATGTGGGGAATCTGCATCAGCGCGCCGACATCCACCTGGCCGGTGCAATCATCTTCGCCCACGTTCGGATAAGCGTAATCCTGTGGCGTGGGGCGCCAACCCATCACGCGCTCACCCGCGGCGGCCGATTCAAAGATGGTCTGGCCGTCGTACTTGTTGCCTTTCCATTCTCCGGAATTCAGCATCTCCAGCAGCTTTACATCCCAGGCCAACGGATAGAACCCATACGGCTTCGATTCCACGTTGTTCCACAGCATGTATTCCTGACCGCGGCCCGAGGTCCAAGTGGTCTTGCAGGCAAGCGTGCAGGTCTGGCACGCTATGCACTTATTGGTGTCGAATACAGCGGCAAACTGGCGTTTCGGATGGTTTTCCGGATACCAGTACGACATCTCCCGCCCGAGTTGCCAGTTATAAACTTGTGCCATGGATCAGCTCTCCTTATTGGTTGGACCAAAACCGCCCGCCAGATACTTCTTCATGGCGTCAGACTCGTAGCGCGGCCGAATTCCCATGGCCGCCGGTCTCCACAGACTCTTCATGTCGATACCGCCAGCTTCGGCGCGCGTGATCTTCACAAACGCTTCGCGCGGCGCCCCGGTTGGACAGTGCACATCCGGCATGAAACCCTTCCCAATGCTCTGGCCGAACATGTTCTTGCGCACCAGCGAATCGGTCATCCAGGTCGGTTTCAACCAGCCGCGCGTGGCCGATTGATGCGACCCTGAACGGAACATCGCCTGGTAACCGGTGCGTGGATTTTTGGCCAAGCCGTCGGCTCTCGACTTGCGCCCTTCGACTGAACCGGGTGTTGAACCATACATGTTGAACCACATGCGCGTCACGCCGCGCGGCGTGCCCGGATAGTAGCGTGCGCGGCAGATGAGGCGCGCGAATTCGTAGTCCTTCTTGTTCTTTTGCCAGCCGCGGAAGGGCCGATCCTCAGGGTCGCCATCGATCCACACATAGTCGCCATCCGCCACGCCTAAATCGCGGGCGTCGGAGGGGTTGATATCGACGTAGCCTTCGGCCACGAACGGACTGCGTTTGTCGTGCCGGTAAAGATCGCCGAATGGCCCGAACAGCAGCGCGACCATATCCGTATCGATCGGCATGGTGTGCGCGCCATGGCGGTACTTCGGCGTGTGGAAGACAAATTTATGGCCATCTTTCATGAGTGGGTGTGAAGTCTTCTTGCACTCTTCCCAACTCAAAACCACATTGCGTCCGCAGCGCGTATCACAGGAAAGATCGGTCCGCTTGACACCGTAAACCTCCGGACCGTCTGGCCGCAGCGCCTCATGTTTCCCAGAAATAATGACGTTCGGTTCATAGAAGGTGGAATCCACCGGTTCTCGATGAACGGGCAGATTTTCGCCTGCTTCAATGAACTCGTTTTCATCGCGGTAGAATTCCAGGCGGCCGGATTTTGTATACCAGGGTTGTGAATCGGTGATCTGCTCGAAGCCGACTGCCTTTGGAGAGGTGCGGCTTTGAATGATGGCTGGTATACCAAGTTTGGCCTTCTCTTCCAGGTCCTTGATCTTGAATCCCCTGGTGTTTGCGGAGTGATCAAGGATGCGTTGCAAATAGACTTCGACATTGCCTTCGCGGACAAACTTCCAGTAGTCGATGAAGCGCTTGTCGCCTGTCAAGTCCGCCATTTTCGCGCTGACCAACGCCTGCACATCAATATCGCCTATCGTGTTGAACGCACGTTTGAGCGGTGTGCGCGGGAACACGGTGAGGAAGGGGTTAGTCACGGACGCGGTCATGTCGGGATTCTTCAATTCCGCCCAGCAGTCGACACCGAAGACGATGTCGGCCCATTCGCAGGAAGTCGACCACCACCATTCGTTCACAGCGACCATTTCGATTTTGGGCAGCATGTTGACTACGGTGTTGTAGTGCCATTTGACGTTGCCCAAAATGGAGTTTGCGTTGGCGAACCACATCGACTTGGTTGGGCAAGGCATGTGGCTTGCGCCGGTGAGCAACTTGTTTCCGACGCGCAGCGGATGATCCTCGTGATTGTAGTAATGCGCCGATTCTGGCTTCCAATACTGTTTAGGCCGCGCCGGCTTCGCTGGATCCAGTTCGATGTCGAAGGGATTTTCATTGATGTATTGCGGTGCACCGTTGAACAGGGACACACGATAATTGCCAGCATAGGAACCGACGTTGCCGCCGATCTTGCCCACATTGCCGGTGAGCGCGGCCAGCAGGAATATGTCGCGGTCTTTGTTGTCGCTGTTGAAGAACTGATTCGGCCCCATTCCGATGGCGAACAGAGTGGTGCCGGGCTGCTTCGCAATGTGACGCGCCAAGTGCTCGACGGCCGCCGCCGGAGCCCAGGTGAGTTCTTCCGTAGTTTGTGGCGTAAAGTGCGCCGCGTACTCGTTGACCAGATCGAACGAAGGGCGGCAGCGGACCTTTTTGCCATCGTGCAGCGTAACTTCGACCGAGCCTTCCAGCAGCGGGTCAGTTATTGGTGAATTCTTTCCCACCATGTCGCGGCTGAGCAAGCGCGGTTCATTCTTAGCGCGGTCCCACCAAACGAAATCACCCCATTCGTTGCGGAGTTTTTCCGGGATCACCTGGTCAGTGTGCGTGCCGGCCGGCGCTTCTTTTTCGTTTGCGCCGAGGATCTTCGCCTTCTTCAGCGTCGCCAGTTCGCCGCCAAACACATCTTGGGCGCGCAGGTTCTTCAACGTATCCATGCGCACGAGCACGGGCAGATCGGTCCACTGTTTGACGTACTCCACGTCGTACAGCTTTTCTTTCATGATCACGTGCGATAGTCCCAGCGCGAGAGCGGGCGTAGTTCCTGGGCGAACCACGATCACATCGTCGCCCTTGGTGGCGGTGGACGAATATTCGCAGGCGATGACAACGATGCGCGTGCCTTTCAGCCGCGCTTCGGTGAGCCAGTGCGAATCAGGCATCTTGGTGGTGATCCAATTCATGCCCCAGACGACCAGCGTCTTGGCCTGCTCCGCTGCATACAGATCAAACTCGACGGTCTGTTGCCCGGTGACCATTGGATGTCCCGGCGGCAGGTCGGTGTGCCAGGAGTAATTGTCGAAGCCTTTGGCGCCGACTGCCTGATCAGGGCCGACCTTGCGAATGTACGCGTCGAGCAGCGCCATGGAGTTCGCCAGACGGTACATGCCGAATACTCGCGTCATGCCCAGCAGAGGCATGCCTCCGCGGAACTTGAGCACCTGTGTGCCGATGCCCTTGGTTGCCTCGATCACGGCTTCGTCATAGTGCTGTTCCTTCAGGCGGCGCTTGCCTTCCTCTCCGGTATAAGTTTCGGCGATGTTCTTCAGCGCGGAGGCCGCAATTTTCGCAGCTTCGTCATGAGTTACGCGCACCCATTCATCGCGCGCCCGCTGGAAATATTCAGTGGGCGGGCGGCCGTCTGAGCCGCGCGGGAAACCTAGTTCGACCCACTTTTTATATCCGGCGCGAACCATGCACCCGTTGACCCGGCGGTCGCCATAGAAGCGTCGTGTAAGCGCCAGACCCTTCTGGCAGATGCGCGGATCCCAGCGACTGCTGGCGTGGTTGCCGCTAAGGTCACTGGCCTCGCCGTAACGCATGGAAGGCCCGATGCGAGTGATGACGCCTTGCCGCATGTAGGCCTTGAGAATGCAGTTATGCGTGTCGTTCGGGGCGCACGTGAAAGTGAATGTGGAATCGTATTTCCAGAGGTCGCGGTAGGCGCGCTCCCAGTTTCGGTCGGGATAAGCGGCCAGTGGATTCGAGATCGCCTCCAGCCCCCATGATTTCTGAACAGAGGCCATCAGGGCAGTAAATCCGGCCGCGCCCGCGAGGCCTAAAAAGTCGCGCCGTAACAACTCAAGATCTTTCATTTCTTTTTCTCCTCCCACGTGTGCAGGAAAGTCACGATCGATTCAATTTCACCGGCTGTAAGGGTTCGGTGTACCGGAGATGGATCGAAGAAGCCAACCATCGCGGTGCCTCTGCGGCCGCGTGAGATGGTCTCGACGAAGTAAGTGTCTGTTGCGTTCGCCAGAAGCACCTGATTATGGAGCGAAGGACCTTCGCCACCCTGGCCTTCAGCGCCATGACAGCCGGAACAGGCGGCGGCGAAGAGATGTTTTCCTTTGGCGGAGTCGCCCTGCACCCAGTGCGCCGTCTTGTTATCCACTGCTGGCGGTTCGGCAGTTGATCGAAGATAGACAACCAATTTGTCGACATCGGCAGGCTTCAATCCGCCATCCCTTTCCCAGGCTGCCATGCGCCGGCCCGGACGCCCTTTGCGGATGGTCTCGCGTAGCAGCTGATCGGGCGCAACGCGCAGGAAGTCCTGATTAGTAATGGACGGAAACGCGGCCATGCCAGGAGCCTTACGCCCGCGTCCTTCAAGCCCATGGCATCCAGCGCAGAACGTACCGAAAAGAGTTGGCCCATCGGACGCGAATTCGCGTTCGCCGAAGCGTGTTGCGCGCATGCGGTCGCGCGGGGTGTAGTTGCCGGGGACATCGCGCCGCCGCAAAGACAGCGTATAGTACGTGAGCAACTTGATATCGGGTTCGGAAAGCCCGAGCGGAGGCATCTGCGAGCCCGCGACCAACGATCCGGGTGAACGGAAATGTTCGCCCATCCAATTGGCGAGAGACGGCTCACCGGGTGCGGCATGGACATTCACCTGGCCCGGATCTTTCTCTCCCTCACGTGTGAGATCGGGGCCCTCATCCCCGCCAACGCCACTTACTTTGTGGCAGCCAAGACATCCGGTGCTGTTGAACGCGGCCTTAGCCTCCACCAGCTGCGAAGCGCCAACGCGAGTGGCAAGATAAACCCGAAGGCTCGCCTGGTCGTCTTCGCCAATAGCAGTGAAAGAGGCTTTCCACGGGCCTTTGGTGGCCTCGGCCGATTTTTTTGCATGCTTTGCGTACCAATCCGCGTCGTAACTACTGTAGCCGGCGCGCGAAAGGTCGAGCGCTTCCATGCCACCGCCATCCGGGCGAATGGTGCCGCCACGCCCATCCACGCGATGGCAGGCAAGACAATCGAGCCGTTCGAAAACAGCGCGCGCTTTGCGCAGTGCACCGAGCGTTGGAATGCCTAATGGCGTGTGGCAAGTTCCACATCCTGCATAACTCATGGACGCGGGAATCATCGGCAACGGCCAGAACTCAACATGCCCGTGAGCATCGTCTTTTTCGGTTGCCGCACCTTGGCCGCCATGACAAATGGTGCAACCGTACTCGGCTGGATCGTGCACCACCTTCTTATGTTCCATCAGCACTTTTGCGCCGGTGACGCCCTGTTCGCCCGGTCCCATGCTGACGTGGCAGGAAACGCAGCGGTCGGCCGCGCCCAGGCTTGGGTTCACGACCTGCCGCAACTGGACGGAAATGGACCCTTCGTCATTGCGGCCTGCCGCCTGGATGTGACGCCACTCCCTGCGGAAGTTTTCCTGATAGGCGGCCGCAATGAGCAGCAGTAGCACGCCGATGCTCGAACCAAGTAGTAACAGTTTATTCTTCATGGCGTTAATGTTTGGGCCAATCGGACGGCGACCAGTAGAAGACCCAGTTGGGACCGCGGAAATAAGTTCCGACAATCGTCAGCAGCAGAAACCCGCACAGGAAACAGGTAAACAATCCCAAGGCACCGGCACGAGTGGAGCGCAAGCGCCGCACAAGCCAAATGGAGTAGCAGGCGTAGACCAAGGTGAGGAGCGTTCCCGGATTGATCGCCGTGACTACCAGTTGCGGCACTTTCGGGAACCACTCTCGAATCCATCCGAAGCGGATTACCAGTGCTTCAATCAGCAGCGGAGCCCCAAGGCCGACGGCGATCGACTGCCGCACAAGCGGCCATCCGCCCGGACCACCGAACCACTCTCCCGTACCCTTCTCTTCGCGATCAAGAAAGGGGATCAGGCCGAGTCCGATCAGAACAATACTGGGCACGCCAATACCGCCCATAAAGGCGGAGAAGGCGACCAGTTCCTGCAGTCCAAGAAAATACCACGGTGCTTTGGCTGGATTCTCAGGCACACTTGGATTGGCCATCTCTTTCAGCGGCGCATCGGACCAGATCGCCAGCAACACGCACACCAACGTGGTGAGCATCAACACCGCCAGTTCTGCGTAGAACAAGTGGGGCATCGAGGGCAACGTGTTCTCGGGGCCTTTGCCCACTGCCGCCGAGCGACCGCGAACGACGGCGGCAAGATGGTAGGTCTTCGAAGGTGCTTCGGTAAAGACAGGATAGCTCTGCCCTTCCGCCGACCCCAGCCTGGCATCCACATCGACCGGTTTGGCAAGGCCGCCATCCTTTCGGATGCGCCAGAAATGGACCGACATCAATCCGAACAACACCATGGGAAGAATCATCACATGCAACAGGTAGAAGCGTATCAGGGCCTCCGCGCCGACCTGATCGGAGCCCAGCAACAGAAGTTTCTGAAAGCCTCCCGGATCAAACCACGAAGTGATGCCAATCGCGTCGGTAACTTCACGCGGCGATTGCGCAATGTTCGCGCCAATTGTGATCGCCCAATACGCGAGTTGATCCCATGGCAGCAGGTAGCCGGTAAAAGAGAGCCCCAGTGTTGTCACCAGCAGTCCCATGCCAATCAGCCAGTTGAATTCGCGCGGCTTGCGATAGGAGGCGGTGAAGAAAGCGCGCGCCATGTGCAACAGCACCGTCACCACCATGACGTTTGCGGCCCAGCGGTGGATGTTGCGGATGAAGCGTCCGGTGGGGACAACGAAGTGAATGTCTTTGATTGATTGATAAGCCGCCTCGGGGTATGGCTTGTAATAGAACATCAGCAAAATGCCGGTAACCAGGGTAATGAGAAAGGCCGCGGTACTGGCTATGCCTAAGCCAAACGTCGTGGTCCAGCGCAAACTCCAGCGGTGTGAACGCACGGCGTGCAGGTGGAGAAATACGTTGCCGAAGACGAAGGTGGAACGAGTGCGATCGGTGTTGGGGGTTCCACTGCGAAGCGCTGAATCGAGTATCCGTTTCGGAGCCTGTTTCAGGTTGTCCTTGAATTCGTTTAGCGGCGTAGTAGGCGTGCTCATGCGCTCACCTTGGTACCAGGAGGCACCGTTGCGCCTTCGTCTATGATCCACTGCCCACCGGCTTGCGTGACCTTCAGCCATGGCAACGATTTTGGCGCGGGGCCTTTGGCGACTGTGCCGTCAAGATGGAAGCGCGAGCCATGGCATGGGCATTCAAACCCTTCCGCCGATGGTTTGATGATGCATCCCAAATGGGTGCATATCGTTGAGAGTGCGTGCACGCCCTCTTTGTCTCGGAAGATAGCCACGGCACGTCCTGGAGGAGTGAACGCTTCCCCGGCGGCGAGATTCTCCGGAAGGACTGCCTTAAATTTCTTTGACGGACTCGCCAGCACAGCCGCTTTCGGAAGCCGGAGCATTCCGAAGACCGAGAACAACATGGCTGAGGCCGCGGACCAGAGTGCGGCCAGGCCAAGCGTATCCCGGCGGGAGACCGGCTCCGGATCGAGACGCGATCTTTGCGTTCCAGGATTCAATGGCGCCTGATTTGATAGCGCGTTACTCATGCACACCTCCAGATACTGGAAAAACACACCCGCTCCATGACAATCGCGTCGGCCGGACAACGCATGACGCAAAGTGCACATCGGATGCAACGGTCCTCGTCCTTGAGAATGGCGGAGTGTTCGTCCGGCTCGGCTTCTTCTCCGAGTAGTCTGGAGATTGCCACATTCATTTCGTCGTTTCGAGCGATTTCATTGAGACCGACCAGCTTTAGGCACTTCGTCGGGCACACGTCGACGCAACCGCCGCATAAGACGCAGCGCGCACCATCGAAAACAGGAGTGACTCCGCAATCGAGGCAGCGCGACGCTTCGCGCATTGCCTGCTCTGTGGTGAAGCCGGTCTCCACCACCAGGTCGGGATGCTTAAATCGTTCTGCCGGCTCTCGCACGGGGATCGCCTGGCGGCGGATGGACTCATAGCCGCGCTCTCGCTGGTAGGCCGGAAGAGCCAGGTGCACCGTCGTGGTCTCAGCCGTCAGCGAACGTCCGGTGAGATGTTGAAAGACGGAGCGGGCCGCAGCCTTTCCGGATGCGACGGCATCGATCAGCAATCGTGTTCCGTGAGCAAGATCGCCGGCGACGAAAACGCCTGCCGCCGTGGTGGAAAGAGTTTTCGGATCGACCTTCGGCCAACCGGGGCGGAACATCTCGACATCGGTTCCGCCGTCGGAGAGGAACTGTAACGCCGGGGCCTGGCCGACGGCGAGCAGCACCGTGTCACATGGGATTGTTTCTCGCTGCGCGGCGTCGAACTTCGGCGAAAAACGCCGATTCTCGTCGTACACGCTCAGACACTTTTGAAACACCGCCCCAGTGACAGCGCCGGCTTCGTCACGCCTGATTTCAAGCGGACCCCATCCGTTCCAACGCTCGATGCCTTCCTCGTCGCCTTCGACGATTTCGAGCGTGTCGGCGGGCATCTCTTCCAGTCCTTCGAGCGAGACCAGACGCACACGCGATGTGCCAGGCAAACGTGCGGCGGTTCGCGCCGTGTCCCAGGCAATCTGGCGCACAACGCTGCGGGCTACGTCATACGCCACATTCCCACCGCCAACTACAACAACTTCGCGTCCGACGATCATTGCGTTATCGCGCAGGGCGACCGAGCGCAGCAGATCAACGCCGCCGTAAACACCGGGACCGCCTTCGCCAGGCAAACCGAGACCACGCGAGGCCTTGGCGCCAACAGCGATGATGACCGCTTCGAAGTCCCTTCGAAGGTCCGCGAACGTGATGTCGCGGCCAATAGTTATACCACAGCGTAGATCCACCCCCAACGCCTGGATGACGGCGATCTCGTTGGCGATGAGATCCCGTGGAAGGCGATAGGCGGGAACGCCGACTGCGAGCATCCCTGCCGGCACAGGTTCGGATTCAAATACAACCGGACTAAAACCCAGAAGGGCAAGATCGTGAGCGGCGGAAAGTCCAGCTGGGCCCGCGCCAATGATGGCAATTTTTCTGCTGTTGCCTATCACCAGATCGCTCTTCATGCCTCCGTGCAGCATGGCGGCCATCTCTTCGACTTGCATTGCTACCTGTGGCACGAAGTCCTTCACGCGTTGGAGGACTTCCGCGGTGGGTTGCGAATCGGGGCCAGCAATTTCGCAGGCAAACCGCTTGAGCGCACGGATGGAAATGGGGCGATCGGTGGCGACAAAGTTCCCGTCATCGTCTACGCGCGGAACCTTGCCGCGGCGGCAGGCCGCTTCACAAGGTGCACCGCAGATACGGCCGCATATGGACGCGAACGGATTGGGCCCACGCGCGATCAAATAAGCCTCTTCGAAACGGCCTTCCGCGATCGCACGAACGTAGCCTCTGGCATCTGTATGTACCGGACAAGCCACCTGACAGGAAATCAGGTTCGCATGATAGTTTTCGCCTGGGACTTGCACCGGTAAGGACGTCATAGATTAACCAGTTGTGGCTCCTTTGCGCGGCGAGATCCAAACATCACACAAGGTACTCCGCCGGAGCGGACGACGAACGGACGGGACGTCAAGTCGGCCAGAGTCCACCTTCGCAGCACAGCTACCATTGCTTCGTGAAGTTCCAATGCGGCCTCATGAAAACTGCAAACATTGCCGCTGGTGTCTGATACACAGAAGCGGCCTATCACCACACCCTGGCATGCTTCCACAATCTCCTGAAGAGTGATTGAATCGGCCTTGCGCGCAAGGAAAACACCACCCTTGGATCCGTTTTCGCTGCGCAGAATACCCGCCTTTGCGAGATCGCGAGCGATTTTAGCCAGGTAGGAGGGGGATTCTCCGATGTCAGCTGCCAATTGACGTGGTGAGACGGGTTGGGTGCTGTCGAGTGCGACAATCTGCTGGAGAGCTCGAAGTGCGGTTAGCGTGGTTTGATTAAACATAACTACGATAATTATTGTCGGAATTGTCTGAGCAATTCAAGTGCCGATCCTGATGCCAAGATATTCAGATTCTCGTACCTTGTTATCAATAACTTGCACAAAGTATGTAATATTTTTACGGGGGATTCGACGCTTGTACGCGCCAAACTGGGTGATAGTGCGCACCATGCGTAGTGGATAGTTGGGGCTGGACGTTTAGCTAGCTGGCAATCGGCAGAACACGGCCCTCGAGGTTCTCGCGCTGCGACGGCAGATTGCCGAACTGAAGCGCCAACGACAGGCTTGTCTAATGAAAAAGCTGTTGGACTGGGTTTGATACAGCGATCTTCCGCATTTGCATTCGATTGCGGATGAAGGCGGCGTAACCCATTGGGTGAGTGATTTATTGGAGCATTGCGGTGGAGGGCAATTGGGGTCAGACATCCCATTTTCGGCCGAAAA
>CAIRSA010000509.1 GCA_903881085.1 uncultured Acidobacteriia bacterium
GGTAGCAGTCTGATCCCGCCGAACTTGCTTTCGACCGAGCCGCTGACGGGCGGGGGAGTGGCGCAGGCGGACAGAAGCAGGGATAGTTCGGCGAGGAGAATCAGCAATTTCATGGTTCCCCGTTCGGGGTGTCAACCGGCTCAGCGCTGGTCGCCTCACGTCCGATGATCTTGAGCATGGTGGCGGCGGTGACGTGCATTGCCTCGCAGTCAAACAGGTGATTCGGTCGCGAACCGATCTGCTCCCACAGCGTGCGTGTGCATGGTCAGCCTGCGTTGCCGGAAACTCTCCATCACGGAAACCATCGCCATGTTGGAAAACTCGGCGTGGTGTGCGCGTGGTGCCGGGGCGCGGTTGTGCGGCTGGCACCAGCGCAGCGACCCGTGGCTCCTACAACGCAACGATGCATTCGGCGTGAACCACTGGGTCGGCGGCGCGGTCGGCGTGGTGCGCGACGAAAACGGCGGCGTGCCGAAGTGGGACGAATTGCTCAAGTGCAAGTGCGACATCGACGCCACGCTACAAGACTTGATGGACAACCGGCTCGTCTGGAATGAGGCTCGCATTTGTTTCGTGCAGGAGCGCGACAAGAACCTCGGCGGCAACAGCCTGTTCCGAAGCGCCGAGCGCATCGCCACCGAGAAGCGGTATCTCAAGCGCAAGTGGAAGAGTCATATTCGCATTGAAACCTACAAGAGCCAGGACCGCGTGGCGATGGATGCGCCCCGTCGCCAATCCGTGAAGTTGTAGATAAATGGCGTTCAATACTGCTTTCACCTCGTGTGCCAAACCGATATTCTAGCAGACGATGAGTTATCACTTACATACCAAGCGCGGATACAGCTTCCCGGCTGTTTCCAGCGCGATACAGAAGGCGATCCGGCGCGGCGATGCAAAGCTGGCCGGATATTGGGCGCTCGAACTTTGGGCCAGCGGATTCGGACAATATGTCTGGCGTCGTCTGCTCACCGTGAGCGCGGAGGATTGCTGGGGCATCCTCACCCAAGAGGTCAAGGCGCTGCACGACAGCTACACCGAGATCAACGCCAACACCCCGGCGAAGACACCGAAGGGCCGCATCTTCATTTCCAAGGCGGTGATCCTGCTCTGCCTCGCCAAGAAGAGCCGCGACGCCGACCACCTGCAAAACTTCGTCTATGACCAGCAGGCCGGGTTGGACCCTGCCACCCTGACCGACGAACTCGAACAGGCGGGAGAATACGTCCCCATCCCAGACTACGCATACGACTGCCACACGCCGCAGGGCCGCAAGATGGGCAAGACCAAGGCCGAGTTCTTCCGCGCCGAACAGGACGCCCTCACACCCTTTCTCCCCGGTCTTTTCGACAACCTGATTGATTCCTAGCTAACCCCCAACCCCGAGATCCCATGGGCATACACCTGATGCAACCCCGCTTCCCGTTAGGGAAAACCTACGCCACCCCCGGTGCGCTTGCGCTGGACGTGGACCTGTCAGCCTACCTCCGCCGCCATCACTGTGGCGATTGGGGCGAGGAACTCTGCGCCGAAGACAAGCAGGCGAAC
>CAIRSA010000510.1 GCA_903881085.1 uncultured Acidobacteriia bacterium
GACCCCAATTGCCCTCCACCGCAATGCCCCAATGAATCGCTCACCCAAACGGAAGCTCGCCCCATCAACCCAATGTAAGCGACATTCGAGTGGCAGTCTGCGGGGGGAATGGCATTTGCCCCAAAATAAACTAACCCATGCAACCCGCCCCAAGAAACAAAACACTCCGCCTGGACCAAGAGGAATCGCAGTCACTCGCCTCCCGCCTGCTTCACTTAAACGGCCCGGCGCCGTTTGATTCCATCGAAAACCGCACCATCAATCAAGACCTATTCGAAATCCTGGACTGGCTCCCAACAGGCTTCGCCGACCTGCTATTTCTTGACCCACCCTACAACCTCACCAAGTCGTTCGGAGAAACCACCTTCGCCGCCCGCTCCATGGACCAGTACGCGAAATGGCTCGATTCCTGGCTGCCCAAAATCCTCAGCACCATCAAGCCAACCGCCTCCGTGTATATCTGCGGAGATTGGCGCTCGTCGCCCGCCATCCACCAAATTGCCGCAAAACACCTGCAAATCCGCAATCGAATTACATGGGAACGAGAAAAAGGCCGCGGTGCCACAGCGAACTGGAAAAGCGCCTCCGAAGATATTTTCTTCTGCACGGCCTCGGAGCAATACACCTTTAATCTCGACGCGGTGAAGATCACGCGCCGCGTCATCGCTCCCTACAAAGACAGTAATGGCAAGCCCAAGGACTGGGTAGAAACCACTACAGGCGGCGAGCGCCGCACGCACCCTTCGAACCTCTGGACCGACCTCACAGTGCCCTTCTGGTCCATGCCCGAAAACACCGAACACCCCACGCAAAAGCCCGAAAAACTACTGGCCAAAATCATTCTCGCCAGCACCAATCCAGGCGATGTGGTCTTCGATCCGTTCCTCGGTTCAGGCACAACCAGCGCGACCGCGCGCAAGCTGGGACGCCGTTTCGTAGGCGTCGAAGCCGATGCCAACTACTGCTGTCTGGCCGAAAAACGCTTGGAATTGGCACTCACAGACAAGCGCATTCAGGGCTACGAAAACGGCATATTCCGCGATCGCAATTCCTCCGCACTTTAACTCCTCCTTGTCATCCTAGGTCCCCCCCTCTTGTCATTCGTCCCATTTTTGTTATATGTTGGCACGGACAAATTCCGATTCCTAACGTAATGGGACCGGTGGGGGACACTCGATGACGAAAACGAGATTTAGTGTTTTAATAGCAACTCTGATGGTTGCTGCCGGTGCGGCATTGGCGCAGACCGGCGGAGGTGCGACGCTGGTCGGCACCGTAAAAGATTCTACCGGCTCTGCGGTTGTGGGCGCAAAGCTGACGGTGATCAACACGGAAACAAACTTTGTAACCGAGACCACCACCAAGGACGATGGCGGCTACACGCTGCCCTATCTGGCGCCGGGCAATTACCGTCTCAAGGTCAGTTCCAAAGGCTTTAAGGAATATGTACGCGAAGGTCTCACGTTCCGCTCCGCCGACGTGCCCCGCGTCGATGTCGCCCTCGAAGTCGGCTCCATGTCCGATAGCGTTACCGTGCAAGGCGATGTCGCACTCATCAATACAGAGAACGTAGTCAGTTCCTATGTGTTGTCGGCCGAAGTGCTGAAAGAAGTGCCAGGCGTCATGAAGCGCACAGTCTATCTGATGCAATACATGCCCGGCGTTGTGGGCGTGGTTGGCCAGGCGGGCTTCCATATCGCCGGTCAAAACCAAAATGACATCGGCGCAACGCTCGATGGCATCGTCGCCAAGACTCCTTACAACGGCACGGTGAATCAAGTGGACGGCGTGATTCAAGGCAGCACGGACGCGATGGAAGAAGTTACAGTACTCACCACCGGTGTCTCCGCCGAATACGGCCACTCCGCCGGCGGCTCCATGAAGATGGTTTACAAGTCAGGCACCAACCAGCTACACGCCTCGTTCGAAGACCGCTACCTGCCCGGCAACTGGGTGCATCGCAATTACATCGTGCAGTTTCCGCTGCCGGCCTCCGCGCCTTGGTCCTACGAAACCTTTGATCTGGTGGTGAGCGGCCCGCTGGTGATTCCCAAACTCTACAACGGACGCAACAAGACCTTCTGGCTTTCCGACTACGCGATCAACCACGAACACACCATCAACCAGACCGTTAACACAGTCCCTTCCACGGAAATGCTGAACGGAGATTTTTCGTTCAAAGATGCGCCCGGCGGCGGTTTCCCCATCTACAACCCGGCCTCCACTCGCCTGGTGAACGGCACATGGACGCGCGATCCGATCCCGGGCAACATCATCCCCAAAAGCCAGTTCGATCCGGTAGCTGTAAAATACTTGTCCATCGGCATCTGGCAGGCGCCCAATCAACCCGGTGCGTTCAGCCGCGGCGGCCCGTCGAACAATCTGCTGTTCAACAATACCTGCCGCTGCCTCCATCGCGACCGCTGGGATGAGAAGATCGATCATCAATTCTCCGCCAACCAGAAAATCTATTTCCGCTATTCGCAAGGTCACCATCGCGGACAGAATGGCGACGCCTTCGGCAAGGCCGACTACAACAACAACCGTGAAATCGCACCCACTGACGACATTAACGGGGTGATCAGCCACACGTCGATCTTCTCCTCTTCGATGTTCAACGAAATTCGCCTCGGCTACAACCGCCGCGCCACATCGAATCCGATCCGTCCCGATGTGCTGAAAGATACCCTCGGCATCCCCGGCATTCCAGCGGATACCTTTCCCTACATGAACATCGGTTACTCCATCGGGGCCATGAACATCAACCGCGAAGTCGGTGAAGACCGCGTGCTGCAGGACAACATGACCAAGATCATTGGCCACCACAACCTGAAGTTCGGCTACGAAATGATTCGCACTCTGTACAGCAATAAGGCCGGTTCCCTGCCCTCAGGCCAGTACAACTTCAGCGGCGGCACGTCGCTGCCGTTTACGCCCAATACGGGCAACGATTTCGCCGCCTTTGAAATGGGAGCGGTCACCAGCGCCACGTTCACCAAGCAATTCGCCGTCTTCCTCCCCCGTTTGTGGGATCACGAATTCTACATCCAGGACGATTGGAAGTTCTCACCCAAGCTTTCCTTGAACCTCGGCCTGCGCTGGATGTACCAATCGCCCTACAGAACAAAATACGATCAGCAGTCGCAGTTCGACCCCAACGCGACCGATCCGCTCACCGGGCTCAAAGGCGCCATCAAGCATCCCACCGGTGCAATCGGAAGCCGCGACCTGAACAACTTCCAACCGCGAGTTGGCTTGGCTTACAACTTCCTTCCGCGCTGGGTCTTCCGCACATCGTTCGGCATCATGACCATTGACAGCTCAGGCCCTGGCGGCTTCGACGAATACACAGGCAACTTCAATATTCTTCAGCCTACGGGCGATCCACGCCAGGTCTTCCAACTGAGCCAAGGCCCAGGAAAAATCAACTATGTAGTGAACTCCGACGGCACGCTGCCATACACCGGCGCAAGCTTCGGCAGCCGCACCGCAACCTACCGCGACCCGAACCTTCACAACCCTTACGTAATGAACTGGTCAGGCGGCTTCCAGGGCCAGCTTTCCAGCACGTGGTCAGTCGGCCTGATCTATCAGGGCACCTCCGGAGTCGGCTTGACGCGTAACTGGAACATCAACACCATTCCGCTATCCATCGCACTTGGCGGCGACCGCACATTGCAGGACAAGGTGTTCACCGCACAGCAGAATTATCTATACTATCCGCAATTCGGCACCATCAACTATCTGAGCAACTTCAATCACAATTCCTGGCACAGTGGCAACATCAAAATCGACAAGCGCTACGGCAAGGGTTTGGTCCTCAACGCCAGTTACAACCTGTCAAAGTCTCTAAGCAACGACGATTCATTGAGCTACTACAATCGCCAGGGGAAAGCGCGCACGTCCTACGATCAGCGTCATCAATTCGGCGCCTTCGCCATCTACGAACTGCCCTTCGGCAAGGGGCAGAAGTGGATGAATAAAGGCGGCGTGATGGACATGATTTTCGGCGGCTGGAAGGTCGATATCAGCGAGAACGCATTGTCGGGCCAACCGATTTCGGTAACCCATGGTGGCAGCCCAAACAAGTACCTGACCGCCTCCCGAGTGAATGCCACCAGCACGCTGGCCGCAGCCAAAGTCGACAACTGGGATATGGGCCAGCGCTTCCCCACTTCAGCGCAGACGCCCTACTTCAACATGAGCGCGTTTGCCTACCCCGATTCGTACACAATCGGCACCCTCGGCTCACGCGTGCTGGAAGCACCCAGCCTCCTATGGATGCAGTATTTCGCCACCAAGAGCTGGACCTTCAAGGAACGTTTGAAGATCAGCTATCGCATCGATGGCCACAACCTCCCCTGGAAGCGTCCGAATCTGGCCGCTCCCAACACCAGCTATAACCTCAGCAACACCGCTGCCTGGGGCCGATTCACCGGCGTTGTTGGAGACTTCTCCAACTTCGGCACAGCACAGGCCAACACGCAGATGTCGATCAGAGCGGAGTTCTAATGACCAACCGAAGAGAGTTCGCAACTTTGGCGGCGGGCGGGGCGGCGTTGCTCGCCTCCGCGCAAAGCGCATCGGCTAAGTTAACGCCGATCCCGCCGGGCATCAAAATCGGAGTAAGTGGCGGCCAACCGTCGCCTGAGAACTTACTCTACCTGAAACAACTGGGCGTCAAGTGGGTAAGTCTAGGCGTATCGCCTGAAAACGCCACGGCCGAAGGTTTCATCAAAATCCGCGAGACCTGGGAAGCCGGCGGCTTCAAGGTCTACAACATCGGCAGCGGTGTTGGGCCAAGCGGCAGCCTGCATAACATGGAGGAAGTTACACTCAATCTTCCTGGGCGCGACAAAAAGATCGAAGAGTATCTGAACTATATCCGCTATCTGGGCAAGGCCGGCATTCCGTATTCAACCTATGCCCACATGGGCAACGGCATCTGGCGCAGCGGCCGCGAAGTGCTGCCGCGCGGCTACTCCGGCTCCACACTCGATCTTTCCAGCCCCAATGCCGAAGGCCATTGGGGCGGCAAAATCTTCCGCGGGCCTCTCTCACATGGCCGCGTCTACACCAAGGAAGAGATCTGGGAGAACTACACCTATTTCATCAAGAAGGTGGTGCCCGTGGCCGAGGAAGCCGGCGTGCGTATCGGCATTCACCCCGACGATCCGCCGCAGCCCGTGCTGGCGGGCGTTCCGCGCTGCATCTTCTCTAACTTCGAAGGCTACAAGCGGGCCATTGAGATCGCGAACTCGCCCAACATCGGCGTCTGCCTCTGCTGCGGTTCGTGGCTCGAAGGCGGCAAGATGACCGGTGCCACGCCAGAGGAGATGATCCACTACTTCGGCTCGCGCAAGAAGCTGTTCAAGATCCACTTCCGCAACGTCAGCGCCCCGCTGCCTCACTTCACGGAAACGATGATCGACGATGGCTATTACGACTTCAGCAAGATCATGCGCGCGCTGGTCGAAGTGAAATTCGAAGGCATCGTGATTCCCGATCACATCCCCGGCGTCGGCAGCGATCCGAAGACCGAAGGCACACCCGGCGCACGAGGCGGTGGCGGCGGCTTCCGGCCGAACCCGTCGCTCGCCTATCTGCTGGGCTGCATGAATTCCATGCTGGTAGCGGCGCAGAGCAAGTAGTAACTACCGGGCAACGACGGGCTTGGCTGCGAGCGCTTGTTGCACACCTTCTGGATCGTGGGCGATCACTTTCAAATAGGCGCGGGCCGGTTGATCCGGCTCGCAGCGCCCTTGCTCCCAATCGCGCAAAGTACCAATCGGGATCTGATAGCGCGCCGCGAACTCCTCCTGCGCTAGCCCAAGTGCACGCCTCAGTGTTTTTGCGAGAGGCACCCGGCGCATTGTGCGAAGTTGCTCCGGTGACAATGGCTGCGCGTCCGGATCGCTCATCGCCGCAGCAGTAACTTCCTCATCGGACATAGCCTGAAGGCGGTCCCAATCCATTGCGGCTGAAATCAGCTTTGTCGTGCCATCGGATTGTTCCGCAACAATCGTCTTCTTACTCAGCCGTCTGGCTACGATAATACTCTGCTTCTTCATGCTTCGTCGCCTTTCTTGCCGAAATAATCCGAATGCGATCTTCTCGCTCGGTGTAGACAACTTGCAGTAGAATGCCTTCCACCATGCCTCCAATGACATAGCGAGCTTCGCTTGCACAGCTCTCCAGATCGATTCGATCCAATGCGAATATATCTTCGAATACTCGGCATGCCACCACAAACGGAACACCATGCTTGGCGAGGTTTTTCTGGGATTTCGCTTCGTCCCATTCAAACGTCCATTCCGCCATGATCTACGGCCTACCCGTAGAGTATCACAGACGGCTGCCAACAACTCAAACAGATACTGGCAGCATGAAGATGAAAATACTCGTACCTAATCCGCCAGCGCCAGCAATGCCTCGCGCAGGCGTCCGGCAATCGCAGCGTCGGCCAGCAGCATCTCATCCAACAGCAACCGCACATTCACCCGGAAGGCCCGCGATAATTCGTGGGCCTCCAGTCCCCGCACCAGCGCATCCTGAAACTTCAACAACAGTTCCGCGGGCAAGAGATCCACCCCACGCCCATGCACAGTGGCAAGGCCGCGATTCAAGCACGCCAGCGCAAGTGCGTTATCGCGCACTCCGCTGATCATGTACTCCGCCTGCCAGAACTTGCCACGAGCGACACAGCCGCGCACGTGCAACGCATACAACCAGGCGAATCCAATGATGCCCTCCGGCTGTGCCGCCGGAATTTCAGCCGCTGGATTCGCCGTTCCTGAGGCCAGTCGAAACGTTGGCGCAAGCGGGCGGAACTCCGCCTGCGGAACAAACGCAAGATCCACCTGCAAAGTGTTCGCCAGAAAAAATACGCGGTAAATCCAAGCCCCAGCCGTGATGTCGAGATGATGCAGCGCGCCGAACTGGTCGTACATGCGCGACGTCCAATCGGCCAACACTGGCGCGACCTCAACCTCGCTCTTAACCCCAAAAGCAAGATCGATATCCGACCAGCGGTCCAGCCGGTCCTCCGCCGCCGACCCCGTAATCGCGACGCCGCCAATGCGGCTGTCCGCAGCCCCGAACGCCACAAGTTCCGCCCGCAAAGCTTCGCGTTCTTCAACCGTAAACATCGCTCGATTCCCCATAGAATTTACACTTCGCACCCGCGCCGCCATGCGCGGTCCGCAGCGCCCGAACTTATAATTACACAATGAGGATCCTATTGGGCATCTGCCTCGCCGCGCATTTGGCGGCGGCAACCGAACTGCCGAAAGGCGAAATCATCGACAGCGTCACATGCGCGGCCGACGCGTCGCAAAGCTACTCGCTCTACATCCCTTCCAATTACACGCCCGGCACTTCCGCAACCCTGCTGCTCGCCTTCGATCCGCGCGCCCGAGGCCGCACACCAGTCGAACGCTATCAACAGGCAGCCGAAGCCTACGGCTACATCGTCGCCGGCTCCAACAACTCACGCAACGGATCGTGGGAGGTCAGCATCGCCGCAGTAAGAGCGATGCTCAATGACGTCGGCGCAAGATTCAATATCAATCAAAAGCGCATCTACACAGCAGGCATGTCTGGCGGCGCGCGCGTGGCCATGCAGTTTGCCCTGGCGTCAAACGGGCAGTTCGCCGGAGTCATCGCCTCCAGCGCCGGCTATCCAGATTCCAGGCCACGCAAGACCCTTCCCTTCCCCGTCTTCGGAACCGCTGGCACGGAAGACTTCAACTTCCTTGAAATGCGCCGGCTCGATCAGGCACTGAAATCTCCCCACCACGTGGCTATCTTCGAAGGAAGCCACGTCTGGCTTTCCACCGAACTGGCCACCGAAGCCATTGAGTGGATGGAAATCCACGCCATGAAGTCAGGCCTGCGCCAGCGCGACTCAGCAATAGTCGAAAAGATCTTTGCCAAGCGCCTCGCCGAAGCCGGCGCAATGCAGCCCGGCATCGCACAGACACTGGCCTTGGAATCTATTACCGCCCAATTCGATGGCCTGCGCGACCTCACCGCAATCACCGCACGAATCACGACACTGCGCCGCAGCAAAGAAGTAAAAGCCGAAGCAAAGAAGGAAGACGCAATCCTCTCGAAAGAAGAAACGATCATGATCGACATTGCCAAGAACGAAAACAGGCTCGCCGATTCTGTACAGCGCGACGAAGCTCTGCGGGACTTGCGAAGCACGCTCCGCAGCCTGCACAAGCAATCGGAAGCGCCCAAGGATTCTGCAGACCGCCAACTGGCCCGGCGCGTCCTGCGCGGCATCTCCGCATCATCCGCACGCACCACGAAGGACGCGGAATACCGCGCCCTTCTGCAATCGGTCCGCCCGGCCCAGGTGTTTTAGCCGCCAGCCAACTCCAATGCCAGTTTCTTCGACCCACGAAGATCTGCCTTGCCAGTGCCCAGCGTAGGAATGGCCTCTACGCGATAAACATTGTCCTTCTTCGGCACCCACAGCTTCGGCAGATCCGTAGCCGAAAGCTTGCTCCACAACTCCGCAGGCTCCATGTCCCCCTTCGTGTAAAGAAGCACCAGCCTTTCGCCGCGCGTATCGTCCGGCACGCTTGTCACCATGCACTGCGAATCGCCAATAAACTGATAGACAGCCTCTTCGATGCGCAGGTGAGGCACCATCTCCCCGCCGATCTTGCTGAAGCGCGCCAACCGGTCCGTGATGCGCAGGAAGCCTTCGTCATCCATCGTCGCGATATCGCCCGTCACGTACCATCCATCGCGCATCGCCTGCTCAGTCTTCTCAGGCTGCCCCAGATAACCTGCCATGCGATTCGGTCCACTCACCAGCAGCAGCCCTTCCTTGCCCGCGCCGACGGGCTCAAACGTTTCGGGATCCACAATGCGCACCGCCACGCCAGGAATAGGCTGGCCAACAGTCCCCGGCTTGCAACCGGTCTGCTTATCCGGGCCATCGTAATCAGGGAAGTTCACCGAAACCACCGGCGACATCTCCGTGCAGCCATAACCTTCCAGCAACGGCAGACCGAACTTTTCAAGGAACGACGTCGCAATCGATTCACGCAGTTTCTCCGCGCCAACCAGCACGCAACGCAGCGACGCAAACTCTTCCTTCGAGCACTTGCGCACATAGCCCGCGCAGAACGTCGGCGTCGAAAGCAGGAACGTGGCCTTGTGTTTCAGGGCGATCTCACCGATGACCTTTGCGTCCATCGGATTCGAATGATAAGCCACGCTGAAGCCGCTCAGCAGCGGGAACCACAGGGTGAACGCATAGCCGAACGAGTGGAAGAACGGCAGCACGCCGATAATGCAATCCTGCTTATTCACCCAATAAACCTGGGCGATCGAATCGATATTCGAAATCACATTGAAGTGCGTCAGCATCACGCCCTTCGGCGTTCCCGTGCTGCCGCTCGAAAAAATCACCGTAGCAATATCGTCCGGAGAAACGTGCGCCGCCAGCATGCCAGCGGGCATTAACCGCGCCCGCAACATCGCCACAGCCTTGTTGCCCAGTTGCAGATCTTCCAGGTAGACCATGCCCGGCAGTTCGTCGATTTTCGCCTTCTCCAAAAACGCCTTGGAAGTAAAAATAGTCTTCAACTCGCACTGCACGGTGGCCGAATTGATCGATTCCTTGCCCGCCGTGAAGTTCAGATTCACCGTCGTTTTGCCCGCCAACGTCACGCCCAGGTTCGCCAGCGCGCCGCCCACAGACGAAGGCAGCATCAGGCCAATCATCTTCTGCCCCGCGCAATTCGCCTTCACCCAATCCGCGATCAGCACCGCGCCAGTCAAAGCCTCGCCGAACTTCAGCGACTTGCCCGTCGTGTCCGACATTGCGAATGACCCCCAGTTGTCGCGCGCCTCCTGCACAAACCGCAGGCCCAGCGTATCGTTCTTGGTCTTGCGCATCGAAACAGCAGCGCTGCCCATCTCCAGCACGTTCTGCCGCACACGCTGGGCGTCTGGTTTGCCTAACTGCGGCTTGCCGAACGTCACCGTCACGTGATAAGGAATCTGCCGCGGCCACTTCCAGAAAAACTTGCCGCCGGCGAAGCTGAAGATGCTGCCCCAAACATTGTCCAAATGCACCGGAATAATCGGCACCGGCATATCGCCAACAATCTTCTCAATGCCGCGTTTGAAAGGCAGCAGGTTACCAGTCTTCGTGATCGCACCCTCGGCAAAGATGCACACCATGTGCCCGGTCTCCAGTTCCTTGCGCGCCCGAATCATCGAGTCAACAATGTCGCGCCGCGAACCCGGCGCAACCGGAATCGCATGCGTATACTTGAAAAACCAGCCCATCGATTTCGATTCGTAGAACGGCCGGTACACCATAAACCGGATGAAGCGCTGTATGCACCCGCCGATCAAAAAGCCATCCACGAACGACATGTGGTTCGACACCAGCAACGCCGCGCCTTTGCGTGGCAGATTCTCCTGCCCCACAATCTTGATATTGAAAAACGTGTGCGTCACAAACCACAGTAAGAAACGCACCGCAAACTCCTGCACCACACTGGCGATGTAGAACGTCGCCACCACCGTGATCAGTCCGCACAGCAACAGCAGCATGTCCGCTCCGATATGCATCACATCGTGCGCCAGCCACAACACTGCCGAAGCCAACATCACGCCGAGCGTATTAAAGAAGTTGTTCGTGGCAATCAGCCGGCCGGTCTCTTTTCCTTCGCCGCGTTGCTGCAAGTACGCATTCAACGGCACAATGAACAGCCCGCTAAACAGGCCCAGGAAGCCCAGCCACACCGCCGTCCACGCATAGCTTTTGCTCGAAAAATGCAGTGCCATCGAAAACACGCCCATCCCCACCGAGCCGATCGGCACCAAACCCAGTTCCACTTTTTCACCCGACAACCGCCCGGCCGCGATGCTGCCCAGCCCAATCCCTACAGCCAGGCAGGTAATCAGCAGGCCAACTTCCTGCTCTCCTACCTTCAAAATTTCAGCGCCGTAAAGCAGCAGATCCAACTGGAACAACGCACCCAGAAACCAAAAGAAGCTGATGCCCATCACCGTCAACCAAAGCGGCTTCTCCGCATACAAGCGCTTCGTGCCGGCCCACACTCCGCCAAATGGATTCCACTCGAACGGCGCTGGCTGCGCAGGCGCCTTCACTTTCGTGATGCCCAAACTGGCAATCGATCCGGCCACCGCGACAGCAGCCAGGATCGCCCCCATCTTCCACACCTCGTGCTTCACCTGCACATAGATCAAAGTGCCCAGTGCGGTGCCCATCACGATCGCGACGAAGGTGCTCAGTTCCAGCAGCGCGTTGGCGATGCTCAAATCCCCATCGGCCACAAGCTCAGGCAGAATGCCGTACTTTGCCGGGCTGAAGAAGTTGGCCTGCAACGCCAATAAAAACAGTACGCCAAGAAGAAATTCAATCCGATGCGAAACCAGCGCGCCCATCGCCAGCAGCATAAATAAGATCTCAAACGCTTTGGTAAATACCAGCACGCGAGTCTTGCTGAAGATGTCGGCCACCTGCCCGGCATAGCCGGAAAACAGCAGGAACGGGACAACGAACAAGCCGCCCGCCAGCGACAGGTACATGCTTCCCTTCCCTGCATCGGCGGCGATCTCCACCGCCATCACGGAAACCACTATCTTGTATACGTTGTCATTGAAGGCGCCCAGGAACTGCGTCCACAGAAAAGCCTGGAATCCTTTGTTCTTCAATAAATCGCCGTAGCTGCTTCTGGCCATGTTTGTTACCGTCCTCTCACGCTTTGATAATGCATTCCGAATGCCAGCTTCACAGCATTGCTTCTCAACATTTTACAGCCAACTCCCAAAACCACCAGCGACATTCAATGTAGGTTCATATACATTGAATGTATGCCGCCTATCACCACCAAAGACCGCACCCTGCTCTCGGCCATCTCCCGCATGTCGTTTGGAAACCCGTTCCTGCCAGAACGTATCGAACTCGAACGCCAGATCCTCCGCCGCGACTTCATCAAAGGCGAACCCGTATGGAGCATCAACGTCGACGCTCCCGAGGCCGATCGCGAAAATGTCTGGACCATCGCCGCCCGCGCCGATGCCCTGCTCGACCATCTACGCCCCCACATCGCCGCCGCCACGCCCGAAGACAGATCGCTCTATGAGGATGTCGCGCTCCATGTGCTCTATCAAAGGTACTACCTTCGCATCGTTTCCGCGAATGGAAATTGGAAATTCTATAAGGAATTCGCTGTCGATTGGCAGCACTATACCGGAACCTTCGCCGCGCGCGATTCAGCGCCGCACGTCTTCGCCCTCTATCACCAGATCCAGCGCGCGTTCCACAACATTTACGCGAACATCATCGGCAACTCCATGCCGTCGGCCCGCCTGCGAGCATCGGTATGGCAATCGATCTTCACGCACGACATGCACCGCTACCGCCGCACGCTCTATTCGCGCATGGGCGACTTCGCCACGTTGATCACCGGCCCCTCAGGCAGCGGCAAGGAACTCGTAGCCCGGGCCATCGCCCTCTCGCGTTACCTGCCCTTCGATGCCACGCGCCTGGCGTTCCCAACCGATGGCGAAAGTTACTTCCATGCGATCAACATTGCCGCGCTCTCGCCGGCATTGGTGGAATCAGAATTATTCGGTCACGCGCGCGGCGCCTTTACCGGCGCGGTTGGCGACCGCCGCGGTTGGCTCGAAGAGTGCCCCGCCCACGGTTCCGTCTTCCTCGACGAACTTGGCGAACTCGACGCCTCCATTCAGGTAAAGCTCCTGCGTGTCATTGAAACGCGCACCTTTCAACCCGTTGGCTCCACCACGACACGCCGCTTCCAGGGCAAGCTGATCGCCGCCACCAACCGAGACCTCGCCGCCGAAATGCAAGCCGGCCGCTTTCGCGAAGACTTCTATTACCGCCTATGTTCCGATCAGATTGTGACCCCGCCCCTGCGCGATCAACTCAACGACCTGCACGATCTGATCCGCTATATGGCCCGCCGCGTGGCAGGCGAAGAAGGAGATATGCTGGCGGCCGAGGTGCAGCAATACGTCTCCACTCAGCTGGGCGCGACTTATCAATGGCCGGGAAATTATCGCGAGTTGGAGCAGTGCGTGCGCAACGTCCTGATCCGAAAATCCTACCGCCCCGTGGCCATGGCCACGAAATCTGCGATGTCCGCAGACGAGCTAGTAACCTCCCGCTGCCGCGAAGTATTTCGCGAGACCAGGAGTTACGCCGAAACGGCGCGCAAATTGGGTTTAAACTGGCGGACCGTGAAGGCTAGGATTGCTGACTGACTTCAGTCATGCGGCCAGCGTCTTCGCGTCCATCCAGCAACCGGTATGCCGCGCGCAAAATCTCTTCGGATGATCCAAACAAACCATCCTCGGCATCATTTTTCTGAACCTGTTCGTCCAGGTCATTCAAAAGCACATGTGACATGGTGCTCCTCCATTATTTACTCTGAAGATTCTATGCAATTTGAGTAGGGTGACGCAAGCCCCAACGAAACCAGCCGGCACATTGCAATGCCATTCTACCCCTAAACGACGCAAACAGTGTAACCTTCATAGTGATGAAGCTATCGGCAATTTCTGAACGGCTGGGAACAACCCTGCACGGCGACGGCGATGTGGAAATCACCGGCGTGATGGGCATGGAACAGGCCGGCCCCACGGAACTCACATTTCTTGCGAATCCGAAGTATGCTCCAAAGGTGAAACACACCAAGGCGGCCGCAATTTTGATCTCCCAACCAGTCGAAGGTCTGGGTATCGCGAGCCTGGTGAGCAAGAACCCTTACCATGATTTCGCGCGCGCTCTCGAGCTGTTTTATCAGCCACCGAAGCCCGCTGCCGGCGTGCATGCCATGGCGCATGTGGACCCGACCGCGGTGCTCGGCGAAGGTGCGTCAATCGGGCCCTTCGTCAGTGTGGGACGCAATGTGCGCATAGGGCGCAACGCCGTGCTGCATCCCAGCGTGGTGATCTATGAAGGGGCACAGATCGGCGATGATTTCCTGGCCCATTCGCATGCGACGGTGCGCGAGTTCTGCCGCATCGGCGACCGCGTGATTCTGCAAAATGGCACCGTGGTTGGCGGCGATGGCTTCGGCTTTGCGAAAACAGCGGCAGGCACGCACTATAAGATCGTGCAATCGGGCATTACCGTCATTGAAGACGACGTGGAGATTCAATCCCTGACGGCAATCGACCGTGCGACGGTGGGCGAATCGCGCGTGAAGCGCGGTGCGAAGATCGACAATCTGGTCCAGGTGGGCCACGCTTCCATCGTCGGCGAGGACAATATTATCTGTTCCCAGGTGGGTCTGGCTGGCAGTACAATTTTAGAGAAGAATGTTTTATTGGCCGGCCAGGTGGGGATCTCCGGACATCTGACAATTCACGACAATGTGATCGTGTATGCGCAAAGCGGAGTGGGGGACAATATTCCCGCGGGGTCAATCATATCGGGTTCGCCGGCGTTTGAGGCGGGCACATGGCGGCGCTCCGTGACAGCCTTTCCGAAGTTAGGCGAGTTGCTAAAAACGGTGCGGCGGCTGGAGAAGCGGATCGAAGAGTTAGAAGCGTCGAAAGAGAGCCAATGAGCGAAAACAATCATTCGAGCCGGCGTCCGCTGGCGTACAAGAACGAAGCGTTCGTCGATAGTTCCGAAGCGAGGCCGCTGCGGATTTTGTCGGAATATCTGGAGCCGCTGTCGCACTTCAAGCGGGAGAAGATTGAAGACACGGTTGTCTTCTTCGGGTCGGCGCGGCTGGGCGAGACCGGACCAATGGCGCGGTACTACAACGAAGCGCGCGATCTGGCGGGCATGCTGACTAAGTGGAGCGACTCGCTGCAGAATTCTTCGCGGCGGTTTGTGGTCTGCACGGGCGGCGGGCCTGGCATCATGGAAGCGGCCAATCGCGGCGCTTCCGATGTGGGCGGCAAAACGGTCGGGCTAAACATACGCCTGCCGCATGAGCAGGAGCCGAACCCGTACATCACCCCTGAGCTTTCGTTTGAGTTTCACTACTTCTTTCTGCGTAAGTTCTGGTTTGCGTATCTGGCCAAGGCGCTGGTTGTGTTTCCGGGCGGCTTCGGAACCATGGACGAGATGTTTGAAGTGTTGACGCTGGTGCAGACGCAGAAGCTGCAAAAGAAGATGGTGATATTACTCTATGGCACGGAGTTCTGGAATGAGGTGGTGAACTTCCCTGCCCTGGTGAAGCACGGCGTGATCTCAGCCGACGACATGAATTTGTTCCAATTCGCCGACGATCCGCACTCCGCGCTGACGATTCTGCAGAATGGGTTGACCCAGCATTATCTGCAGACAAAAGAATCACATGGCGAGATGCCGGCGATCGCAAAATCACTTACTTAGCGCCCCACTTCTTAAGCAATGAGCAGCAGCGCTTCAGCATCGAGCAAGTCTCCCGGAATTTTTTCGCGCACTGCCGCGTTGTGGCGCGAGTCCGGCTTTGCGGAGCGGGGCTGCGCCGTATCGCTGCTATTTTGGGTGGCGATTGAATTCACGGCGCCGGATCATTTTCTGCAGTGGGTGTTGCGGCTGGCAGTGATCCTGTTCGCAGGCTGGACGTTTATGCGGTGGCTCCGCGGATCGATGAAAGGCATGCTGTGGCGGCTGCGCAACCGGCTGGTGGTTGCTTACCTCTTCATGGCTGCGGTGCCGGTAATCTTGATTCTGCTGCTGGCCATGGTTTCGTCAAATATTCTGGCGGAACACCTGGCAGTGTATCTGGCGAATGCGGAACTTGAGCGGCATGTAGAAACGCTTCGCAACGGGGCGATCGCGGTGATGCGGTTCCCGGCGGACCAGCGAGTAGAGCCGGCAATGCGGTTGAGTGCATCGCTGGCCGATCAGCATCCGGGGCTGGAACTGGCCCTGCGCGGTGCGCAAACATTTCTGTATCCGGAGGGCGGAACCGCAGCGCCTGCACCCGAGGGATGGGGCGACGCCAGCGGGGTGATGGTGAAAGATCGCGCGCTGTATCTGTGGGCGCATGTGCGCAGAGACGACGGTGACGTGACCATCGCGGAGCCAGTAACAAGAGCCTTTCTTACATCATTGACGCCGCAGTTGGGCGGGCTAAGAATCGCCGATCTGTCCGGACAGTTGGAGAAGAAAGGGATCGTCGCCAAGCTCCACGATGCCGTGGAAGGCGACGAGACGCACGTGCCCGCTGCGCCGCAACGGCCGCCGGCAAAGAATATTTTCGACCAGGACATCCAGTGGTGGATGACAATTCCGTTGGCCGTCTGGGAGAAGCCCGCGGCGGCGGAAGGCATCGGACTTGGCGTGAGCACGCGGCTCAGCTGGCTGGTGAACCTGATTCTGACGCGCAAGGGAGAATTCCAGGAGATCACGCAAACCATCACACTGGCCTTCTATGCGCTGCTGGTATTGATTGTTGCGGTGGAGTTGGGGGCTCTGGCGATTGCCATATCGATTTCTCGCAGCATGACAAGCGCGGTTCACGACCTGTACGAAGGAACGCTGCGCGTGCAACAGGGCGATTTTTCTCATCGCATTGAGATGAAGGGCTCGGACCAGGTGGCGGATTTGAGCGATTCGTTCAACTCGATGACCACGAAGATTGAGCAACTGCTGGTGGTGGCAAAAGAGAAAGAGCGATTGCAGACGGAGCTATCCATCGCGCGCGAAGTACAGGCCCAATTGTTTCCGCGCGAGATTCCAGGCATCCCGGGGTTCCAGTTGACGGCAGCGTGCGACGCAGCGCGCAGTGTCTCCGGCGACTACTACGACTTCCGCCAACTGGGCGATCATCGCGTGGCCGTGGTGATGGGCGACGTTTCGGGCAAAGGAATCTCGGCGGCACTGTTAATGGCCACGCTGGCATCCAGCCTGCGCACGCAGTTGGGGCATTGCATGGAAGCGGCGGGCGGCGCGGTCTCTACATCGGGGATCGTTTCGCAGTTGAACAAGCATCTATATGCGCACACGTCTCCGGAAAAATACGCCACGTTTTGTATGGGCGTCTATGATGCCGAATGCGGCTGCCTGACATACACGAACGCGGGACATCTGCCGCCCATCCTCATTCGCAAGGGCGAAGCCACCATGTTCGATGTGAACGGCATTGTGGTCGGCGCGTTTCCATTTGCCAAATACGAGGAGAGCCACCTGCCATTGGAGCCGGACGATCTCTTGCTCTTTTACACCGATGGCATCACAGAGCCTGAAAACGAGTATGGTGAGATGTTCGGCGAAGAGCGGCTGATCGAATTGTTGATCCGGCACGCGGACTGCCCGAACGACGAGATTATCGCCCGCATCCTCGACGCGGTGCGGCAATGGACGTACGATAAAGATTCGATGGATGACATGACTTTGCTTCTGGCGCGGAGGACATAGATCGAGTGGACCTTTCGATGAAGCGCTTCAAGTGGCGAATCGCGCGGATCACCATCTGCATCGTGCTGATTCACGTGATCGGCACGATTGGCTTTGTGGTGATCGACAATTACCCGCCGTTCGACGCGTTCTACATGACGCTCATTACGGTGACCACTGTTGGCTATGGCGAGATCCATCCGTTGAGCCAGGCGGGACGCATTTTCAATTCGCTGATTGTGTTCTTCGGCGTCACGCTGTTGTTTTTGGCGATCGGCGCAATGACGCAATCCATTATTGAGCTGGAACTGGGAAATTATTTTGAGAAACGGCGGACCAAACGAATGATCGACCGGATGAAAGATCACTTCATTGTTTGCGGCTTCGGGCGCGTGGGCCGCGGCGCGGCGGATGAACTGCTGCATGCAGGCGCACAGTTTCTGGTGGTGGATAACAACGAGGACCGCGTGGAGCGGGCGATGAAGGCCGGCATGTTCGCAGTCTTCGGCGATTGCACCCATGACGACACCCTGCGCGACGTCGGAATTGAACGTGCCAGGGGCATCATCGCTGCGCTGCAGACCGACGCGGACAATCTGTTTCTGACGCTCTCAGCAAAGACGCTGAATCCGAATCTCCATCTGGCAACGCGGGTCAGCGAGGAAGAGTCGGAAAACAAATTGCGGCGCGCGGGCGCTGACGTTGTGTTTGCGCCGTACAGCACCGCGGGGCACCGCATGGCGCAGAGCATGCTGCGGCCGCACGTGCATGAGTTCTTGGATTTCACCACGCGCGGGCTGGGCATGGATGTGCGGATCGAGCAGGTGCGGGTTTCCGAAAAGTCGGAGTTCGTGTCGAAGACGCTGCAGCAGACGGCGGTGCGGCGCGACCTGGGCGTGGTGGTGCTCGCCATTCGTAAAGAGGACGGGCGGATGCTGTTTAATCCTCCGGCCGGGGAAACGATTCATGGCGGGGATCATTTGATTGCGATGGGGCCGGTTGAAAAGCTGCGTCAGTTGGAGAAACTGTTGACGGAGGGGCGCTGATGAAGGTTCTAACCGCAGCCGAAATGCGCGATGTGGACCAGCGTACGATGGACTTAGGGATTCCGTCGCTGGTGCTGATGGAAAACGCCGGCATGCGCGTGGTGGAGTTGCTGGAGCAGAAGTTTGCGCCGCTCCGAGAGCAGCGCGTAGTGGTGTTCTGCGGCAAGGGCAACAACGGCGGCGATGGGTTGGTGATCGCACGGCAACTGGCCACGCGGTTCGCGCCGCGGTCGTTGCATGTAGTGCTGGCCTCCGATGCGCCGGAGCATATTCGCATGTTCGAAGCCTGCGGGCTGCAGGCTTCGAATGAGATCACGCAACAGATGCGCGCAGCCACGCTGGTGATCGATGCGCTGCTCGGCACGGGCTTGAAGGGCTCAGTGCAGGGTCGAATGCAGCAGCTGATTGGCGAAATCAATCACGGATTTCCCCATGCGCGCGTGGTGGCCGTAGATCTGCCTTCAGGCATGGATAGCGATTCCGGCGCGGCGCTGGGCGATTTTGTGCGGGCGGATTATACGGTGACGTTCACGGCGCCAAAGGTGTGCCATGCGCTGGAGCCGAATTGCGACTGTTGCGGCCAACTGGTGGTGGGCGAGATCGGCACTCCCGCTCGCTTGATGGACGGCGTGAAGTTGGAACTGCTGGAGCGCCGATCGTTCGCCCATCTGCTGACGCCTCGTCCGAGAACTGGGCACAAGGGAACATTTGGGCATGCGCTGATTGTGGCGGGCTCTCGCGGCAAGGCCGGCGCGGCAGCAATGTCGGGCATGGCGGCGCTACGAGCAGGCGCGGGGTTGGTGACGGTGGCAACTCCGGATGACGCGTTGGACGCCGTGGCGGCGCAATGCGTGGAGTACATGACGGCGTCGACCGCAAGCCTGGATCTGATTCTTTCGGGAAAGACCGTGCTGGCGATCGGGCCTGGCATCGGCACATCGCGCGAGGCCGAGCGCATGGTAGAACGGGTGATGCAGGAGTGCGCGCAGCCGGTGATTGTGGATGCCGATGCGTTGAACATCCTGTCTCGCATTGGGATTGGTTCGGCGCGTGGGCCTCGGATTCTTACTCCGCATCCGGGCGAGATGGCGCGGCTCATCGGAGTCGCGGTAACGGACCGGTTGGCCGCAGCGCGCGGCTTGGCAACGGGACATGGGGTCATCGTTGTCCTGAAGGGCCAGCGCACGTTGATCGCGTTTCCGGATGGGCGCGTGGCGATCAATCCCACGGGTTCGCCCGCCATGGCCACGGGTGGCTCGGGTGATATTTTGACGGGCATTCTGGCGGGGTTTGTGGCGCAGTTTCCTGGCGATTTGGAGAATGCCGTTTGCGCGGCGGTTTATCTGCATGGGCTGGCGGGTGAGTTGGGTGCGGCTGCGTTGGGTGAGAAGTCGTTGATCGCCACCGATCTGCTGCGCTACTTGCCTGAGGCGATGCGATGACGCAGACCTTTCGCACGCATTCCGCGGAAGAAACGATCGAAGTCGGCGCGCAACTGTCGGCGCTGCTGCCGGCGCGCGGGTTGGTGTTGTTGATCGGCAACCTGGGCGCGGGGAAGACGACTCTTACGAAGGGGATCGCGCGGGCTCGGGGAGCGGCTGCGGAGGAAGAGGTATCGAGTCCGACGTTCACGTTGATTCATGAGTACGGCGAACCGGCTTTGGTTTACCACATCGATCTGTACCGGTTGGATGAGGCCAGCGAAGTGGCGTCGTTGGGGCTGGATGAGATCATGAATCGCGATGCGCTTGTGGTGATTGAGTGGGGCGAGCGGTTTCCGGAACTGTGGCCGGAAGAGCGTTGGGAGATTCGGATTGAGGCTGTCGATGAGGATCAGAGGGTGATTGAGGTTCGCGGTTTATCTAAGAAGTAAATCTTGACTACCCCAAAACCAACCGCTCCCCCCGAAACCCCGCCTCCCCCTTCTTCAACCCCCACAACCCCAACGCCACCGCCATCGCCAAATCATCATGCTCCCCACCCTCCCCATCCCCCCGCCGCCGCATCCGCACCATCTCCCGCACCCACCGCCCGCTCTCAGCCAGCCCCCGCATCACCTTCAAATCCCCACACTCCATCGCCACCTGGACCATCGTTAACAGATCCTGCTTCGGCACATACCACCAGTCCCCCTGCCCCCGCTCCACCGCCCCGCCCGTAATCGTCACCGCCGAAAGCGAACACCCCAACCCCGCCTTCCGCATCATATCCACCACCGGACCACCCACCCCCGTCGCATCCACCACCGCCTGGGTTCGCGACCCCAACCGCCCGTCCTTCGACAACTGCCGAACCCGCTCCACCACATCTGGATAGAACGTCCCCAACGGCAGCCGCTCCAGATACCGCACCGCAACTTCGCTCCGCCCCTCCCGCCGCTCCATCACAGCAATCGCCGTAAAATCCACCCGCTTCCCCAAATCCACGGCGATTGATACCCGCCCCCGCGCCAGCGGCATCGTCCACAACCCCTGCGGCGGCTTCTCCAACTCCCACCAATCCCCATCCTCCAGCGCCGACTCCACCAGATCACGCCCAAACAAATTCTCCCCATTATCCAGAAACTCGCACATGTACTCCTGCCTGAACCACAGTTCGCCCTGCGCCGACCGCTCCTCCGCCACAAACTCCGGCTTCACCCGCCCGCACTCCGTCACCGGCGACCGGAACTTCGCCCACTCATCCCCAAACTCCCACGTCTCATAGAAGAAGCCGCGTTTGCCAAGCGGCGTGCTCATCATCCATAAATCCCCATCGCTCACCGCCAACATCGGACGCAGCGCCCGGTACATCTCATCCGTCACTCGCGACGCCTCATCGATCAACAGCAACGACACCGCCGAAAACCCGCGCACCGTCCCCTCGCTCCCAGGCAGCCCCACAATCCGCGACCCGTTCCCCAGCCGCACACTGATCCGGTTATCCCCATCCCCCGCCGTCCGCTCCCCCGCCCGCCCCGCCAACTGTTTCACCTTCCGCACAAACTCCCTCGACTGCCGCTCCGTCGGACTCGCCACAATCACCAGGCACCCCGCCTTCGTCACCGCCCTGTGCAGCGCCTTCCCCGCCGCCATCGTCGACTTCCCCCACTGCCTCGAACAGTTCACAATCACCCGCTTCGCCCCGCTCGTCAACACATCCAGCTGCTTAGCGTCCGGCACAATCCCCAGCCGCTGCTCGAAGAAGGAAAGGATGTCCTCGGCCGGCGCCTCCGCCGCCTCCAGGCGGCAATCGAATGGTTCTGTAAAAACGTTGATCACGCATCATCTCTACCACGCCCCCACCACCCAATTCCCCGCTCCGTCTCCTGCCCTTCCCGCCGATAACAAGCAAACAAGATCTTTATTTCCTTACATGACAGTCATTTAGCGAAACTCGCCCAGTAACTGGTGCAAACGAAAATATATTTTAATTACGAGGGACTGAGAAAGAAAACAATGAGAACTATAAAACAGATCGAAGCCTCGCGCCGCAACGGCGCCAAGTCGCGCGGCCAGAACGCGTGGAAGAATCCGCGCCCGGTGGTCACCTTGCCCGTCGAAAACGATCAATGTCATCAACACCTCGCCGCAACCGTCGTGCATTCTGGCGAATCCAATGAACTTTTTCTGGAAATGGTCAACAAACTGACGCTCGAACTCCAGCCAACAAATGAAGCCGAAGTCAAGATGATTGAAGACCTGGCCCGCTGCCGCTGGGACCACATGCGCACCGTCACGCTGCTGCACGAGACCATCGAAACCGAGATGGCGCGCCACCCGGGCCCCGCCCCCAACCGAGCCCTCGCCGCCGCCAGGAATCGCACCCCCGACATCCTCAAACTCCGCGAGGACGAAAAATACTACCGCCACGAATTCGAAAGCACCCTCCGCACCTTCATCCTCGTCAAGCGCGCGCACCTCCAATGCAACCCCGACACCGTCATCGACCGCTCCCCCACCAACAGCTTCTTCGAACCTGAAGAAGAATCCCCCAGCGCGGAGCCAGATGACTCCATCCATGGGTAGGACAGGCGACCTGTCCGCCGAAGCTTTAGCGAAGGAGGATTCGCCTGTCCTATTACTAACTTCGCACCGCAAGCGCAAGCGAGCGGTGCCCCCATACCACCCACGAACTATCCGGATTTTCCGGATAGTTCCCCCTGCACCTCTCCCCCACCCCCCAAAACTGTTACATTAAAAAAGAAACCAGGAATGAGCGCAGACACCCCAATGCCAAACCCCAGCAAAGAACTCCATTCCCTCACCGAATTCAAGCGCAACACCGGCAATCTCCTCAGCCTGATGCGAGGCAGCGGCAATCCGCTCCACCTCACCATCAAAGGAAAAACAGAAATCGTAGTCCAGGACGCAGCTTCCTACCAACAACTTCTAGACCGCGTCGACGAACTGGAAGCATTGGATGGAATCCAGCAAGGCCTAGCCGACGTACAAGCCGGCCGCATAACACCACTGAATCAATTCGAATCGGAATTCCGGGCAAAACGTGGCCTACCAAGTCGTTCTATCTGACAAAGCAAAAGCAGACGCAAACCAGATCTATGATTGGATAATTGAAAAGGCCCCTGTCAGAGGGCCGGAGTGGTTCGAAGAACTACTCGCCTGCCTGAATTCACTGCGAGAACTTCCATCCCGCTGCCCGCTAGCGCGCGAAGAGGCCAAAACCAGGCGCTCGATACGCTGCCTTCACTTTGGCAACCGCAATCATGTCTACCGAATCCTCTATGAGATCGAAGACCAGCACAAAACCGTGCATGTCTTGCATATTCGCCACGGAGCACGCCGTGACCTTGCATCCCGTCATTTGATAAATCCGGGCTAACGCCGAAGTAGTGCAGGCTTCAGCCTGCGGAGGACTTCAGTCCGACAGCAGCGCCCGGCCTCCGCACAAGCGCCAATCAGCTCCACTCATCAACGCCCTCACTCCGCCAACCGCCCCAAGGCCAAACCCAACAACCGCTCATTAAACAACCGCAACTTCCGTTCCGCGGCCTCCGGCCCAGCCGGCCAGCGGCTCAACCCGTCGCGAACAGCCGGAACCGTCGCCACGCAGCCTTCACGCTCAATCAACCAGTCCACCGTGGCCAGCAACTCCATACCCAGAGGCGATTCAAAGCCATCAATCAAATCAGCCGTCTGATCCAGCACGCTCAACAGCGCGCTATGCGCAGGCTGCCGCAGATACAAATCCACATAACCCCGGCGCGACTCATCGAACCAGATCGTGTCAGTAGGCCCGGCATCGCTCAATCGCTTATCGCAATGCAGATAACTGCCATCCAGACCATCCAACAGATGCCGCAGCCGGTCCGAATAGGGCCCATACCGATCGGCCGTAAACCGCAGGTCCAACGGATCTTCCACACCCATCCGCTGCATAATACGTTCCAGAAACCAGCACAATTTCTGCACTTCCAAGTAAGTGCAATCGATGCCTAAAACCCAATACCGGCGTACCATCTCGGCAACCAAAGCCCGCGCAGGCGTTAGCTTACTGACGCCAGTAGGTTTAGAAACATTCTGGTATTGCGGCGTCGGCTCAAACACCATCACATCGACAGACTCCAGCGAACGAAGCGCCCGTTCAATGTGAGGCCGCACCTCATTCCAGTCCAATCCCCCATTGCCACAACCCAACGGAGGCAGCGCAACGGAGCGAATTTGCTTCTCTTCGATAACCCTCCGCAAATCATCGAGCCCCTCCACAATCCACGCCAACTGGGAAGGCTGCCGCCAGTGCTGCTTGGTGGGAAAATTGATGAGCCATCTCGGCCCGCTCAGTGCATGGTTTTCCGTAACAAACATGCGGCCTACGCGAACCTCTTTCTGCAGGCAGGCTTGATGGTAGGCATGGAAATTCTCCGGGAAGGCCTCTTTGAACATGAGGGCAATCCCCTTACCCATCACTCCAACGGTATTCACCGTGTTCACCAGCGCCTCCGCCGGTGCAGTGAGAAGATTTCCCTGCAGATACGTAATCATACGAAATACCAGTTCGCGTGCACGTCGAAAGCCCTACTGCTGCGCCACCAGTTCTGCCTTAGAAAGAAACTCCGTCGCTTTCCGCAACTCAGCATCGCTAACCGACCAGCCAAACTTAGGAATCATTCCCGAAATGTCTTCCAACTTTGCCCGCCCATGCAGTTTGATCAGCACATAGTAAGCCTTGGCCGCAATCGACAACTCCATGTAATTCAGATCGCCCGCCTTCTTCAGCACGGCGGCCGCCTGCTGAATGCGCTCCCAATTCTCCGGTTGGGCCGCAATCTTCCGCTCCGCAACCCGCTCCCCAACCTCGGTCAACCGGAAGTCATGGCGAGCCATCTCAAACCCCCGCTGGTCATAGCCGTAGGCGGACGAGGCTTCCGACACATACCCCAGCGATTTCAATTCCGAGTTCAGTGCGGCAACCTTTTCCGAATACGGCCCGTAATAATGAGCCTCGTACCCCATATCGATACCCATCATCACAGACAGAAAGTAGATCCGCTTCTGCAGCAGGGTCTTGCCTCGCATGTCTCCTTCGAATGCTTTGTAGGCAAGCACCAACACATCACGAGCCAACAATTCATTTTCCATTTCCAAATCCTTCCAGACATTTCAAAATCGGTTCGCGCAGCTTTGTCTGCATCTTCCGCCGCTCTGCAGGATTCGCATGCTCAACAGGCGCATAAAGCGCAAAATTCGCCCGAATCATCTTTTCATTAATCGACTTGAACAAAGTGGAGGCCTCTTCAAACGTCGTAACCCGAGAGCCCTGCCGGACCAAAATCGGCCCTTCGTCGTTTCTCGATTGCGCCCGCACCGACTTCTGCGAATAAGCGTTAACCACCACGAAGTTCGAAGCATCCTTGCATCCGCACTTGAGCCGGAACCCGGCACTCTGTATAACCTCCGCCATCTGCTGCTCCAACTTCCGCCGCAGTCCGCGGTGCTTCGGCTTCGTGATGTCCTGGACAACCTCTTGACACGACTCCGGCAAGGCCGCAATCTCCGCATCGAAAACCTGCTTCAGCAGCTTGCGCGAACGCAGCCCGGCCACAATTTCCTGACAGTAGGTACCTTTCAGCTTAGCATCGCCGAACGTCAGCAGAAAGCGCGCATCGTCCCAATCCATATAGTTCCGCACAAACTCTTCGCTTCCGTCATACCTGTACAGCGCGCCTAACTCCTCGATCTGGTCATCCTCAATCCCCAGGGTGATCGCTCGCACGATCATATTGTCCGTGATCAGCCTGACCCGATGACTGTAAACTTGTGCCGTCAGATAATACTTCGCCAGCACAAACTGTTCCAGAGCATGGACGCCATCCGATGAGATCATCAGCTGTTTCCCATCGGAAGGATCCTCTTCGCTTTGCAGTTCCCGGTGAAGTTGCTGCAGATCGAAAATACCGTACTTGACGCCGCAAAAGTAGGTATCTCGCAGCAGATAGTCCTGCTTATCCGCGTCCAGCGGCCCTGAAACCACGGATCGCAGGATCGGCTCGCCATATCCCCGCGACAACAAAGCAATAATCTTCTCGATGGTGCTCCCGCCGATCAGGTGCCTGATGTTTTCATCGGAACGTAACAAGTCCTGCGTCAGCAACTCATGGATCTTCGCCGCGTTGTCACCCTTGAGCCGGTCCTTCAGCTTAGCGCGATCGGCGAAAATCTCCAGTGCCCCCTCGGAGACGTGTGAAAACGGACCATGCCCAAGATCGTGAACCAGGGCCGATAGCCGCACCAGCCGCTCATCGTCATCGGGAAACTGAAAAACGTCGCACAGCAGACTTGTGACATGAAAAACACCCAGGGTATGGTCAAACCGCGTATGCAGCGCCCCTGGATAAACCATGTTCGCCATCGCAAGTTGGCGAATGCCTCGTAACCGCTGAAAAACTGGCGTTTCAACCAGGTCTGCCTCATCGCCTGACAGGCGGATGAAGCCATGAATCGGATCGCGTACGCGTCTTTCCTCGCTCATGGGTTAAAACATTTCCGTGGTTCTACGTTCGTTAGTATACAGGAAACCACAAGACACTGGGAGCCTACCAAGCCGCCGAAAGCCGCTCCACCACATCCCGCCGCGACAGCACCTTCTCGCAAAGCTCCCACCCCGGTCCCTCCGGCATCACCGTCTTCCCATACCGCAAATCGAAAGCATTCGCCTGCTTCTTCTTCTGCGTGAACTGCGAGAGATACTCCTCCAGATCCTCCACGTGATCGATCCATTCGTCCTCAATCGTATCTGGCAACGACCCGAACAAATCGTACCTGTTCCGCATGCGCTGCGACAGCACTCGGTAAACCTTCTCATCGGTGGTTTCCGCATAGACCAGGTTCAACATGTCCACCTTCTGGCGCGATTGCCCGATCCGCTTAATGCGCCCTAACCGCTGCTCCAGCCGCGAAGGGTTCCAAGGCAAATCCACATTGATCAGCGTTCCCAAGGTCTGCAGATTCAAGCCCTCGCAAGCCGCATCCGTCGCCACCAGCAACCGCAACTTACGGTCGCGCACGCCTTCCTTGATCTTTTCGCGCGCCACATCCCGCCACTCACCATCGAAAAAAACACCAGATTTATTGGCCCCGGCGTACAGTGCGACATGCTCACCCGGCAGCCGCGCCGTTAGGTTCTCCGCCACCCAATACGCCGTATCGTAATACTGGCTGAAAATAATGCAGCCCAAATTCAGCCAATCCCGCTCCAACAGAAAATGCAGTACCGCGTCCAGCTTCGGGTCAGTCGGCCGGCGGCTCAAGCATGCGACGATTTCCTCCAGGTAGAACCGCTCCGCATCCACAATCTCCATCAGTTCGCGCATCTCCGCGTCCGGCACAGGCTCATCCTCACCCTCCACGCCAAACGCCGGACGCTTCTCCAACAGCCGCTTTGCCGTCGCAATGCCGCTTGCCACACTCGAACAAATCCGCTGATGCATCATCGACTGCATGAACCCAGCCGAAGGCTGTCGCCGCCTCAGCGCGGCGCAAAAATCTCTCGCCGCTCCGTATGCCTCGTCAAACTCAGCCGAAGTATGCAGCGCCAGCCCTTGAAACATCGCCGGATTCTCATTATCACCGGGCCAGATGTCCACCGCGATCCTGTCAAGCAGCCCCATATTTTCCAGCTCTGCCCGCTTGCGTAAAACCGTATGCCGCAATATTGGATTGTTGCGTTGCAGGAACCCAACCCCCTCCACGCGCCCCTCAATCGCGTCCCGCAGTTCCATCCGCGTAAAATCGTCCAGCTCCGTGACCGGTTTATCAGTGAAAAACCGTTCTGGCTTGATCCGCAGATCGCTGCGGATCAGGTCGAATAGTGCATCCTCCCGCTTCGCAGGCAACGGATTCCGCAGCCAGTTCCATGCATCGCTTTCCTCCGTAATCACCTTTCGCCCGGTCAACACCGGAATCGCCGTCACCGGCCTGTGCCACTGGCTGCCAAACCGCCCCAGCACAAAGTCGGCACCCTGGTTCAAAACCTCAAGCAGATCCCACAACTCCTCCACGTCAGTCTGAACCGGAGTGGCCGTCCCCAGAAGCACATGCTTCGCCCTCGGTGCAGCCCGCAGCATAAACTCAAGCAGCCGGTTCGGATGTCCACTGGCGGTGATCCCTCTCGACTTTCGCGCCCTGTGCGCCTCATCCAGCACCAAGGTCCCGAACTTGCACTCCAGCAGCGTCCGCGCCTCCACTGCCCCTTGCACAATCAGGCCAGTCGATACGATGCCGATCTGATACGGGCACCGCCGGATGTCCTCCGCCCCGCGAGTCTTAATGATATGACCGTTCGCGTCCTGCCAAGCCTTCGCACTGGAAAGCCACACCGCCGAAGGCAAGCCCAATTTATCCTTCAACTCTACTTGCCACTGCTGGACCAGTGTCGCCGGAGCAAGTATCAGCGCAGGGCCATCGCCCATCAGCGAAGCCACCATCGCAGCCGTTGCCAGCGATAGCGTCTTCCCCACGCCAACTTCATCGGCCAACACGAATCGCGCCGCGCCATAGCTCTCCCGATGCTCCAGAAACATCCCCACAAAGGCGCGTTGCCACGGCTTCAGTTCCTCGCCCTTACGATACAGCGGAGCTTCGACCAGTGCCGCCGCCGCAATGTCCGCCGGTTCCAGCGTCTCTAGCTCCACCTCCACCTTTCGCGAAAGCCGCCCCACCTCTTCAACAATTGCATCCGGGAGTGGGACGCTCCGATCCCATAAATACCTGAACTCGGCCTCTACCCAGGCCACGCCCTCCGCTGACGTGTCCTCCCAAACAATCTCGTAATGCTCTTGCCACCCCTCGCGCGTCTCATTCAGGCTGCCGATAAACGATGTCTTTGACCCATCCCGCCTCTCAATCACACCAGCCTTGCCGTGCAGGAACGGGGCATCGTTCGCCGACACAACCTGAACCTTCACCCTGCCGCTCTTCAGCAATTCATACAGCCGCTTATACCGTTTACGGTTGCCCAGCGAATCAATTTCATCGAACCCCTCGTTCCACTTCTCTTTCAGCGCCGACTCGCGCGCCAGTCGCGAAGCTTTGATATCGCGCGGATCCAGATCGCTGTTGCAAACGATTTCGATGCAGTCGATTCCGGCAATCTCCTCGTCCACCAGTTCAAAGATGGACGAGCGGAAGTAGCCCGCAATCCTGCGGTAACACTTAGCATCCGCCAGGCGATCCTTCAGGAATACATGGCTCAGGCGTCCGCTGCGGGAACTGAATCGATTGAGCATCCCTTATCCCAGCCGCTGATTCTTGATTCTGTTGTAAAGAATGCGCGCCGCTTGAGCTTCCTCCGGTACCTTCGCCTCCCGCATCACAGCGATAGCAGTCGCCAGCGCCATCAGGTCCTCCCGCTTGCTCATAAACCCTGGTACAAGGTCACGCAGATGACCGATCGCCTCGTCGATGTCTACCTCCTGCTGAAGCTCATACAGTACATACAAGACGGCCCGCAGTGGACTCTTTCCAAACTCGCCTTCGAATTCAGACCGCTTGAACTCTGCCGCAGTCTTCAGCCGCGCATCGTTTGCCTTCAACGAAGCCATCACCGCAGTGTAATCCCCATAGCGGAACGCCTTCGCGAAGTTCTGGTAGCTATCGAGCTTTTTTGCCCCGCCCGCTTCGATGTCCAACATCCGCACATAGAACCGCTCCGGCCCTGACAGCCTCTCCCACAATCCGGCGGAGATCCCCTCTGGAACTAGTACATTGACAACTTAATACAGAAGCATCATTATGGATGCATGAAGCAGACTGAATTGCGACTGAAAGAGTCTGACCGGGTCGCCTTGCGGATTTTCCGCAGCAAGGGAGTGCATC